>JBNJII010000061.1:0-17841 GCA_051749205.1 Thermodesulfobacteriota bacterium | reverse complement strand
CAGCTCTCCATCAAAGCCCGGAAAAGGGGAGCCAGCAACAAGCTGCAAATCAAGATCGTTTGGGAAGACAAGGACGATGACCAGGACATGCACAACGGTCGGTTATCCATAAGCTCATGACCACTACGGCACGCGGACTCCACGACAATTTCCAGTTTCTGATCCTGGAGGTGATACGCCATATCCGGCAGACCTCCACCTTCCTTCTGGCTCCGGAGGCGGAACTCTACGAGTATATAGTGTCCAGGGACGACTATATCGACAACTTGAAAAACAGTATTGAAAACGCCTGCTACACTCATATAGCCTCGGCCACTCAGAACAGCCTTTCCACTCAAGCCATCAACACCTACCGCAGCATTCAAACCATTGCCGTCAATCTGGAGCGTATTGCCGATTATTGCGTGAATATAGTTCACCAGGTGCAATATCTCTCGGATACGGATTTTTTGCAGGCCTTTGACTATCAAAGCATGATCCGGGAAATTCTCATGGGTATGGATGAAATCCTACAAGCCCTGAAGAAGAAAAGCCTGCCCCAGGCCCTGCGCATCTGCCGGACGGAAAACACCCTGGACCAGATGTGCAAAGCACGTTTTGAGCGTATCATGCAGGAGCTGCAGCAGGGGCCTTCGCATCCCGGGGACTATATCACTATAGTATTTATTGTCCGGTATTTGGAGCGGATAGGAGATTCTCTCTTAAATATCGGAGAAGCCATACTTTTTGCCATCATCGGCGAGAAGATTAAAATCCATCAGTTCCAGGCCTTGCAGGAGAATCTGAATAGATCCGGCCTGGTCACCGAGCTTTCCGAAATGGATTTTACCTATATATGGGGTTCAAGGTCCGGATGCAGAATCGGGCGGGTGGAAAACAAGGACCAGAACACCTCCCGGCAGGAATCGATCTTCAAGGAAGGGGCCTGCAAGAAAATCAGCAGGGAAAAGAGATGCCTGGAACGATGGCAGCAGATCTTTCCCGGATTGGTGCCCAAGATCTTCAGCTTTTATGAAGACCGGGAGCAGGATACGGCCTCTTTGCTGCTGGAGCTGTTGCCGGGGTGTACCGTGGATGAGGCGGCTCTGACCACAGATATGGAGACGGTTCAAAACACTTTTTTCATCCTTCGGGAGGTCTTGGAAGAGGTCTGGACCCAGTCCTTGGTTGAGAGCAAGGTGCAGTCCAGGTTCATGCCTCAGCTGCGCAAGCGCCTGGATGCCATCCTGCACGTCCATCCCCGTTTCAAGCGACAGGCGCAGAGCATCGGCGAGACCAGGATCTTGTCCACAGACGATATGCTGCAAGCCTGCACGGAGTTGGAAAGTCAGTTGGCGGCCCCGTTTTCCGTTCTTATCCACGGGGACTTCAACGCCAACAATGTCGTCTACAGCCATGCACAGCAAAAGATCCATTTTATCGATCTGCACCGTTCCACCCAGGGCGATTATGTCCAGGACATCTCGGTCTTTCTGGTCTCCAATTTCCGCATCCCGGTATTTGATCCCAGCCTGCGCTCTCGTCTGAACTGGATGACCAGGAGCATGTTCGAGTTTGCCCAGCAGTTCGCCCGGTCCCATGGAGACGCTACCTTTTATCCCCGTTTGGCTTTGGCCTTGGCCAGGTCGTTTTACACGTCCACCCGTTTTGAACTCAAACCTGAATTTGCCAAGAACATGTTTCTCCGGGCCCATTTCCTTCTGGACCGCTTGGTCGGACACCAGGGCCGCTCTTGGGAGAGTTTTGTCCTGCCTGGAGATGTTTTGTATCCCTAAAATCCAACCTGGAGGATGGGTGTGTATAAGCTGGGAGTGGTGGGCACGCCGGGAGGCAGGTCCTCGGAATGGCTGGCCGACGAGGTAGAGGCCAGGACCGGGTATCGACTGTTGGTGGATATGCAGGCCGCTGTGTTGGACTTGCAGCGCGAAAGCGTGTTTTTTCGGGGCCAGGACCTCAGGGAGCTGGACGGTCTTCTGGTCAAAAAGATCGGGAGCAAATATTCTCCGGACCTGTTGGACCGTTTGGAGATTCTGCGTTTCCTCCGGCATCGGGGGGTGTTTGTCTTCTCTGCACCAGAGAGCATGATGCGGGTCCTGGACCGTTTAAGCTGCACCATCTCCCTGCAATTGGGGGGCGTTCCAATACCTCCGACTGTGGTCACCGAGGATATTGAACAGGCCAAACAAACAGTGCGTGAGTACGGCCAGGCGGTTTTTAAACCCTTGTATACCTCCAAGGCCAGGGGTATGCGGGTTATCGAGGACACACCCGATCTGGACAGCGAGGTCAGGGAATACAAGATGGAGAACGCCATCATGTACATTCAAAAAAAACTTGAACTCAACGGCCGGGACCTTGGTCTGGCCTTCCTGGGCGGCGAATATGTGACCACCTATGCCCGCTGCAATCCGGGAGCTTCCTGGAATACAACCACTGTGAACGGCGGTAAATACCAGGCCTATGCTCCTGGCCCGGAAAGCATTGAGATAGCCTCCAAGGCCCAAGGTCTTTTTGATCTGGACTTTACCTGCGTGGATGTGGCCGAGACCGAGGACGGACCGGTCGTCTTCGAGGTCTCAGCCTTTGGCGGATTTCGGGGGATCTGGGAGGCGCAAGGGATAAATGCAGCCCAGATGTTTACTGAGTATGTCCTGACCAAAATAGGCCGAAATGCGTGCCGCATCTGATGGGGTGGATGCCTATCTTGGGCAGCTTGTCGTGAATCATCCTGTCAATTTGGGCCCATTAAAGCTCGACGCGTCACTTTTATAAACATGGACACAACAGCCGTCTTCATCCCCTGAGCCTGGTTGGTTATCTGGCGATCATGGCTCTGAGGGCGTCGGAGCAGGTTTCGCAGTTCTTGGCCATATCGCTGAGGCAGTCGATGAACAAAATCAACTGAAAGATATCTTTAAAATCCAAATCGGAGTTGTAGATATGGGAACGGAGGATCTTTTTCTCCCTGGTGACTTTGTCTCTTTGCACCCGTATCTTGCGGAACTTCTCCTTACATCCTTCCCTATCCAGGGATTCCCCATGCACTATCTTGACCGTTGACTGCAGGGCCGGCTCCAGGAGCTTGGCATTGGTGGCTATTTGATCCAAAAACTCGATGATCGGTTTTTGGAACTCCACCGGAACGCTCATCCTGCGCATGCCCAGCCAATGCAGGGCCTCTTGCGCAGAGTCCAGGATATTGTCCTGGCCTCGGGTGTAGTTCAGGAACAAGGTCTTATCCACAGGCATGAACAGCCGCCTGGGCAGGTGATTGCGGATATTGCGCTTGATCTTGTCTGCATGGGCTTCAATATCGTCAATCTCCTGGCTGAGCTCGTCGAACTCCCGGCAGACATCGGAGTTGGCTACGTAGCATTCCAGGGCGTCGCGTATGATTTCCAGGCACTCATTGATCTTCATATAGTGTTCGATAAGGCCTTTCATGGGCGAACGGGGGCTGATCAATCCAAAAAACGGGATCCGCTTCATCATGGCACATCCTTTGTAAGCAGCATCTCTCTTGATTTGATGGGAAATTCCCAGTGTACACAGTTTCCGTTTCCTGACAACCCTGTCCGGACCTGGCGGCTATAGAAAAATGGCCGATAATATGTTGTACAGGACAATGCTGGTAAAAGCGGCAATGGGAACAGTCAGGATCCAATAGACGATTATGCGCAGCAAGACGCCGAAGTCAACTGCACTAAATCCCCGAGCCAAGCCCACCCCTACTACCCCACCAACAGCCGCATGGGTGGTTGATACCGGCAGGCCCAGATTGGAGGCAGCCAATACAGTGGTTGCGGCTCCAAAATCAACGGAAAACCCCCGGGTGTTGGTCAAGGAGGTGATCTTGGTGCCTACTGTGGCCATAACCTTGCGTCCGAAGACCATGATACCCAGGGCAATGCCCAGCCCGCCCAGGGCCAGGATACCCATGGGCACCTGCGCCTGTTCCAGGATGGCATGTTGCCTGGAAATGATATAGATAGCGGCTACCGGGCCGATGGCATTGGCCACGTCGTTTGCCCCTTGGGACAGGGCCACATAACAGGAGGTTCCTACCTGGATCTTGCGAAAGATGAACTCTACACTCTCCGCGGATCGGTCCGCCCCGGCCATAAGGCTGTTGATGCCTCGTTTGCTGATGAACCAGATCAAAGCGACCAGGACCAGGATGCCCACCAGGCCCAACCCGTTGGAAACAGGGATTTGTTTTCCTATCGGGGTCTTATACAGAAAGGAAAGGAGAATCAGGGCCGCGGTCAGGGCCATCCATATAGGGGCCCAGCGCAGGGCTTGAAGAAAGAAGTTGGTATGCACTAGGATGAAACGGCGGATGTGGGAGAATACAGTGAAGGAAATGGCCGCTGCAAAGAACGGGGAAATGATCCAGGAAAGAACCACGCCTCCCAGGACAAGCCAGTTGACCACCCCAGGTCCCATGGCTATCAATCCAAAGCCCAGAATGCTGCCGATAATGGAATGCGTGGAGGAAACGGGCAAGGCGGTGAGGGTGGCGATGAATACCCATAAGGCGGCCGCCAGCAAAGAGGCCAGCATGCCTACAAGCATGATCTGGGGATCTCCGATCTGGTCTGCGTTGATGATCCCCTTGCTCACTGTGGCGGTGACGTGGGAACCTAAGAAAACGGCTCCTACGAAATTGAGGGTGCCGGCTATGAACACGGCTTGTTTGACGGAGATGGCCTTGGCCCCGACAGCTGAGGCCATGGCATTGGCCACATCGTTGGCCCCCAGATTAAAGGCCATTAAGAAGCCGGCGACCAGAGAAAAGAAGAAAAACAGGTCGTAAATGTTCATAGATCACCATTTTTCAAGCAATGCGGTTCGGGCCTGGATTGAGATGCACAGCGCCGAGTCTGCCGGGCTTTGTACCCAGGCTTGTAAGAGGCCACGTTCCAAGGCTGTCTGCCTCCCTATAAATGAAGTTGGTTTATGTTGCAAGATGCTGGCAACAGGGCTTTGGGGTGGTGTTTTGTATTGTCAACAAGTTTGAAGGAAAAGGCACTTTGCAAGCTGAACCTGGATCAAAAGGCAACGGGCACCCCGAGCTGGGACCCAAGATACTCTTTTTCAGTGGGGGAAGCGCCTTGCGGGGCGTCAGCCAGCGCCTTGTTCGCTTTACGTACAACTCCGTGCATATCATGACCCCCTTTGACTCCGGAGGCAGCTCGGCCGTCCTCAGACAGGCCTTTGCCATGCCGGCCATCGGCGATATCCGCAATCGGCTCATGGCCCTTGCGGACCCAAGCCTGCCAGGTCGTTCGGCCCTTTTAAAGCTCTTTGCCCACCGCTTGGCCCTTGAGGATACCCCAAGCCGACTCAGGGCAGAGCTTGTAAGGCTCGTTCAAGGGATCCATCCTCTCCTTGAAGCTTTGCCCCCGTCTTTGCAGTCCATTGTCCGCCGGCATTTGGAAGTTGTTTTTTTGTCCATGCCCCGCGGTTTCGACTTGGCCGGGGCCAGCATCGGAAATCTGGTCCTGACCGGGGGGTATTTGGAAAACGAGCGCAACCTGGACGCGGTCATAGACCTCTACTCCTCGTTGGCCAGGGTGCGGGGCACTGTGTTGCCGGTTGTCCATGGCAGCTATCATTTGGGAGCGGACCTGGCCGACGGAGAGCGGCTTGTGGGGCAGCACCTTTTGACTGGAAAGCAGGCACCGCCCATAGGCAGTCCGATTACTTCCATTTTTTTGACTTCGGATCTCACCTGGCAGGACCCATGTCAGGTCCAGGCTGATGTGCAGGTCCAATCCGCAATCTCCGAGGCAGAACTTATATGCTATCCCATGGGGAGCTTCTTCACCAGTTTGCTCTCCAACCTTTTGCCCCGGGGTATCGCGGAAAGCATCCATAGGGCGCAGTGCGCGAAGGTTTTTGTGCCCAGCACCTTTCCTGATCCCGAATGTCTCGGATTGACCCTGCAGGATCAGGTCCGCTTTCTGTTGCGTTATGCTGGACATCGGCCGGGAGCCAGAGCACTCAACTATATCCTTGTGGATAAGAGCCTGGAGCTGTATCCTGGTCCGGTGGATATGGCCGCCCTGCAATCCATGGGTGTGCAGGTTGTTATGGATCGATTGGTCACCTGGGAATCTTCCCCGGCCATAGATCCGGATCGACTTGTCCGAGCCTTGTTTTCCCTGATCTCTGGGAACCGCTGAAGGTCTGGATAGGGCCTCATATACAAGTCCGGCTGGCAATTCTTTGTCCGTGCTCCAACCGCAACAATGGGAGTCTGGCATGCCCACTCAGAATCTGCCCCTGCAACCCAGCAAGCGTCATGTGTCCCCGGAAGAAAAGGACACCTTTCTCTTTTGGGTGCAGAATTTCTTGGATGATCAACGAACCTTGATTTTGGCTTCCTGTCAAGAGTCCACTCCAGCCTGCAACCTGATGTGCTTTGGCTTCATGCCCGAAAAGTGCTCTCTGGTTCTTGTCACCCCGGAGAATACCCGCAAGTGCAGGGCCATGCGCCATAATCCCAACGTCTCCCTGTTGGCTGCCGATAGCCGGGCATTCAACCAGGATCTGCAGGGCGGGACTGCAGTAACCCTCAATGCCCGGGCCCGGGAGATCCAAGACCACGGGCGTCAAAAAGCCGAAGAGGCCTTTATCGTCCGCAATCCGGACTTAAGGGACTTTGCCAGCAGTCCGCAGTCGGTTCTTTTCGGCATTGACGTGTATCATGTGGTGGCGGTATCCAACTTTCAAGAGCTGACCGAGCTGTACCTGGAGGATGCGTGCAGATAGACTCCCGCCGCATACGTACCCTGCGTTCCGGGACTCCGGGGCAGGGCCCTGTCCTGTACTGGATGAGCCGGGAGCAGCGCATACAGGACAACTGGGCCCTTGTATATGCGCAAGAGCGGGCTGTCAGTGCATCGCGGGGGCTGGTGGTCCTTTTTTGCCTGCAGCCGGAGTTCTTGGGGGCCACGTGGCGACAATACCATTTTATGCTCCATGGTTTGCAAGAGGTCAGCAGCAGGTGCCGGGAGCTGGGGATATCTTTTGTGCTTCGCTTGGGCCCCGCCCCAGAGACGGTTGTGCAGATGGCCGGGACCTGGGACGCGGAAAGTGTGGTCTGCGATTTCGACCCCCTGCGCATCAAGGTCCAATGGCGGCGGGAAGTGGCCTCTGGGGTTGATGCCCCGGTGTATATGGTGGATGCACACAATATTGTTCCCTGCTGGGAGGCCTCCAACAAGCAGGAGTATGCAGCCCGGACCATCCGGCCCAAAATCCAGCGAAAACTCCTAGACTTTCTCACCTCCTTCCCCGAGCTGGCTTATCACCCATATCCGGTGCCCGGCCTGAACTCCCCGGAGCCGGACTGGGAAAATCTGTCCTCCCGGGTCAGGGTGGACAGGGAGGTTGGGCCCGTAGATTGGCTCCTTCCCGGAGCCCGGGCGGCAGAGCAGGTTGTCGATGATTTTCTGGTTCAGAGGCTTCCGGGTTATGCCGCCAAGAGCAACGACCCCAATGCCGGGGTGCTTTCCCGGCTCTCTGCCTACCTTCACTTCGGACAGATCGCCCCGCAGCGGGTGGCCCTGCAGGTCCGGGATCAAGAAGGGACCTCCTTGGAGTCCAAGGATGCCTATTTGGAACAGCTCATCGTGCGCAGGGAATTGGCCGACAATTTTTGCTGGTATAACTCGGACTACGATTCTTTTGCCGGTCTTCCGGACTGGGCCCAAAAGACGCTCTCCGCGCATCGCAACGATCCCCGGCCCTATGTGTATACCCGTCAAGAGCTGGAAGCGGCCGCCACCCATGATGACTTGTGGAACGCGGCCCAGACCCAGATGGTGGCTGAAGGCAAGATGCATGGGTATATGCGCATGTACTGGTCCAAAAAGATCCTGGAATGGACTGAGAGCCCGGAACAAGCTCTCTCCATTGCCCTTTTGCTCAATGATCGCTACGAGCTGGACGGCCGGGACCCCAACGGCTACGTCGGGGTGTTGTGGTCGGTGGGCGGGCTGCACGATCACGGCTTCAAGGCCAGGCCGGTCTTTGGCACAGTGCGCTTTATGAGCTTTGCAGGGTGCAAGCGAAAGTTCGATGTCCAGGCCTTTATCCGGGAGTATCCGCAGGCAAGAACGGGGGCAGAAGATGGGTGAAGAGATGCGGGCCGAGACCGAGCGAGAAGGGGCCGGGAATACAGGGCAGGCCGCCCTGCGCTATCAGGGTCAATGTCTGCATCATCTCCTCCAGGCCATGCATAAATGCTGTGAGGCGAGGGAGGACCATGAACAGTACCTGTTCGGCCTGCCGTGTTCACAAACCCATTGTCTGCTCTTATTCAGCTCCAGGCAGCATTCCACCTTGACCCAGGTCAGCAGGGAGCTTGGGGTGGCCAAAAGCAGGGCGGCAGCCCTTATCGACGCCTTGGTGGCCAAGGGGCTGGCCCAGAGGGGACCGGACCCCAACGATTCCCGGATAAAACTGATTACCCTGACCAGGACCGGGAGGGCAAAGCTGCACGCTGTACAGCGCTTTCAGGCCTCGATGTATGAGCAGGTCTTGCAAAAGCTCTCCCCTCAGGAGCGGGATCAGGTCCTGACCTGTTTGGAGAAGCTCAAGTACTGCCTGGAATTGGTCAAAGAGGAAATGGGGGATGAAGGGAAGTAGGAAAGGGGGCAGCCTCCGCGTCTTTGGCCGTATGGCTGCCCTCTTTATCCTTTAAGTGAACCTACTTCAAGGGACTGGGCCCCAGTTCTTTGAGTTCCCTCTCCAGGTCGGAAAGGACGGCGGCCATCTCATGGCCCATATTGGAAGCCAGGGACTCACAGCGCAGACGTTGAGGGTCCATGCCGGCGTTTTTGAGCATGCGCTGCACGTTCTCCACCCGCCACCCGGCGAAGGTGTTTCCGCGCACAGACTTGCAGTTGCCCGGATGGCAGGACAAGACCACAACTCCGTCCGCTCCCTTGAGGAATGCGGAAAACAGATAGTCCTGATCCACCTTGCCGGCGCAGGGTACATGCACGGTCTTGAGTCCGGCAGGCAGGTCCAGACTGAACAGCTTGGCCATCTTCAGTGCTTCCAGGGAGGAGTTTTCACAGCAAAAGGCGACTATATCCGGGGCCTGGCTGGAGGCGCTCAAAGATTGATCCAGCTGGGCGGCGATACTTTGGTCCTCAAAGGCCAAGATCTGAATAGCGTCCTGGGGACATTCGCTGGCGCAAATGCCGCAGGCCTGACAGGCGATGGGGGAGATAGCCGGCTTGTCGTCCCAGGTGATGGCCCCATGTGGACAGCACCGGTAGCAGGTCAGGCAGAAGCAGCATTTTTCCTTGTCCACGACTGCCTTGGCTTCAGGGGCAAGCTTGGTCCCGTCTCCCAGGAACTTATGCACCTCCAGGGCGGCATTGGCTGCATCAGTCCAGGCCCAGGACAGGTCGGCCACGTCCCGGCTCCCGCCGACCACAAAGATGCCTTCCCGGTTGGAACGGATGGGAAAGCGATGGACATTGTTCTCTTGCAGGAAGTTCCAGGGGCCGAGGTCGATGCGCAGGAGCTGGGCCAGCTTGGGAGCCTCCTGAGAGGTTTGCAAGGCCTCTTCCACAACCACCAAGTCAGGTTCCAAGGCCACCTCTTGTCCCAGAACCGGGTCCAGAGACACGATCCGGGCTCCATCCGGCTCGATCTCGGGCCTATCCTGGAGCTTGAAGTAAATCACCCCACTGTCCCGGTTGCTCCGATACAGCGCTTCCAGTCCGTGGGCGGCCACCTTGATGTTGTTGACATACACATAGGCCTGGCCGCCGTGATCCTGAACAGATTGCGCCGACTGCATGACTCGGCGCATGGCCAAGGGATTCCCTTCCTGGCCGAATCCGACCAGAAAGGCCACTCTCTTTTCTTTGCCTATGGACTCAGCGGCCTGGCCGCTGCCGGCCAAGGCTTCCAACTGGGATTGGCTTATGACCCGCTGGGAAGCGGACAGTCCGTAGGCATCGAATAAAGGGGCAGCATTGACATCCGAGGCCACGACCACTGCTCCGGCCTGACGTTGGATGACCTCGGCACCCTGTTGCAGCTTGAGCTGAAAGTGGCCGGGCAGGCCGTCGAAATGGAGGAGAGAGGCCCCGGTCAGACACTCAATGCCCAAGCTGGCGGGGCTGTCCAGAGCTGTGGACTGAAAGAGACGTCCCTGGTCCGGGGAAGCTTGGGCCAGGAAAGCGGCCTTTTCCCGGGCCCGGCTCAAGTCGGCCTCATTCTCCACTATAGTCACAGCATAGCCCAGCTCGGCAAGCTCCTGGGCTGCTCGTACCCCGGACCACCCCCCGCCAAAGACACAGACGGATGTGTTCAGATCATTTTCTACCATGTGGCTTGCATTCTCCGCTCTCATTTGGACACCCCCAAGTACTTTGCAGCTTCTCGAACAGCCAGACCGGTGTGGGCGATGGACTCGGCAATGCTTTTGGGTCCAGTCGTGGTGCCGGCCAAAAAGAGCCCGGGTCTTTGTGTCGTTGTGGTGTCCAGCTCGTTTTGGACCTGGAAGAATCCGTTTTCGGTCAAGCCGAGGTCCAGAAGCGAAGCCAGGGCTGGGTTGTCCTGAGCAGGCATAATGCCCACGGAAAGCACAACCAGGTCATGTTCTTTATGGGTCAGGGAGTTGTCCTGCTCATCCAGGATGCTCACCAGCAGGTTTTCGTTGTCTGCTGCATAAATATCCACCGGGATGGTCCGGATAAACTCCAGATCCTGTTGGCATTGCTGGTAAAAGATGGGAGATTCCTTGCCGACATTTTGAATGTCCATATAGTAGACACAGATTTCCGCGTCCGGGTCCTGGCTTTTGATCACCTCGGCCATGCGCAGGGCGTAGGGGCAGCATACGTGGGAACACCATAAATGGCCCAGCTGTTCGTTGCGGCTGCCGACGCACTGAATAAAAGCGGCCTTCTTCGGCCGGGCCTTGTCTGAGGGGCGCACGTACCCGCCGGCCTCCTTTTTCAACAGCTCCATGTCCAAGGCAGTGGTCACATTGGACAGCCGGCCGTAGCCATAGGTGGTTTTTTGCTCAGCGTCAAAAGCGGTGAATCCAGAGGCCACAATGATGCTGTCCGCCTGCAGGCTGACCTGGGTGGGCTCTTTGTCCAGGTTGAGCTGGGTATGCTTCAAAGCCTTTTTCAGGTCCTCCTTGTGGTCCAAAGACAGGGCGTACAACGGGGTGTGGTTGGCTGAGGTCCCTCTGCGGATACCCCCGGAAACCGGACATGTGGCGTAGTTTTGGGCTAAAACAGCCTGCTCTTCTTCACTTTCAAACAGCGGGGCCTGCTCGATGGACACAGAGTAGGGAGCGTCCTTGGACATCTCTGTGACCCGGGCCCCTTGGTGTATGGTGATGTTGGGGTGATCCAAAACGTCCTTCAGGGCCTTTTCCACGGTGCATGCGTCGCACTGTCGGCATTCCACAGTCGCTTTGCAGTTATAGGCAATAGCATGTCCGCCCAGGAAGGGCTCCTTTTCCACCAGATGAATGTTGAGATCGTAGTCGGCCAAGTCACGGGCGGCTGTCAGACCGGCAATTCCGCCGCCGATGATCATGACCGTTTGCCGTTCGCTGTTCAAGGTGACACTCCTTCATGGTTTTGAGATCTTGATCCGAGCTAACGTTCTTCCACGCCGACCTTGTGCTCGTATCCGGGCTGGACAACCGTACGCGGTACTTGATTGCGCCACTCCTGAGCCGGAAAGATGGGCATTATGTTGGCCACCCGGTTTTGCAGTTCCAGGCGCTCGTAAATCAGCTGCCAGGCACAGGGAGTGTCTGGGTTCACCTCGCAGCTGCCCTGGTTTGTGCCGCCGCAGGGGCCGTTGAACAGGCCTTTGGAACATGTGGTCACCGGACAAATCCCGGCTGTGTAGGCCAAAACACAGGTCCCGCATCCGCGGCAGCGCTCTTCATACCAGCCGACATCCTGGTTGGCGCCCATAAATGTGGTATCCACCCCGGGAAAGACCGGAAGATGCGGGAAACGTTCGGCCAGAAACTGGACGCCCACGCCGCAAGCCATGGACACCACGGCTTGATAGTCGGATACCATTTCGTCCAGCTCGGCTAGAAATTCCCGGTCGCATTGCCTTTCTATGGTCACAGCTCCAAGCTCAATCGGGGATTTCTCCACTTTTCTGGCCATGCTCAGCTCTGCATTCAAACTGGCTACTTCCTTTTCTCCCCCGGCCAGGCACACAGCAACGCAGGTGCCGCACCCTACGGTGAGCACCCGGGAGTAGTCCTGGACTGAAGCCTTGATTTCTTCCAGGGGCTTCCTCTTGGCAACGATCATAATTCCTCCTGTTGTGAAAGGTCTCCTCTACGCGCCTTCCGGTTTCTCCATGCATTGGTAGATGATGTCGCTCAGAAAGGAGATATGCATATCCAGGCCGTACCCCTTAACAATGTCTTCAAGCCCGCTGTGGCAGTTATGGCAAGGGGCGATAACCACTTCGGCTCCGGTCTGTTGCATCTGCTCTGCTTTGATCTTGTTCCCCTTGATCCGTACGTCCTTAAATACAGGTCCGCAGTTGATGACCCCCCCTCCGGCAGCACAGCAGTAATTGTGCTCCATGTTCGGGGACATCTCCCTGACGTCGGTGCACAGGGTATGGACGACCTCCCTGAGCATGTGATGCAGGCCGCGGCCGCGGACTATATTGCACGGATCATGTATCGTCACCGGCTGGTCAAAGGTTTGGGCCACTCGAATGCGTCCCTGCTGAAGAAGCTCCCAATAGAATTGGACCGCATGCACAACCGGAAGGGGAGGCATCTTCCATCCCAGTTGCCGATTGCCCACGTCATAGATGGAGCGGAAAGCATGCCCGCATTCACCCATGACGATCCTGTTGACCTTGAGCCGCATGGCGGTCTGGAAGTGATGGCGTTTGACCCGGGTCATGATTGCGTCGTCCCGGGTATACATAGCCATGTCGCTGTTGTCCCATCCGGGAGTGCTCGGCATGGTCCAGTCCATCCCAGCCTGGTTCATAATGAAGGCGGCCTTGTAGATGAGTTGAGGCTGGAATTTGGGTTCGGGTCCGATGACCGAATACATGATGTCCGCCCCTTCTTTGTCCAAGGGGATTTGGCCTCGGGGAAGCTCGTCGCGCAACTCCTCTTCCTGCCACTGCAGGGTATCGATCCACTCATCGTCTTTGACCCACATCTGGTTCATGGTTACTGCATGACTGTGTGTAGTATCCTGAATATACTGAGGAATTACATTTAGGTCCCGGCAAATTTTGCGTACTACCAGCATAAGGTAGGCGGTGTCAATCCCTAAGGGGCAGTACATTGCACAGCGCTTGCATACATTGCATTCAGTAAAGGCAATCCGGGCGGCCCGCTCGATACATTCTGGGGAAACATGTCCCCGGGCATCTATCATTTCCCATAGGGTTTGTTTGGCCTTTCCCACCGGGGAGTAGGTAGGGTCCAAGTCGTGGGAGATACAGAAGTGGCAGGCCTGGGCACACATCCCGCAGCGCACGCAGGCCTGCTTGTAGGCCAGGACTCTGGCACCGGTGTCTGAGCTTAAGACCCGGGACACAACCTGATGAATACGTTCCGGAGTCAGCTCGGCCAGGCCGAGGTCCATTCCTTTATCTTCTACCCTGCGTTCCGGGGTGCTCCAAGAGTCCATACCATCCACCTCAGATTGATGTTCACCAGTCGTGGGCTCTGCGGACGCCGCCGAACTCAGATCCGATATACCCGCGCATGAGAAAAGCGTACAGGGCGTGTGCCAAGCGGGTGAAGGGCAGGGCGGCAAGCAGAACCTCTCCGCTGACGATGTGGCCTATGAGCATTGTGGGATAGTGAAAAATCTGGTGATAGGCCAAAAAGCCGGTGGCAAAAGGCAAAAAGACCAGGATGAGGACGATCCAGTCCTGTCTGGAGCTTACATATGAGGCCACTGGGTCGCTCCAGCGACGAAAGGCAAAAAACAGACAGGAGAGTATGACCACAACGGTCATGACATCAGTGGCTGCTGCCGGAAGACGCCAATATCGGACATCCCAGAACTGATCCCACAGAAGAACATGGGCGCCGGCAAAGATGGGGACCGCCAATACACAGATATGGAAGGCAAATGTCACCCCGGTGACAACTGGATTTTTTTGCCAGCTTTTGGCCAGATAGGGAATGCTCCAGGCCAGAATGGAGCGCAGGCTGTATTGGAGGTTCATGTAGCGCAAGACTTCCGGATCTCTGTTTTTGGCCAAAAACCACAGGCGGACGAGTTGGTAGACCGAGCCTCCGATGAGGATGGCAAAAGACAGCCAGGCCAGAGGGCCGGTAACAAACGGATATAGTGTGTGCATGCTTTACCCCTTTAGCTTTCGAACTGGCCAATCGGGGCAATGAACCGGACAAGCTGGTCATTGCTTCTGGCCCGAATGAGAACGGCATCTCCATTCCAAGTAAACACCGGATCCCAAGCGGCATCAAAAGTCAGTGGGAGCAGGGCTCCGTCCAGGAGAAAGGCAAAACGGCCTTCGTGCTTGACCCGAACGGCAACGTGGCGGGAATCGGGGCTGAAAACAGGGGGAAATACCTGATCGTACCACCCGGACCAGGGCTTGTCGTCTACAAGGAGCTGCCATTTCTGCCTGGCCAGTCCCTGGTCGTTGTCTGGGCTTTGGGCTGGGGATTGCCCCACTGCGGCCGCTCTTTGCCCGTCAGGGCTCATGCGCAGATCGGTGAGAACCGGATAGGTGTGGTGCCAGGGGCGGTTATTGCAAACCACGGTGAAATGTCCGTACTTTGGGGAGCCAATAGCCCAGATATTCTGCCCGGCGGAGCTTGCTTGCACATACCACAACTGAAAATAGCCCGGGTCCCAGAGCATCTGTCCGTCCTGGGCCAGGCCCCAGCGTTTGTTCAGCATGACCGGGGCCAGAACAGATCCTGTGGAGGTAAAGCAAGGCTCCCAGGCCATGGCATATTCTGCCGGCCACGGCTGTCCATCTATAGCGATGGTGTAGGCGTCCTGGGCGGTGCGCACAGTGGCAGCGGCTTTGCCTCCTGAAGAGGCCAAGGCAGGAGACCAGACATTGATGAAGTTCCGATCCCAGGGATGGCCGTCCACAGCTACGGTGAATGCTCCGGCCTGAAAGCCCTGGATGTCCCCGGCATCCAAAGGCTTGGTTTGCACCACGCAACCAGTGTGGCTTCCACTGTGATCCATGGTAAAGCCAGTGGCATTCAAGAAGAAACGGGGCCAATTTTGACCGTCCACAGCCATTGCGTATTGACCGTCCTGCTTGATGGCCGCTGCAATCCGGGACTGGGCGGCTGAGAACATGGGTTCCCATATATACTCGTACTCCTCGGGCCAGGGCTCTTGGTCCACAACCAACGTCCAGACGCCCAGGGAGGAGGTCAAGGCCGTCAGGCGGCCGTCCGGGGTATAGCTGAGCTTCCACAGATTTTCAAAGGCTGAGCTCCATTGCCCTTCATTGGTGGCAACACCGAACTCTCCTTCCTCGGTCACAATGATTCCGGCAGCTTGTTGCCCGTTGGAAGAAAAGGAGAAATTTCCGGTCCATTCGGCGTTGTCTGGCCGAGTCCGCATGTCGAGTACGGGTGTTTCTTCAACGGTCCTTTCCCTGGCCTCGTCCATGCCCTGCTCCTTATCGGTTTATGCGCACCACTTTCTGTGAGGGACTGTTGCCCGCCGCCTGGGTGCCCCCTGGTATGGTCTCACGCAAACCGGATTGTATTGCGTCTCAATAATGTTGCCTCAATTTTTGGCAATCGGTTCTATTCCATTTATAAGTTCATTAAATACGAATATCGAAATCCGATATTCGAATTTCGCATTTCCGTGTCGTTGAATACTGGGTCAAGTTTAAAAAGAAAATCAATTAGAAATTGCCAGCATATGGGGCATAACTTATAAGACACGGTACGAGTATGTTCAGTTCTCAAAGGGTGTGGACAGGGTACATACGTCGTTTTCAATCAGATCCTGCAAGGTGATGGTGTTGAGCTTGGTGTAGATGATATCCGTGAGCTCTGTCCAGATCTGATGGGTCTTGCAATGCTCCATACGCGGACAAGGGGTGTCGTTCACCCAGCAGTTGACCAGGTCCAGATCGCCTTCCAGGATCCGGACCACATCACCTAAATAAATCTCATGCAGGGGCTTGGTCAGTCGATGTCCGCCGTTTGGACCGCGCTTGCCGGAGAGATATCCACCCTGCTTGAGGATTCTGGTTATTTTTTCAAGATATTTCAAAGAAATATCTTGACGATGGGCGATCTCGTGCAGAGAGACCGCCTGCCCTTGGCTGTGCATGGCAATATCCATGAGCAACCTTATTCCATAGCGACTTCGGGTGGAGACTTTCATGCATTTTCCTTATGCCTTACAGGCAGCTAAGGCTGTAAAACACATCGAAAGTGTTGCTCTTTTGAGGAAGAGACCTTGGGAACAAAACGCTGTGAAGGGCCCATGGACCTCTGGGATACTTTCGATGGCTTTTGATAGCACAAACCCCAACTCTCCTGCAAGCAAGAGGAGTGCCTTATAAAACACAACAGAGACATCCGTGTCCGCCTCCTCGGAAGCGGTCCGGATGTCTCTGTTGTGTTTTCCTGGGCAAGGCCCTGGCCGCGGGATGCAAAGCCCTTTGCGGCCAGGGGGCAAGGGTGTCCAGGCCGCGGGCAAAAAGCAAAAAGCTTTTTGCCCTTGCCAGTTATGTAGAGCCGGTGTCTTGGTTTTCCAGCTCCGCTATGCGATTTTCCAAGGCGGAGAGGGCTTCGCGCAGGGATTTTGCTTCCTGTTGGAGCATATTTTTCTCCTGATCCGGACTCATGGCCGGGGTTGGTCCAGGGCCGTATCCATAATTCGGTCCGGGCATCATGCCCCGGAAACGTCCTCTGCCGGGACCGCGCCCGAAACCGGGACCGCATCCCCGGCCACGGCCGAATCCGCCTCTAGGCCCAAAAACCGGAGTCGTGGCTCCGGGTTGGCTGAAACCGGTGCAGAAACCAGCTCCACGTCCAGTCATGGGCCCCATTCCCATTGGTCCTGTTCTATCTCCTCCAGGCATAATCCACCTCCTGTTGGTCAATGGAGAGTCTTGTACACGTGGTGCCTGTTTGGGCTGTATGTACCAAACGGGCTGCATGCCGAGGCTTACGGCTTTCCACTGCCGCTTGCCCCAGAGCCTTGACCGCCGCGTCCTTTGCGTCCCAAACCTCGGTTGCGGCGAAACATGCGCCCGGCCCTCTGCATGAGGCCTGAACCCGGCCGGGAGGTCCTGGGTGTTTGCCCCCCGCATGGACCGAGTCCGCGGCCTGTCAGAGGTCCCTGTCCAGTTGGTCCGGTTCCGTCTCCGCGTGGCATAGATATCACCTCCATCTGCTTAGGTGTCTCTTCATCTCTTAGGATCAAACGTTTCGCCCCCGGCGCCTCCTGCGCCGCTGTCTTCCCAAACACCCGGGCATGGCGAATTGTTCCGAGCCCAGGTTCCCGTGCATAAAGGCTGTGAGCACATCCCGGGCTTGCCCGGTGATAAATGGGATAAGCCGGATATCCCGGCCCCGGATCATGGAGGCCTGCAGTCCAGATATCGCACCGCAGATGAGCACCTGTATCCCTTGATCGCAAAATACGCAGATCCTCGATATCGGGTGGGGCGGCAGGGGCATATCTGCCTGCCGGACCACCTGGTCATTGTGTGTGTACATCACGCGAATCTGCGAGGCGCTCTCATAGACCGGGGAAATGCGCGAACCCCAAATCGTCAGGGCTACCTGTGGCATACGTTTTCTCCTTACAGATTTTC
>JBNJII010000060.1:0-17945 GCA_051749205.1 Thermodesulfobacteriota bacterium | reverse complement strand
CCTGACTGAGCTGGTGGCCGGCCAGCTCGGGGGAATAAAGACAGAGGACAGTGAGCAGAAGACAGAGGGCGGGGGAGAGAAGACCGAAAAATAGGAGTGGTCAGTTGCCGGATTGATCAGGTATGAAACGCACAAAGGTCCGGTCCCTCCGTCATTGCCCGGCCCGCACCCTTCGAATACACCGGGGTGAGGCTCTCCGGGCAATCTAGTACCGTGTCTTATAAGTTCTGTCCCATATAGTGGCAATTTGTAATGTTGATTTTCTTTTTAAACTTGACCCACTATTCAACGACACGGAAATACGAAATCCGAATATCGAAATCCGAAACAATCAGAGCGAAATGCGAATAAGACATAATATTCAAAATAAGACACTGTGATATCTCGATTTGGGTTTTTTCTTTGTTTTGAATTTTATTTTTTTAAAGTCATTTATTCCGATTGTTTCGAATTTCGGATTTCGATATTCGAATTTAATAAACTTATAAATGAAATAGAACCGATTGCCAAAAATTGAGGCAATATTTTTGAGACGCAGTACTAGGGGAAAGCCTCTCTATCAAGAGGGCAGGGCTTGGGGTGAGGCCCGCCCTACGCAAGGGCAGGCTCTCTTGGATGTAAGTCAGTTTCATACGAACCTTGCCTTCAATACATCTTCAAAAAAAGCCGGCCGGGATACAACCTGGCCGGCTTTTTTTTGGGGGGGTATGCAATTATGAATAGATCTTTTGGTGCAATATAAGTAGTGTTGGCAGGGGGTTCAGGATGTGTTATGCGTGAGAGCATATACATGTTCGCCAGAAAATACAGCCTGTTTTGCACTTTTCCACAATCTCTATTGGCCAAGGATGTTTTTGTATGTCTTTATCCTTGTTGGAAAACTACTGGACCACAGTGGGGCGGGATCATGTCCAGATGGACTGGCGAGTGCTCAGCTACGCCTTGGTCAACGCATCGCCCAATGGGGTGTTTCTCCTTGACCAGCACGGCCGGGTTCTTTTTGCCAACCAGTTGGCTCAGACCGATCTTGGAGTTTCTCCAGGATGTCAATTGCGCCAGGCGCTCCCGGAAGTATGGCCCACGGTACAGACTGCTTTAAACAACCAGGAGGACAAGGTCCGATTCACCTTCCAGGCCGACGGGTTCACCTACTTTGCCAAGCTCAACTCTCTATACTGGAAACGCCGCTTTCTGGGTATGCTGTGCATCATTGAAGACACCACGGAGCTGGAAGAGGCCTTGGAGGGAGTCACCTATTATCATCACATCTTCCAGGAGTTGGAGGGGATCATCAATTCCTCCACAGACGGCATCTGGGTGTGTGATCCGGACGCAACGGTCCTGCGCATAAACAAGGCTTCGGAAAGATTGAACAACATCAGTTCCGAGGATGTGGTCGGGCGGACCATGCAGGAGATTATCGATATGGGCCTGATCGACTCCTCGGTGACCCTGAAGGTGATTGCCCACCAAGAGAGCGCCAGTCTTCTGCAGACCACCAGGGAGGGACGCAAGCTCCTGGTCAGTGGAAGCCCGGTTCTTAGAAACGACGGCAAGCTGTTTCGGGTTGTGGTCAATGAGCGGGATGTCAGTGAGCTTTATTCTTTGCAGTATGAGCTGGAAGAACACAAGAGCATGCATCAAGGGCTGCAACGCCAGCTGGAGGAGTTTCAGTGCCTCAACTCCCTGGATCAGCACGTTATCATCAAAAGCGAAAACATGGCCAAGGTCTTTGTCCAGGCCCAAAAAGTGGCTCCTACGGATTCCACCGCTTTGATCACAGGAGAGACCGGGGCGGGTAAAGGTTTATTGGCCAAGTTCATTCACGACAACTCCGTGCGGTCGGCGGGACCCTTTATCAAGATAAACTGCGGGTCGATTCCGGAGACTCTGCTGGAATCCGAGCTTTTTGGATATGAAAAAGGGGCCTTTACCGGAGCCGGAGAGAAGGGCAAGTGCGGAAAGTTCGAGCTGGCTGAGCAGGGCACTTTATTCTTGGACGAGATCAGCGATCTGCCGCCTTCGGCCCAGGTCAAGCTGCTCCACTTTCTGGAAGACTCCCGGGTCACCAGGGTGGGAGGTACAGAAAGCAGGCAGCTGGATGTGCGCATTATTGCCGCCAGCAACAAGGATCTGTCCCATCTGGTGGCGGAAAAAAGCTTTCGTTCCGATCTCTTCTATCGCCTCAATGTCATCCCCTTGCACCTTCCCTCTCTGCGGGAGCGTAAAGAATGCCTCTATCCTTTAATCCAGCACTATGTGCGTCACTTCGCCCTGAAGATGGAGCTTTCCTCCCCGCCGCGGCTGAGCCCTCAGGCCTTAAACGCTCTTTTGGACTATAACTATCCAGGCAATGTCCGGGAGTTGATCAATGTCTGCGAACGATTGGTGATCACCTGCCGGAGCAAAAGCATTGAGTACGATGACCTGCCCTCCAGGCTGCGGGAGAGCGTGCAGATGACATCCCGCATGGCGGCCGGATGGGATGGGAGCACACCCTTGCGGCATGAGCTTGAACGCTTGGAGAAAGAGTTGTTGAGCAAGGCCAGAGATATGTACTCCACCCAAGAGCAGATGGCCGCTGCCCTAGGTGTCCAGCAATCAACCGTGGCCCGTAAGCTGCAAAAGCACGGTTTGCTTAAAAAATAGTAAATAAGTTCAAAAAGTTATGGTCATGGATTTGCTTTTCTTATGCATTGATGCATAGAGTATTCTATTCTGGATAATCGCTTTGAGCCCCTGTGGGTCCGGGCTGGAGGTTGAAGAACAAATTTGAACTGCAATTCTGCAAGAGCTGATCGGTCTCAATAGATAGACCAATTGCCGGGCCCAAAAAGGGTATTTCCTCCAACATCCTGGAATGCTTGCCTTACACCTCAAAAAAGGTTGCTGCAAAATGGTTTACTGAGCATGGCACAGCCATTGCTAACAATGTTTAGGGCTGTAAACTTATGTGTTCGGCGGGCTCTGGGTGCAGCCAAGCTTCGAGGCGGTTTGAGATCGCCGCGTTTGCGGTCTCTTTTACATACACCTTGTGACAAGAATGAGGAGGTCACGATGGACAAACGTAAAATCGTTTCCAAATTGTGGGTATTGGGCATTTTGGCCGGGATTGTCCTGATGGCCGGTCCGGTGCAGGCGGAGAAGACGTTTAAGCTGACCTGTCAGAATGTCAACGCCATGGATCATCCCGGGTATATCGTCCTTGATCAGCTTATCGAGGACGTCAAGACCCTGACCGACGGGAAGCTGGTCATCAACCAGATCCCTCCGGGAGGCATGGTCAAGTCGCCGCAGACTCTGTCCGCTACCGGCCAGGGAGCCATCGACATGACCATCACCTACGGGTGCTACCATGGCGGCGACCTCCCCGTGGGCGCGGCCAGCTTTGCCCTGCCCGGAGACCCCCGGGATGTGTGGGAGATGTACAATTTCTACTATAAGGACGGAGCCTTGGATTTTTTGCGGGAGCAGTACAAGACCCGCAATGTCTACTATCTGGCCCCTGCGGTATGGCCGGGCTATGCCATGATGTCCAAGAAAAAAGTGGAGACCTTGGAAGATATCAAAAAATTGAAGGTTCGGGCTTCCGGAACCATGGCCAAGATGCTGGACAAGGTTGGGGTGGGCACCACCTTTATTCCCTTTGCCGAGATCTATCAGGCCATGTCCAGGGGAACCATTGATGCGACTGTCAGCGGAAGTCATGCCGAGAACTACCTGCAGAACCTGCAGGAGGTAGCCAGCTACATGGTTGAGCCGGACTTTTCCAGTGCCCAGACCATGGAGATCCTGGTCAATCTGGATAAGTGGGAGGCCATGCCGGAAAAAATGCAGGTGGCCTTCAAGACTGCGGCCCAAAAGGCCTCCCTGCACTATACCCGTATGTTTATGAACATGACCAAAACCGCGACCCAGGATATGATGGATGAGGGTGTTGAGTTGATCACCTTGTCTGATCAAACTATGCAGGAGATTCGGGATGCCTCGCATGAGACCTGGGAAGAGATTGCAAGCAAGGACAAGGCCACAGCTGAGTTCATCGACATGGTCAAGGAGGATATAGCCGAAGAAGGCCATGAGTAAACCGACATGCATAAGGCCCTGGGCGTCTGTCCAGGGCCTTCTTGTTTTACGTCCTGCGGCTATGCATTCAAACAGATTGAGGGCAAAGGGATCACTATGCAAGCACTTCAAAAGTTCGTGTCCTTTATAGCTGCCTTGAACACTGTGTTGGGCAAGATAGCATCGTATTTCTTGATTGTGATTATGCTTATGCTCAGCTATGAGGTCATTGCCAGATATTTTTTGAACTCTCCGACCATATGGGCCCATGAGCTCTCCGGATTCTTCTTTGCCTTCTATTTGGGCATGACCGGTCCCTGGGTCCTTTTGCGCAAAGAGCACGTGGCCGTGGATATCATTTATAGCAAGTATTCGGAAAAGAAAAAGAATGCTGCGGATATCGTCAGCAATATGATTGCCATATTCTTCTTTGTCATGGTTTTTTATTTAGGTATGCAGAACGCTCAATATGCGTTGAGCATCAATCAGACATCATACACTGCCTGGGGGCCGCCTTTATGGCCTGTGAAGTTCATTATTCCCTTGAGTGCAGCATTATTTATCCTGCAGTCCCTGGCCAATATTTGCGACAGCGCAATTAAAATAAAGGAGAATAGTGCCCAATGAGCCCTGCACTTGTTGTCCTGTTGATGTTTCTGTGCCTCATGGTGCTCTTTTTTACCTTTGGCACCCCGGTGGCCTTTGTCCTGGGTACTGTGGGCATTGCCTTCTTATATTCCATTATGGGGCCCGGCAAACTGCTCATTCTGCCCAATGCCATTTTTGAGCAGTTCACTGACCCCATTCTGATAGCCATTCCCCTGTTCATCATGATCGGCAACCTGCTGGATAAGTCCGGAATTGCCGACGATATGTTCGAGTTCATCTATAAATGGCTCGGGCCCATGCGGGGCGGGCTGGCTGTGGGGACAGTCCTTGTCTGCGTGGTCATTGCCGCCATTGTGGGCATTGTGGGGGCAGCCACGGTGACCATGGGCCTGATTGCCCTCCCGGCCATGCTCAAGCGGGGCTACAGCCGGGACATCGCCATCGGCTGTATCTCCGGCGGCGGGGCACTGGGCTTTCTCATTCCCCCTAGTGTGACCATGATCGTCTATTGCTCTGTGACCGGCATTTCGGTGGGCAAGATGTTTCTGGGCGGAGTGCTGCCGGGGGCATTGTTCGCCAGTCTATATATTTTATATATCATTGTTCGCAGTTACTTTCAGCCCGAGCTGTGTCCGGCCATCCCCAAGGAGGAGCGGGCCAGCTGGAAAGAGAAGTTTGTGGCCCTGAAAAACCTCATTCTGCCCTTTGTGCTCATCTTTTCCATCATGGGCACCATTTTTATGGGCTTGGCCACCCCCACCGAGGCCTCGGCCATCGGGGCTTTGGCTACGTTCCTGATTGTGGCTGTGCAGGGCAAACTGACCTGGAATGTATTTACCAGCTCCATATACCGCACAGCCAGGCTGGGAAGCATGGTCCTGTGGATCATCATCGGGTGCCTGGCCTTTTCCACCGTGGTCAACTCCCTTGGTCTGCCTTCTTTCTTGACCGGAGTCATTGATTCCCTCGGGGTCAATCCCTGGATCGTGATCATCGGCATGATGCTCAGCCTGTTTCTGCTGGGCATGCTCATGGATGATCTGCCCATTATTATGATCACCGCCCCCATTTATGTGCCCATTGTCACCAATCTGGGCTTTGATCCCCTGTGGTACGGGATCCTCTTTATTCTGAACATGCAAATGGCCTATCTGACCCCGCCCTTTGGGTTTGTGCTCTTTTACATGAAGGGTGTGGTTCCGCCGGGCATCACCATGGGCGATATCTACAAGTCGGTGGGGCCGTTTGTGATCCTGCAGGCCATCGGCCTGATCATTGTCATGCTCTTTCCCCAGATTGCCTTGTGGCTGCCGTCGGTGCTCGACTAGTTCAGCCTTGCCTCCGGCAAGTCAGGCATGAAACGAGATTTACCTCCAAGAGGGCCTGCCTTGGGGGCAAGGGCGGCCTCCTTGCGAGCCGGGCTTTTGCGTAGGGCGGGCTTGACCCCAAGCCCTGCCCTTTTGATAGAAAGGCTTTCCCCTAGATTGCCCGGTGAGTCAGATCCCGGTGTATTCCAAGGATCCGGGCCGGGCAATGACGGAGGGGGACATCCCTGCGTTTCATTGGTGATCAAACTGGGTGCTTCTTGCAAAGAACAGATAACTGATAACCAATAACAGGCCGCCAGAGGCGGAGCTGAACTCTGTTTGGGCCAAAGGGCCCAAAAAAAGAATTTGCCGGATTGATCAGGTATGAGGTCTTTGAGGCTGGGGCGCATGTCCGCTCTGGTGTCTCATATCACGTGCAGAGCAATACCTCCCGGAGGAACCAAGAGGCTCAAGGCTGTTTCACCCCTGAGGGGTCATCAGCAAAAAAGATCAAAGAAGCCGGTCCGGTTGGGTGTGGCCGGCTCATAACCAGAGGGAGTTGTTATGGAAGGATTTTTTCAACGCCTGCTGAGTATTGATGTGGGCACAGGTCAGGTCCAGGTAGAGACTCTGGACCCAGAGCTCCTCCAAACCACGCTGGGGGGGAAGGGTCTGGCCACTCACTTGCTCCTGGAGCGCAATCCGACCGGCGTGGATCCCCTGTCTGCCCGGAATCATCTTCTGTTCGCCCTGGGTCCGGCCACAGATACGCCTGTCTGGGGGTCGGTGCGCTACGGGATGTTCACCAAGTCTCCTCTGACTGGGGCCTTCGGAGAGTCCTATTCCGGGGGCCGAGCCGCGGTGCCCATGAGCAGAACCGGATTCGACGCCGTGGATATCGTAGGGGCAGCAGACACCCCGGTGTGGATCGAGGTCTCGGATACCGGGGTGCACATGCACGATGCCTCGGATATTTGGGGACTCGACGCCTACGCAGCTGAGGACGCCATCAAGGCCAAGGTGGGGGAGAAGGCCGCTGCCCTGGTCATCGGCCCGGCCGGAGAAAATCTGGTCCGTTTCGCAGTGGTGGAAAACGATTATTGGCGTTCGGCCGGACGCTGCGGCATGGGAGCGGTTCTGGGGTCCAAAAAGATCAAGGGCATTGCCTTTCACGGCAGCCAAAAGCGGCCCACGGCCGATCCAGAAGGCTTAAAGACCAAGGCCAAGGAGATTCTGGCCGCCTGCAAGGACCATAAAGCGACGGCAGCCTACAAAAACTTCGGCACGCCCATGATGGTGGCCATGCTGAACACAGCCGGGGGGTTTCCCACCCGCTACTGGTCTGAAGGCACATTTACGGACTGGGAACAGATCAATGCCGAGGCCATGAACTCCCAGTGCGAGGTCAAGCCCCGGGCCTGCACCACCTGCTTTATGGCCTGCGGAAAACACCTGAAGGTCACCCAGGGCCGGCGTGAGGGTGTGGAAGTGGAAGGTCCGGAATATGAAACCATCTATGCCTTCGGCGGTCTGTGCTGCATAAGCTCCATCCAGGATATCGCCTACTTCAACGACCTGTGCGACAAGCTGGGCCTGGATACCATGAGTTCCGGGAATATGGTGGCCCTGGCCATGGAGGGCGTGGCCCGGGGCAGACTGACCGCGGATGCTGAATACGGAAATCCGGATCATGTCGAGGCCCTGCTTTATGAGATGGCCGAGGGCCGGGGTCTGGGCAAGATCCTGGGCCAAGGCATTGTACCGGCCAGCCGGGAACTGGGTCTGGAGGATCTGGCCATTCATGTCAAGGGTATGGAGCCGGCCGGGTACGATCCGCGGGCCTTGAAGGGCATGGGCCTGGCCTATGCAGTCAGCGACCGGGGGGCCTGCCATCTGCGCTCCACCTTCTACAAGGCCGAGTTGGCCGGACAGATGGATGCCGATCAGATTGAAGGCAAGGCCGAGTTCTTTCTGGAATACGAGGATCGGTGCACCTTGTTCGACTGCCTTATACTGTGCCGTTTCTACCGCGATTTTTACTGGGATGAGCTGGGAAGTATCATCTCCCTGACCACAGGCCTGGATATGGACCAGGCCGAGCTGAGAAAGGCAGCTGCCCGGGTGACGGACTTGACCCGGCGATTCAACCTGCGGGAAGGGTTTGGTGCAGCTGACGACTGCTTGCCGGAGCGGATGTACACCGAGCCCTTGCCGGATGGAAAGAGCATTCGCAAAGAGGATCTCCAGGCCATGGTCCGGGACTACTACCGTTTGCGGGGCTGGGATGAGCAGGGTGTGCCCCGGGTATAACGTTCAAGGAAACAAAATTTAAAAATGAGGAGGAGAGGAAGAATGAGTACAAGCACAGAGCTTCTGGACCGTCGACAGAAAAGCATCCCCCAGGGTCCGTTCAATATCACCCCTGCCTTTATCAAGGAAGCCAAGGGCGCGACCATGACCGACCTGGACGGACGGGAGCTGGTCGATTTTGCCGGCGGCATCGGGGTGAACAATGTTGGCCACAGCCACCCCAAGGTGGTCCAGGCGGTCAAGGATCAAGCGGATCAGTTCCTGCACACCTGCTGGCACGTAGGGATGTATGATTCCTATGTAGAGCTGGCCGAAAAGCTCAATCATCTGGCCCCGGGCGGCTTTGAAAAGCAGACCATGTTCGCCAACAGCGGGGCGGAGGCTGTGGAAAACGCGGTCAAGGCCGTGCGCTATGCCTCCAACCGCTCGGCCATTATCACCTTTGAGAATGCCTTCCACGGCCGGACCCTGCTGACCATGACCATGACCAGCAAGCTCAAGCCGTACAAGTTCAACTTCGGGCCCTTTGCCCCGGAAGTCTACCGCATGCCCTACGCCTACTGCTACCGCTGTCCTTTCAATTTGAAATATCCCCAGTGCGGTGTGGCCTGTGCCGACTATCTGGAAGAGTTCTTCAAGAACTATGTGGCTGCCGAGTCCACAGCCGCAGTGGTGGCCGAGCCCATCCAGGGAGAAGGCGGGTTCATTACGCCGCCCCCGGAGTATTTTCCCAAGCTGCAGGCCATCTGCCGCAAGTACGGCATAGCCCTGGTTATGGACGAAGTACAGAGCGGAGCCGGCCGGACCGGTAGGTTCCTGGCTACTGAGCACTGGGACGGCGTGGAACCGGATGTGATCACCATGGCCAAGAGCCTGGCCGGCGGCATGCCTTTGTCCGCGATAACCGGCCGGGCAGATATCATGTCCAAGCCCCATGTGGGCGGTCTGGGCGGGACCTATGCCGGCAACCCCTTGTCCTGCAAAGCGGCCTTGGCTGTCTTGGATGTCTTGTACTCCGACGGGCTTTTGCAGCAGGGTGCTGAACTCGGGGACAAGGTTCGAAGCCGCTTGGAGGATATGCAGTCCAGGTACGAAATCATCGGCGAAGTCCGGGGTAAAGGAGCCATGCTGGGGATCGAGCTGGTCAAGGACCGGGAGACAAAAGAGCCGGCTACAGACGAGGCCAAGAAGTTGACCCAGGTGTGCTATGACAAAGGATTGGTCATTCTTTCCTGCGGCAAGTACGGAAATGTGATCCGGACCCTGATGCCTTTGGTCATCACTGATGATCAGCTGGAAAGAGGCCTGCAGATCCTGGAAGAAGGCTTGGCTGAAGTAGGCAAATAAGCTCCTGATGGATGTACCCATGGTCAGAGGCGAAGCTGAAGAGAACACCAAAGTATCCTTTGCATGTACATTGGGCAATGAACCAAGGAGAGCAAAACCATGTCAGAGATTATGGACATTGTGACCGCCCGGGACCCGAACCAGCCTGAGTTTCATCAGGCCGTCAGCGAGGTGGCCGAATCCATCAAGCCGGTGCTGGACAAGAACCCTGAGTACCGCCAGGCCAAGGTCCTGGAGCGGATCTGTGAGCCGGAACGGGTCATTCAGTTTAGGGTCCCCTGGGTGGACGACAAGGGCGAGGTCCACGTCAACCGGGCATTCCGCATCGAGATGAACAGCGCCATCGGTCCGTACAAAGGGGGACTGCGTTTTCATCCCTCGGTTAACTTGAGTATCTTGAAGTTTCTGGCCTTTGAGCAGACCTTCAAGAACGCCCTGACCTCCCTGCCCATGGGCGGCGGCAAGGGCGGCTCGGACTTCGATCCCAAAGGCAAGAGCGACAACGAGGTCATGCGTTTTTGTCAGAGCTTTATGGCTGAGTTGTATCGGCATATCGGTCCGAATACCGATGTTCCGGCCGGGGATATCGGGGTCGGAGCCCGGGAAGTGGGGTATCTGTTCGGCTATTATAAAAAGCTGTGCAACGAGTTCACCGGAGTGCTCACCGGCAAGGGTCTGAACTGGGGCGGAAGCCTGATCCGGCCCGAGGCCACCGGCTATGGTGTGGTCTACTATGCGGCCGAGATGCTGGCCACCCGCAAGGAAACCTTTGAGAACAAGACCTGCCTGGTGTCCGGCTCGGGCAATGTATCCCAGTACACAACGGAAAAGCTTTTAGACTTAGGAGCCAAGGTGGTCACCTTGTCCGATTCCAACGGCTATATCTATGATCCGGAAGGGATCAGCCGGGAGAAGCTGGAGTTTGTCAAGATGCTCAAAAATGTGCGCCGGGGACGGATCAAGGAGTATGCGGAAAAATATCCCTCGGCCGAATATGTGGCCCTGGATTCCGGAATGGACCACAATCCCCTGTGGGACAATAAAGCCCACTGCGCTTTTCCCAGTGCCACGGAGAACGAGATCAACGGTCTGGACGCCCAAAACCTGGTCCAAAACGGGGTCAAGGTGGTGGCTGAAGGGGCGAATATGCCTACCACTCCGGAGGGCATCGACGTCTTCCTGGATCAGGGTGTTTTGTTCGGCCCCAGCAAGGCGGCCAATGCCGGCGGGGTGTCTGTCTCCGGTCTGGAGATGACCCAGAACAGCATGCGCCTGGGCTGGAACCGGGAAGAGGTGGACAACCGTCTGCAGATGATCATGAAGAACATCCACAAGACCTGCCTGGATGCGGCCGAGGAGTACGGTACTCCGCTAAACTATATGAACGGGGCCAACATCGCCGGGTTCGTCAAGGTGGTGGACGCCATGCTGGATCAGGGCGTGGTCTGATATATGTAGCCAGACTTTCAAGATGGGTGCTTGCACAGGGGCCTCACTGACAGAGTGAGGCCCTTTTTTTGGTTTCTTGTTCATATCTAGCCAGGCAAAAGTTCTCTGGCAATACATTGTTTTTATTGAACATCTGCATGGCTTTCAATGTCCGTAGCGATAACGGATTTAACATCTTGATTTCTTTATCTTTACTTTTAACCTTTTACCTTTAACTTTTAACTCACAAGTTCATATGAGAACCGGGCTATACACGCAAGCAGCAGGTATGATAGACTTGAGATACATACAATCATTTACTCTATATAATACAGTCAATGCACTCTGTGCTTTAGACACTGGACAATGGGGATCTTGGTGTTGGCCTACATTCTTGCGGAGGGATTGCTTCATGAAAGGACGGTATCTGGTGTATAGCGCCGCCATTCTTTTGGCCGGAATCCTCTGTCTGCAGGAGGTGCTCATGAACTCAAAAGCTTATGCTCAAACCAATGATGAGTGTATCGCTCTTCCGGAAGTCAAGCCAGAGAACGGAGCTTTCACAGGCCTCATGTATGAGCGGCGATCAATGCGTACGTTCGCCTCCGGGCGGATCTCGCTTGAGCAGATGTCTCATATCCTCTTTGCCGCTCAGGGCATAACCCGCAAAGACCGTTATCGGACAGTCCCTTCAGCCGGGGCCCTGTATCCCCTGGAGCTGTATCTGGTCAGCGGTGAGGTGCAGGGACTTGAGGCAGGCGTGTATAAATACCTGCCGCATGAGCACCGGCTGGTTCAGGTTGCATCAGGCGATAAGCGTGAGGAGCTGGCCAGTCAAGCTTATCAGCAGATGTGGGTGGCCGAAGCTCAGGCTGTCATGGTTATCTGCACTGTGTACCAGCGGTTGAGCGGAAAGTACGGCCGGCGGGGAGAGCGCTATGCGCATATTGAAGCCGGGTGTGCGGCTCAGAATGTAAGCCTGGCCGGGTATGATCTTGGCCTTGGTTCTACTGTGGTCGGGGCATTCAGCGACCAGGGGGTGGCCGAAGTCATCCAGGCCGGGGAAAAAGAAATGCCGCTTATTGTTATGCCTGTCGGGTTGCCGGAATAAAGTGTATGCTGATCTGCATGCATGCGGAGAAGGAAACATTTTGAACGCCGGGTGCCGAGTGGGCTCTGAACAGGACAGATGAAGGCCTTCAACCCAGAATAAAGGAGATGACTATGTCTTGGTTGCAAAAAAAATGCGTTGTTGTGCCTGTAGACTTTTCCCCGGAAAGCTTTCAGGCTGTGGCTGTAGCCAGCGAGTTTGTTCAAGAAACCTCTCAGGTGCATATTATTCATGTCTCCCGGCCTTGGGATGAGCATGAGATTGGAGGGACATGGGGCTCACAAACAGAAGAAGAGCGCATGCAGACTATTCAAGAAAAGCTGCACAGCCAATTGCAGAAGAATGGATATGAGGATCTGCCGATGCACATTTGTCTAGGCAGCCCGGCATCGGAAATTATAAGTTATGCTGAGGAGATAGAAGCTGAACTCATTGTCATGCCCTCCCATGGACGAACCGGTATCAAGCACTTTGCCATGGGTTCGGTTGCTGAAAGGGTGGTCCGCCTGGCTCATTGTCCTGTGCTGGTGCTGAGGAAAAAGGGAATCAAAAAAGAAGGAAAAAAAATTATTGCCTATGATTAACTATACAACGCCTGCAGGATCAATGTTTTGCAGGCGTTTTTGCACCTGAAGTGATATGGCAATACAAAGCCGTTTTTTTTATTGTCTTTGAGATCTTGGCAGCTATGATGCAAATAGAAAGTCAAAAATAGTGTAGTTAAAATATTTGCTATGCTGAGTGCAGCGACGTAGAGATCTCTTGTGCGATAGATGCTTGAGGGTATGCTTTTCTTGTATTTATTATGATAAAATAGAAAGCTGTGTTGTACTGGTCCATTATGCATTGACCCTGCCGCAGCTTCTTGATATACGTCCATCCAAAGTGGGGACCTGTCCTGAGAAGCGGGTGTGGGGCTGTATACACAGCATCGCAGGAAATCGTACCCATATTGCAAGCAAACCATGAACAACCAGACAAAGGAGACAGCTATGAAACGGTTGGGAATACTTTTGGCAGCTTTGGCAATGTGTCTGTGTCTTTTTGGCTTTGCCCAGGCCAAAGAAATAATTGTGGCCACAGATACCAACTTTCCGCCTTTTGAGTTCAAAGACCCGGACACCGGAAAACACACCGGCTTTGATGTGGAGCTGTGGGAGGCCATAGCCGAGGAACTGGGGCTGGAGTATGAACTGCAGCCCATGGATTTTAACGGGATCATTCCGGGACTGCAGTCCGGACAGCTGGATGTGGGCATCGCCGGGATCACCATCAAGCCGGAAAGGGCCAAGGTCATCGACTTTTCGGACCCCTACTACGACGCCGGACTGCTTATCCTGGTCCGGGAAGACACAACAGACATTGAGGGCGTAGATGACCTCAAGGGCAAGGTGGTGGCCACCAAGACGGGGACCACGAGCGAAGACTTTGTGAAAAAGAATGCCCAGGCCGAGGATGTCAAGCTCTTTCCCAACACAGACGCCATGTTCATGGAGTTGATAAGCGGGGGAGCAGACGCCGTGGTCTTTGATTCTCCGGTCATCGCCAACTATATGCGCAAGGTGGGAGAGGGCCAGGCCAAGGTCGTCGGCCCCTTGTATCAAGGTCAATCCTACGGGATTGGCTTTCCCAAGGGCAGCGATCTCGTTTCCCGGGTTAATGAGGCCCTGCAGACCCTGCGCGACAACGGAACCTATGCAAAGCTGTACAAGAAATGGTTCGGCACTGAGCCCAAGTAACAGCACAGCGAGCCACTCTCCACGGGTGCGCTGGCCCACAGGCGACAGAGCCCAAAAATATGCCTGGAAAGGCCGGCCGTATGCCTGACTGGTTATAAGGCTGGCCTTCCTCGAGAAAAGCAACATCTTTGCAGAGTGAGAGCAGGCTATATGGCATTTGAGTTTCAGACCCATGTGGTCATCGAGACCTTCCCCATGCTCATGCGGGGGCTCAAATACACGGTATACATAACAGCCGGGGGGCTGGCTATTGGCTTTGTCCTGGGAGCTGTCTTCGGGTTGCTCAAGTTGAGCAAGACGGTTGTACTCAAAAAGCTGGCTGGTGTGTACGTTGAATGCATCCGGGGCACGCCCATGCTGGTTCAGGCCATGTTTTTGTATTACGGAGTGCCCATGGCCCTGGGCATGCGCATCCGGCCCTTAACCGCCGGGATCATTATCATTGCTGTGAACTCCGGGGCCTATATCGCTGAGATTGTCCGCGGGGCGGTACAGTCCATAGACTCCGGCCAGGTGGAGGCCGGTCGGTCTATCGGTCTGACCTCGACGCAGACCATGCGCTACATTATTTGGCCCCAAGCCCTCAAGCGTATGATTCCTCCCCTGGGCAATCAGTTCATTATCAGCCTCAAAGATACCTCTTTGCTCATGGTCATCGGCGTGGGCGAGCTTTTGCGGACCGGGCAGGAGATTGTGGCCGTCAACTTTCGGGCCTTTGAGGTCTATCTGGCTGTGGCCTTGGTCTACCTGGCCATGACCATGTCTATTGCCAAGGTCCTGCGTATTGTTGAAGACAGAATGAATATTCCGGCAGCCAAATAGGGGTCTGGCCTGTGATTGAGATACACAACCTCCACAAGCAATTCGGAAACCTGGAGGTCATCAAGGGGATCGACTTGAGCATCCAGCGCGGTGAGGTGGTCTGCATCATCGGCCCTTCCGGCTCCGGCAAGTCGACAGTTCTTCGGTGCATCAACAAGCTGGAGGAGCCGAGTTCGGGAACGGTTGTTGTCGACGGCTTTGACATCATGGATCCCAATACGGATATCAACTACATCCGGACTGAGGTGGGCATGGTCTTCCAGCAGTTCAACCTCTTCCCCCACCTCCCGGTCCTGGATAATGTAACCCTGGGGCCCATCAAGGTCAGAGGCATGAAGCGGGCCGAAGCAGTGCGCATCGCAAGAGAGCAATTGGTTAAGGTCGGCCTGGCAGAGAAAGAAAAGAACTATCCCGATCACCTGTCCGGAGGGCAGAAGCAGCGGGTGGCCATCGCCCGGGCCCTGGCCCTGCAGCCCAAGGCCATGCTTTTCGACGAGCCGACCTCGGCCCTGGATCCGGAGCTGGTCGGGGAAGTCCTGCTGGTCATGAAAAAGCTGGCCGATGAAGGGATGACCATGGTGGTGGTCACCCATGAGATGAACTTTGCCCAAAAGGTGGCCAACCGGGTCATTTTCATCGATCAAGGCATCATCCAGGAAGAAAATGCTCCGGCCCCTTTTTTCCAGAACCCTGAGAACCCGCGCCTGCGCGATTTTCTGGGCAAGGTCGAGGCCCACATCTAGTGCCGTGTCCTATACGTTCTGTCCCATGTGGTGGCAGTTGCTCATGTTGATTTTCTTTTGAAGTTTGACCCCCCTACAAAAGGACACGGACATTCGAAATAGGAATATCGAAATTCGAAACAAGCTCGGATACAAACCCAAATTTCAAACTTGAGACCCAGTACGGATTAAATGTTCGGCATCCACGACGTATCCCTGTTTATTGCTTCCGGGATTCTGGTCAACATCACCCCGGGCCAGGATACCATGTACATCTTGACCCGCAGCCTGGCCCAGGGCAGAACCGCCGGATTGCTTTCGGTTCTGGGGATAAGTACAGGGCTGATGCTGCATACCTGTGCAGCCGCCCTGGGCCTCTCGGCCATTCTGGCCGCTTCCTCGTCCCTTTTTCAGACGGTCAAGCTTTTGGGGGCCTTGTATTTGATCTATTTGGGCTGGGGTATGCTCAAGACTCCCCTGGATCTGGGCTGCGACAGCCAGGCCCAGGGTGACGGCACCCAGCTTGGGTCGGTATACCTCCAAGGTGTGCTGACCAATGTCTTCAATCCCAAAGTAGCCCTTTTCTTTCTGGCCTTTATGCCCCAGTTCATCAGTTCGGACTCTTCCCAGCACACCCTGGCCTTTCTCCTCTTGGGAGGAATATTCATCACCACCGGTACCCTATGGTGCCTGGGGCTCTCCTTCTTTGCTTCCTGCCTGGGCCGTCTTTTGCGCCAGCGGCGGTTTCTGGCCGACAGGATGAACAGCTTTGCCGGCCTGGTCCTCATCGGACTGGGACTCAAGCTGGGGACGAGTGCGTGGCGATAGGGGGCCGTGCATTCAAACGACAGCAAGATGGGATGCGTGCACCCTCATGGCCAAAGGCCGTCAAGGGCCTTTCGAACAAGCGGTCTTTCTTTTTTCCCTGCCCAAAAAACGCAGCAGGCGGCCTTTGAGCAAAATGGCGTCTTCAGGGCACAGCTCCTGACAGCAGTAGCAGTGAATGCATTTTTCGCTCTGCACAGCAGGACCGTTCTCGGTCATGTGCATGGCCCCCACCGGACAGTGGGAGACGCACAGCCCGCACTGAACGCAGCGGGAGGAGACCACTTCCGGCAGGCAGTTGATCCACCTGGACAGGCATCTGTTCAGGACCAGACCGGCCAGACCTGGGAGGAAGGTCTGCGGAAAGCAAAAATGTGCCACCGGCCGCAGCTGGCCCTGGATCTGCATCCGGGCCGGATCGATCTCTCCCAGCCCTCGTTTTCCGGCCTCCTGGATGTGGGGAACGGATTTGGGCTTTTGGCCCAGAAAACAGACAGCCGCGGCATCCAGGCTGACCGTATTGTCCGAGGCCATGATCTTGCCCAGGGCAACCGGGCTGCCGTTGGCCGGGCCGTTGCCCTGCATGCCCATTACGGCGTCCAAAATGGTCAGATCCGGCGGCCGCAGGCTGTAGATGTCCACCAGGGCCTGGGCAAACTGGTGCGGCCGGGGGCAGGCGGAGTGAATGCGCAGCTTGTCCCCGCCCACAATATAGCCGAAGGTGTTCTTGATGCCAGCGGTGAGCACAGTCAGGGTATGGGTCTTCAGCTTGGGGACGTTCACCAGCACATCCGCCTCCAGGATCTGTCTGGACACGGTCACGTGGTCAACGTATTTGGAAGCCAGCGGGCAGGACACGGGATTGTGCCCTAAGGGAACGTAGCAGCCCTGGGCGGCCTGCTCAATCCCGCTTGCGGCAGCGGACCGGCCGGAGCGTCCATAGGCGCTGATGCCTGGGTTGTCCCCGACCATGACCCTGGCCCCGCGGTCCAGCAGGGCCTGGACCAGAGCCTGGACAACAGCTGGATGGGTGGTCACGGCCTTGTCCGGAGAGTGCGGGGCAAGGATATTGGGTTTGACCAGCACGGACTTGCCGGCCCAATCCCGGGGAAAGGCCTCCAGAATCCGGTCCATGACCTGAGGCAGGCAGGCATCGTAGCCGGCATCCTGGATCAGGACCCTGGCCGGACCAGCTGGATCCATGGCCTGGTCCTTCCGGTTTTGGGGCTGAGCTTCTGGCTTTGATTGGGCATGCATCTTTGGGGACATAAATGTAAGGTTCTTTCAGATCGCCAAAAATTGAAGCAACATGTTTGGCAATGGGTTTTCATTGAATTGTAAGTTTATAAAATTCGAATATCGAAATTCGAAATCCGAAACACATATCTGTTTCGAATTCACCAATCATAAATATCGATAAAGGATATTGCCCGTCATTGCGAGGAGTCTTCCCTTTTATTGCAACAAGGTGCTAAAAGATTGCCAGTTTGATCGAGGATGAAACTGGCGAGTGGGTAGTAGGGGCGAAAGATTTTTCGCCCTCTTTCCCTTTCTCGTTCCCAGGGTCCTCCCTGGGGATGTCTTTCTCTTATGGCTCCGGCCATACACTTATTCTTTCGATATGCTATAGGGAGATCAGTAGGTAAGCTAACATCTCGTT
>JBNJII010000059.1:0-18415 GCA_051749205.1 Thermodesulfobacteriota bacterium | reverse complement strand
CCGGCAAATTTCCCTTTTTTTTGCCCGCTTTGGGGCAAAAAAATATTTCAGATTTGCCGGAGGCAAAGCTGAACACTGAAACCTGAACACTCCTGGAAACTTACATTTGAGAACAAAATTACCGTGGGGCAAATATCCAGTGACCAGATATGGAGGTGGTATGTCCCGGCAGTGGACCTTTCCCTATCCTTCCCAGCGGATGCCCGTTTGTGCGGATAATGTGCTGGCCACATCCCAGCCTTTGGCAGCCCAGGCCGGACTGGGCATGCTGGCCAGAGGGGGCAATGCCGTGGATGCGGCTTTGGCCGCAGCCATTGCCCTGACTGTGGTCGAACCCACCAGCAACGGCCTGGGCTCGGATCTCTTCGCTCTGGTCTGGGACGGGAACAGCCTGCAGGGGATCAACGGTTCAGGGCGCTCTCCCCGGGCCTTAGACATTCACCGCTTTCGCGGAATGCACACAATGCCGGTGCACGGCTGGGACGCTGTGACGGTACCTGGAGCGGTTCAGGCCTGGAGAGATCTCTCCCAGCGCTTTGGCCGGATGCCTTTTTGCGATCTTTTTGAGCCGGCTATCCGCTATGCCCGGGACGGTTTTGTGGTCTCTCCTTTGATCGCCAGGCAGTGGGCCGCGGTTTCCGAGCCCCATGCCTCACGGCCGGAGTTTGCAGCCACTTTCTTACCGGGTGGTCGCTCCCCACAAGCTGGGGAACGGTTTTTCAATCCGGATCAAGCCCGCTCTTTGAGTTTGCTGGCCAAGACCCATGGACAGGCCCTGTATCAGGGAGAACTGGCCGAGGCCCTGGTCCGGCAGGCCACAGAGCAAGGCGGAGCTTTACAGCTGCAGGATCTGGCCGGACATGCCTCCTCCTGGGTAGATCCTATAAGTTGGCCGATGCAGAACTGGGAGGTTCAGGAAATGCCTCCCAACGGCCAGGGGCTGGCCGCCTTAATGGCCTTGGGGATTCTGGATATTCTGGAGGTCGGCAGGTGTCCCGTTGATTCCGGGCAGGCAATCCACTATCAGGTGGAGGCCATGAAAGCGGCCTTTGCGGAGATACATGGGCATGTGGGCGATCCTCAGGCCATGACCCATCCGGTGAAGCGGTTTTTGGATCCCACCTTGTTGGAGGAACTGGCCGGGAGCATCAGGCCGGACAAGGCCGCAAGGCCGGTTTCCCGTCTGCCGGCCAACGGAGGGACGGTGTATCTTGCGGCCGCGGATGCTCAGGGGCGGATGGTATCCCTGATCCAGTCCAATTACCAGGGCTTTGGCTCCGGCGTGGTCATCCAAGGCACTGGAATCAGCCTCCAGAACCGGGGGGCGGGGTTTGTCCTGGATCCCAAGCATCCTAACTGTGTGGCCGGGGGCAAGCGGCCTTTTCACACCATTATCCCCGGATTCGTGACCAGTCAGGGCAAACCCGTGCTCAGCTTCGGGGTTATGGGGGCCCATATGCAGCCCCAGGGCCATGTGCAGGTTCTGCAACGCATGAAGCTTTGGGGACAAAATGCCCAGAGCGCCTTGGACGCTCCCCGGTGGCAGGTGAACCCGGACTGCAGTCTGGCCCTGGAGCCCGGATTGGCGGCCGGCATCGGTCCGGAGCTGGCCGCATTGGGCCACGAATTGGTCAGTGATCCCTCACCCCGTCTCTTTGGCGGGGGGCAGATCGTTCATTGCCTGGATTCCGGGTATGCGGCGGCTTCCGATCCGCGCAAAGACGGGCAGGCTGTTGGATTTTAAGTGCAAAAAAATACAAAGTGAAGTTCGGGACGTGAAACAGACATGGCCTTATGAACCGCCCATCCAGGAGAGTTCTTTCTGGACCGGATTGCAGGTTCCGGAGCTGACCTCCAAGGGACGAGAGCTGGAAGAGATTTCCCGGCAAGTCCCCAAAAAGGCCCAGGCCTTGGCGGCCAAGAGGCAAAGCCGCGCCTTGTGGCTGGTCTTTGTAGGGGGGACGGGAACCGGCAAATCCACCTTGTTCAACGCCCTTTGCCAGGGGCAGGTCAGCCAGACAGGGGTGGAGCGGCCCAAGACCTTGGGGGCGGTCATCTTTTATCATCTCCAGGCTGAGGTGGAAAAGTCTCTGCCTGACTTTTTGAGGCCCGGGCATCAGGTTGATTGGGGTGCTTCCTTACAGGGATGCGCCGGGCAACCCCAGGGGGTGACCCTGATCAGGCATACCAATGCCGAGCTCAAAGACCTGGTCCTGGTGGACACTCCGGACCTGGACAGCCTCATGGCCACCCATCGGGAGTTGGCCCAGGATATCCTGCTCATGGCTGACCTGGTTTTTTTTGTAACCAGTCAGGAGAAGTATGCCGATGATGTCCTGTATCAGGCCCTTGTTTCCCTGGCCTATTGGGGAAAGGATGTATATTTTATCCTCAATAAGGTCGATCCGCCCCGGGGCAGCACTGTGGGCGAGGTTTTACAGGAAGTCAGAGCTTTTTTAAATGCCGGCCGTTGCCTGTTGGGCCCGGAACATTGCACAGCATTGCCCTTTGTCCCCGGCGGCGATATGCAGGCCGATCCGGGTGTGCAGGCCTTTGCCCGGGATGTGACTCTGTCCTGCGCCTCCGGACGGGGCAGGAAGAGAGGGCAGGAGGAGGAGTCCAGGGTCTTAGCAGACCTGAAAGCCGATGTAGACCAGGTTTTGGAGATAGTCCACGCCGAGGATCAGGCTGTACAGGCCTGGGAAAGGCGGGTGCAAGCTGTAGCCGATGCCTGCATCCGCCGCATGCTGCAGCGGGAGGAGACCGGCTTTCAGGCCCAGGAACGCCGGGCTGTCCAGGAAGAGCTGCGCAAGGTCTTTGGGCGCTATGATTTTCTGGCCGGTCCGCGGCGGGTGGTCGGCGGTTTTTTGCGCATGCCCTTTCGGATTCTGGGTGGAGGGCGTTTTTCCAGGCGGGCCAGGCAGGCGGATTTGGAGCGGGCCAAGGCCAAAGCCGACTCCAGGCCGGTCCGGGAAGCAGTGGATGAGTTCAATCTCCGGGTCCTGGAAGAGCTGCTTCCGGCAGATGAGGATTCCCGGGCCGGACAGGCCTTGCGCAGGGACGGCCTGGCCATGGAGGCAGAGGAGGTAAAGTCCAGATTCCAGGCGGTGCAGGATGAGATGGCCGAATGGCTCAATGACCGCTTTGAGCGGCTGGCCAAGGAAGCCCCCAGGGGCAAGGTGTGGGGCATCTACTCCACCTCCGCCCTGTGGGGAGGGCTTATCGTATCTTTTGAAACAGTTATCGGCGGCGGACTGTCCTTGGTAGAGGTTTTGATAGATTCGGCCGTGGCTCCGTATGTGACCAAAGGGGCTGTGGAGCTCTTTGCCTATCAAGAGCTGCGCGGTATCACCCGGGAGCTGTCCTCCAAGCTGGAAGAAGGGATTGCGGGAATAGTCCGGGAGCAGCGGGACAGGTATATTCAGACCATACACGGATTGGGACCGCACCCCGAGACTGTGCAGGCAGTCCGCGAATGGGCCGACTGGGCGGAGCAGGTATCGGTGACAGGCCTGGCCCGGGATAGGCAAAGCTGAAAACAGAGGGCGGAAATGGTGATGAGTCTGCACAGGCAGCTGCAAGAAGATGTCAACGCTGTGCGTTGTTTTGTCCAAGACCCGGACTGGGTGAGCTTGGGGGCCCAAGAGAAGCAGGAGTTGGAGGAGGCGGCGGGCAGATTTCAGGAAAGGCTGGACGCAGCCCAGGGAGCGAGCTTGTGGGCCGGCTTTTTAGGAGGGACCGGGGTGGGCAAGTCCAGCCTGATGAATGCCCTGGCCCAGGCCGAGGTAGCCACCACCAGCCACAGACGACCGCACACGGATCGAGTCCTTATCTACCACCATGCCCGGATCGAGTTGCCTGCTTTTGTGCATCAAAGCCAAGTGACCTGGAAAGAGCATGTTCATCAGGCCCAAGCGGTGCACAATATCATTTTGTGCGATCTGCCCGATTTTGACAGCTTGCAGGCGGAGAACAAGGAAGCTGTTCTGGATTTCATGTCCCATCTGGATCTGCTGGTCTGGGTCACATCCCCGGAGAAATATGCGGACCAGAGCATGTACGCAGCTCTGGAAGAGGCCCCCAAGGCAGTGGACAACTTTTTCTTTGTGCTGAATAAAATGGACAAGCTGTGGTCTTCTTCCCGGGCCGAGGAAAGTCTGGAGCAGATGCAGCGTATAGCCGAGCATTTCCGCGGCCTGCTCATCCAGCAATTGTCCAGAGCTCGAGACAGCTCCTCCAGGGTCTCGCCCAGGCTGTTTACAGTGTCCGCAGTGGAACAGCCTCCCTATTCACCCTGGAATCAGCTTGAGCTGTTCCGGGATGCACTTTTCAGTCAGCGCTCGGATAAACAGGTGGCCGCCATTAAGGCCGCCAATCTGGAACAGGAGGCTGCAGTCCTGTACCGGCCATTGCGCCGGGAAAAAGAGCGCCTGGAGCAGTGTCTTGCTGCTGTCCAGGGGTTGCAGGAAAAAATGCATTCCGAATCTCAGGCTTGGCACAGGGACGGACAGCGGATCCTGGAGGCCTGGGTCCACAGCCGGGTGGAACCTGTGCTCAGCCGGCAGGGGCCGGGCATGGGGCCGCTGTGGGGTCCGGCCCGGCTGGTGGGAGAGGCAGTCCGGCAGTGGAGTGTCCGGGGAAAGGCCAAGGACCAGGTGCTTTGTCCGGATATACACAACGAGCCGAGCTTGCAGGGCCTGTATTCCCGGATGGACAATCTGAAAGACCGTTTGAGCGCCCATGCCCTGCGGCGAAATGTCCCCCAATTTCTGCGCACAGAGGTGGAAGGGGCCGCAGATGTGTCCCAGTTGTGGGAACGGGCCGTCTCAAGCTGGAGCGGAGCGGTGAGCAGGGCCTTGACCTGGGAAGGCCCGGTCAAATGGACAGGTTTGCGCATGAAGCAGGGAGGGGTTTACAGCCTGCTGACCCTGCTCTTGCTTTTGGGGCTGGGTGGAGGAAAGGCCTGGATGGCCCTGATCGGACAACCGGGCTTGCGGGAAGCCTTGATGGTTTTTTTCTCTGTGCTGGAGGGCCTGTTCAGTCCCATAGGGGTAGCTGCCTTGGTCAGCTACGGACTGCTCATGCTCGGGGCCGGAGCGCGCTTTTACCGGAGCCTTGATCAGCGGATGCAGGATTGGGCCAGGGAGTACGGCCGGCGGATAAGTGTAGAGCTGACCGAGATATGGGATGAGCAGCTCCGGGAGGTGGAGCAGGATATGGAAGGTATCCGCCAGCAGCTGGACCAGAGACTGCAATCCGTCAATGCCATCCTGTCCTCCCGGGAGTGAGCCCATTGCCGCCGCTCCGGTTTGTCCCCCGATGTGTCATGGCCACACCTTTACTCCGTGGAGGTGCCCGGGTTGGGAACCGGGGCGCACCGCAGGCGCTTCTCCCCGCCTTGAAAGAAGACATCCATCTTGTTCGGGGGAATGGTGCGCTGGACAATGCCCAAGCCGAAGCTGGCATGATCGATGACATCGTTGACCTGGAACTGGCTGTCCATGCTGTAGGTCTTGGCCTCGGACTGGTTCTTGCCCTGCAGCATGCGTTGCCATTCGGCGTAGTTTTGTTCCGCCAGCTGCTGGGCTTCCTTTTCCTTGGCCGAGAGTCCCTTTTTGCCTTTGGAAGGCGATTTTTTGGCCTTGGAGCCGGATGCAGCTTGAGTGGTTTTGGACTGGCCTTTTTGAGGTGCAGGGCGGTGCTTGTGCACACTGCCGCACCCCCGGCACTCGACTTTGGCGATTTCTCCCTCTACTATGGAAACAATGGTGTGCCCGGTAACATCATTGCATTTCCGGCACGACGACTCCACAATATCTCCGACTTGGAGTGATTGAGATGACATATATCCTCCATCTTGCTGCTTTTCAGTAAAGGTGTTTCATCTGCGGCAAAGGCCAAGTACCATACGATCCTTATGGCCTGAGTGCAAGGAATAAACAGGAATGAACGTCGACTTCCAGGAGAACAGACTGCTGAGAACCCTGTTTCTGGCGGCCTGCATTTTAGCTCTGTTGGTATTTTGGGGGTCCTCGTTTCCTCTGCACGCCGGGCTGCAGGCGCATGTACCCCCAAGGGACGAAGCTCAGTCCCCCTCGGGATGCTCATTGGCCGTGCACATAGGCGCGGTGGACACAGAGTGGCTGCAGGCCGAGGCTGAGATACAGGCTGAGCTGGACTTTACCTCCCCTGGGCAATCCATATCCAGCCTGTCCCTGGTTTTCAAAGATGTCAACATTCGGATGGGCACGGACTGGATTGGGCTCTCCCCCATCCACCTTGAGGCCCCCAAGGGTGTGGAGGTACGCAGCGGTCTTGTGTATGTGCAGGATGTTCGTTGCCGCATTGGATCCAGCCAGGTAGGGCAAGGCAGCCTGGAGCAGACTGCCCAGGGGTGGAAGGGTCGTTTTGATCTGTATGCCCAAGGTGTCGGCCAGGAGCTGAGTGTGGTCTGGCCCTGGCTGGGGCAAGTAGACTGGAGTGGGGATGCTTTTCAGGGGCTGGAGATCTTGCTTGCATGGGATGACGGGGGGGGGCGGCATCCGGGAAGATTGAAGGTAAGAATGCACACCCAAAGCACTGTGCAATGGAGCGGGAAGCAATCCAGTGATGCATATATTCTGCCTCCGGTGAGCGCCTCCTGGGCATGGGACCTGTCCAGCCACAGAATCCACTTTGATCTGCAGGGCAAAGGGTCTGCCCAGTGGGGGCAGTTTTTCGCCCGTAAGCCACAGATAACAGGTGGACTGCACCTTCTCTCTTCCGGGATGAGAATTCCCAGGGCTTCCCTGAAAAGCCCTGAGGTGGGTATCTATGGGCCGGACTTCGGGGGCAGGCCTGTAGATGCTGTGGTCACGGATATGCGCTTTTTCCAGAAAGGCATGGAAGTGGAGGAGGCAGTTTGCAGGGTGCAGGACGTAGGAGGGTTTGAGGTCAGCGGGAGATGGGGGACCAAGAAAAGCAATAAGCTGGCTTTTCGGGCTTCAGAGCTTCGCATTCCGGGTCTGCGGGCTTGGTTGAGCAAAGACCAGGATTTAGTTCCTGGATGGGAGTTCCAGGGCCGGACCGATGTGCAGGCCGATGTTGTCCAGGGCTCTGATGGTATTGTGGGCAGTTGGAGCCTGGATCTACAGGGTGCCGGGGGGGCATCTCCGGATGGACAGATCATGGCCGCCGGGATCACCGGGCAGGGGCAGGGAAAGGTGGTGTGGAGTGCACGGCCCCGGATATCCTATGCTCTGGATGTCGACGGCGGGGAAGCTCTGTGGGGCACCCGGTACGCAGATCTCAGCCAAGCCCCGGTATCACTCCAGGGTGGGGCCCGGCTTGAATCCGGCCGGGAGATTGAGTTCACCGATCTGGAGGTACGAGCTGGGGAGTTTTTGAGCCTGCGCGCCCATGCCCGGGTGGATGTGCAGAAAAACCCGGGGCAGTGGGAGGTGCGTGTCCCAGAGGGCAGGGTCCACCTTGGCCCCTTGGTCGTTGCTGTGCAAGGACTTATGCCCTCTGGCTGGGAGGCAGAGGGGGCTCTGGGATGGACCGGGGCTCTGCGCAGTGCGCATAAAGGGGCCAAGATCACGGGGCGTCTGTCCGGCAAGGGGCTGAGCCTGTCTGCGCCGGATGCCGGAGTGCAGCTGGAAGGTTGGGAGTTTGACCTGCCTGTAAGCTATGTACTGGGCACAAGGTCTGCGGAGCATACAGTTCAGGACAGCCATCCATGGGGTACTCTGCGTCCAGGAAGGCTTTTGGTGGCTGGCAGGAATCTGGATGTGGGTGGATCAGACATCCGCTTGGCCGACAATGTCTTCCAGCTTGGAAAAGCGTTGTCCGTGCGGGGCAAGGGGTTTGATGCCCGGCTGTGCGGCCTCCATGTGCAGCTTCCGTGGTCCGGGCAGTGGCAGGGTCAAGGAGAGTTTCTCCTGGCCGGCTTGCGTCCTTCGAAGATCGTCCCCCTGGGGGGTCAAGACGTGGGCGGTCTGCAGGGAAGATTGCAGGTTACAGCCTCCAGCCGCGAGGTACGGACCAAGGGCCGGATTGAAGGGACCTTGTTTGGTGGCCGGGTGCGTATAGAGAATATAGGGTGCAAGCGGCCTCTGGAGTCCAGCCGTTTGAGCTCTGCGGATGTGCATGTGCACGGATTGGATCTGGAGCCCTTGAGCACAGGTTTGGGGGTGGGGCGGATAACCGGAAGGCTGAATATCGCCGTGCAAAGGCTGGGGGTGGCCTATGGACAGCCGGTGCGCTTCCACCTTCGGGCCGAGTCTGTGCCTGAGCCCGAAGAGTCCAGGCGGATCAGCCTGCAGGCCATCAACTCCTTGTCCATTATCGGAACCGGTCAAGGGCTGTCCGGTTTGGGGGTGAGCTTGTATGCCGGATTTTTTGAACAGTTTCCCTATAAGCGGATCGGCCTGTCCTGCGTTTTGGCCAACGACGTATTTTCTTTGAATGGATTGATCAGGGAAGATGGGGTAGAGTATATCGTTCGGCGCGGTTGGACAGGGATCAATGTCGTCAACACCAATGCCAACAACATGATAGCCTTCTCCGATATGCTCAAACGGCTGGAGCGGGTTTTTGAACAAAGACCTTGAGCTGCAGTCCCCAAAAACTTAGGCCGTCCACGGAGGATCTATGCGACGAGGATACATGCCATGGATAAGTGTAGCTGTTCTGATGTTGGGTCTGGCTGCCTGTGTCACAGTGAATATCTATTTTCCGGCTGCCGAGGTGGAAAAGGCAGCAGAAAAGATTGTGGATGATGTGTATGGGCAGGAGAACGGGGAGCTGCAAAACGAAAGCTCTGATCGAGGGGTGTTCAAGCGTCTCGCTGCCTGGCTGGGGCCGAACCAGGCCTGGGCCCAAGGGGCGACCTCGGTGAGCAATGCGGCCATCAGGGGGCTTAAGCAAACCATCTCCAAGCACCATCAACAGCTCAAAAAATTTTACGATCAAGGAGCTGTAGGCATTACCAAGGACGGATATCTGGACATCAAAGAGACCTCTGGGCTGAACTTGGGGCAGGTGGCCACCTTGCGCAAACTGGTCCAAAAAGACAATGAGGCCAGACAGCAGTTGTACCGGGAAGTGGCCGCGGCCCTTGATCTTGAGGCTTCCCAAGTGTCCAGGATTGAAGAGATATTCGCCAGGCAATGGCGGGACAAGGCCTCTTCGGGCTGGTGGGTGCAGCAGGACAATGGAAGCTGGGTGCAAAAGTAAATATTTCAGGGCCACCTCAGGTGGCCCTGAAATATTTTACCCCCTTCAGATTTGCCGGAGGCAAGGCTGAACACTCTCAACTATGCTCCACACTGGTTACATAGGGCTGATCCGAGCCGCCGTGGATCCATTGAACTTGTCCCTGGTGCACTAAGCTGGACACATACTTGGATATCTCGTTGTGATGTATGCCAAAGATTGCAGCCAGGTCATTCAAGGTGCAGGGGCGGCGTTGGATGGTCTTTAAGATGGCTTCCTCATTGGCCTCGGATTGTGGGCTTGGACTGTGTTTTTGGGCCACAGCCAGTTCTGCCTGGGGAGAAAAAACGTTCTTAGCCTGATTGAGTATGTCCGGGAAAACCGGCTGGGCGCTGGATTCAGCCGGGGGACGCTCAACGGTATTTAAGTGGATGCGGTCCGGGGCTATGCGCCGGGCAATATCCGCCATGGCCTGGATCTGAGCCTGGCCGTCGCTGATCCCCTGAAGCAGGAAGACCTCTAGGATGAGCTGACCTGTGAACTCCTCTCGGAAACGGATTTGACCGTCGAGGAAAGACGAAAAATCCAGGTCGGGATGAGGGCGGTTAATGCGCTGGAAAGATGTCTGGTCCCAGGCGCACAGGGAGGTCTTGACCATGGCTGCCCGGGCTGCTTTCGACCTGACCTCGCCCAGCTTGAGCAGGGTGGCGTTGGTCAGCAGCAGGGAGGGTATATCGCTGTTGTGGCCTACATACTCCAGAACTCTGCCGAAGTGGGTGTGCAGCGTGGGTTCACCGGAACCGGACAGGGTGAGGACGTCGGCTGTGTTGTCAGCCGCGAGCCACTCTTGAAGTTGAGCCAAAACGTTGTCTATGGGCACGTAGTCCTTTCTGAGCATTGTCTTGGACGGAGTTCGGCCCAGTTGGCAGAAGACGCAATCCAGGGTGCAGGTCTTGAATGGGACGAGGTCGATCCCCAGGGACCGGCCGAAACGGCGCGAGGGCACGGGCCCGAAAAGTATGTTTTGTCCAGGCATTGGGGCTCCTTGATCTCTCCTATGGCTGAAGTCAAAAAAAGTGTAATTCTTTCCTTGTCTTTCTGCAATCTGCGGACGCACGGTACTTTTGTTCTCAAATGTACGTTTCCAGGAGTGTTCAGGTTTCAGCTTTGCCTCCGGCAAATCTGAAATATTTTTTGCCCCAAAGAGGGCAAAAAAAGGGGAAATTTGCCGGATTGATCAGGTATGAAACGCACGGAGGTCCGGTTTCGCTCCCTCCGTCATTGCCCGGCCCGGATCCTTCGAACATACCGGGATGAGGCTCTCCGGGCAATCTAGGGGAAAGCCTTTCTATCAAAAGGGCAGGGCTTGGGGTCAAGCCCGCCTTACTGGAAGATCCCGGCTCGCAGGTAGGCCGCCCTTGCCCTCAAGGGCTGGCCCTCTTCAGGTTAAAACCTTGTTTCATACGAGTGTTCAGCTTCAGAAGTCCTGATCCATGCGGATATTATACTTTGGAAAGCAGAACCAAAAAGCCCTGTCTGCGGACGCATTCGGGCTTGACAAAATGATCCCTGTCGGCCTAAGCAGTGTTATGCGCATCAATCATCGCCTTTATACCGTGAATGCTTCTGCCTTGATGTGGTGGTGGTCCGCCAGCGGCCATGGGGGTGGGGTGCGCTTGTAGAGGTGAAACAACCAAGGTCCCCTTCAAAGGCCGCAGACGAAATCCTCGTCTGCGGCCTTTTTTGTTGCGCTTGCCCATACCATGGACCCAGGTTGGGGGAAGTCATCTTTGGAAGAAACCTACAGGATCAAGCTTGACAGGAGAGTTGCATGCACACGCGAATTACACTCCCGCAGTCCGATCTGCCCACACAATGGTACAATGCCCTTCCCGATCTGCCCACTCCGCTGGCTCCGCCCCTGGATCCGCAGACGGGTTCCCCCTTGGCCCCGGAACAGTTGGAAACAATTTTCCCTCGGGGGCTCATTGAACAGGAACTCAGCCCAGAACCCTCTATTCCCATTCCGGAAGCGGTGCAGGACATATACCGCCTTTGGAGGCCCACCCCGCTGATCCGGGCCACTGGGCTGGAGAAGGCCATAGGCACCTCCTGCCGGATCTACTTCAAGGACGAATCTGTCTCTCCAACTGGATCGCACAAGCCGAACACCGCTGTACCCCAAGCCTATTTCAACAAGCAGGAAGGAGTCACTCGGCTGTCAACAGAAACCGGGGCCGGGCAATGGGGGACGGCCCTGTCCTTCGCCTGCCGCATGGTCGATATGCAGTGCACCGTATACATGGTCAAGGTCAGTTTTGAGCAAAAGCCATACCGGCAGATTATAATCAAGTCCTACGGAGGGGAGATCTTCCCCTCTCCCTCCAGAAGAACCAAGAGCGGGTCAGCGATCCTGGATCAGGATCCGGAGTGCAAAGGCAGCCTGGGTCTGGCCATATCCGAGGCTGTGGAAGATGCGGCAACCAATGCCGGGACCAAATATACCCTGGGCAGTGTGCTCAATCACGTTCTCTTGCATCAAACCGTCATCGGTCTGGAGACCATGCAGCAATTGGAGGCAGTAGGCGAGAAACCGGACTATCTGGTCGGTTGTGTGGGCGGGGGGAGCAATTTCGCCGGGTTGATGCTGCCCTTTTTGCCTCGCAAACTGGGCGGCGAGGACATCTCCTTTATCGCAGCTGAGCCCAAGGCCTGTCCGTCATTGACCAGAGGGGCTTATCGGTATGATTATGGAGATATGGCCCGCCTCACGCCGCTGATCAAAATGCATACTCTGGGGCACGGCTTCATGCCTGCGCCCATTCATGCCGGGGGGCTCCGTTACCACGGCAACGCTCCGGTTTTATGCAATCTGGTGGATGCCGGAATTGTTGAGCCACGGGCCTATTTTCAAAACGAGTGCTTTGAAGCGGCCAGACTCTTTCAGAACACTGAAGGGTTTCTGCCCGCTCCGGAGACCTCCCACGCCATCCGCTCGGCCATAGATGTGGCCCAAAAGGCCAAGCCGGGATCGAGTGTTGTTTTTCTGTACTCCGGGCACGGTCTCTTGGATCTGGCTTCCTATGAGGCCTATTTTCGAGGTGATCTGCAGGACTTTGAGCTGCCCCAGGAGACCATTGATCAGGCCCTGGCTTCCTGTCCGGAGTATTAGAATGTTTGCCCCCGGGTCGTGACGGCCCGGGGGCAAACATTCTAATCTTCGTACTTAAAAGACAGTCTGACCTTGGCCCGATACAGGGCCACCTTGCCCCCATCCACCTTCATGTCCAGCTCTTTGACTTCAGCGATCCGTACCTCGCGCACACTTTTGGATGCAGTCTCCACAGCTGTTTTGGCCGCTTCTTCCCAGGATGTGGGGCTTGTTCCTACTAAATCAATGAATTTGTACACGCTTCCGGGCATAATCCACCTCCTTCACAAGGTTCAATGAGATCTTCACATTCCACCGTATTTTCTTTATAACCCAGGAGGAAATTTTCTGTCAAATACATTATAAGGCCCGAAATGGGATAAGGAGATGTATGCACCTGGCCAATCATGTCCGCAATGAATACAACAAATGCGATGTTCCGGAAAATACCTTCAGCCGGATCACACAGGGTTTGAAACGCCTAAGACTCAATGCTCAGTACTCTGAGGTCCAGGCCGCAGACCGTCTGTTCTGGGGCCGGGTCTGGATCGAATCTTTACATCTGATCTGTGAAGGCAAGGGAACGAGCAGAGAGTTGGCCCGGGCCAGTGCCTATGCCGAGTTGGTAGAGCGCTTGAGTGCGGGCCTTTATTATCCGGCCTTTGAGGAGCAGGTCAGATTTCATCTCCCGGCCCTGTACGGCCCCAAAACCCAGGATTTTTTGAACTATGCCTGGATGGACGGCTATGTGCAGGCCCATCAAGACGAGTTGCAGGAGCCGCATGTCAAGATAGAGGACCTTTTGGCAGGACAGAGTCATCTGCCCTTCAAAGCGGTGGAGGAGATCAAAGACTCGGAAATGGCCCGGCACTGGGTTAACGGCTACTCTCTGCTTGCAGAGCAAAAAATCAAGGTTCCCATGAAGTTCGCGGCCTATATCCACGGAACCAATGGAACAGCGGCCGGCAATGTCCTGGAGGAGGCCTTGGTCCAGGCGGCCTGCGAGGTCTTTGAACGTTATACCCAGATTCGGGCCGTAAATCGGGAAGAAGCGGTGCCCACTATCGATGCAGAGTCCATTGAGGACGGATTCGTCCAGGAGATGCGCGAGTTTTACGCTCAGAACAATGTGTCGGTGACCTTGAAGGACCTGTCAGCTGACGATTTGTTCCCAGTGGTGGCTGCGGTGTTCACTAACATGAACCTGCCGGCGGACCGTTTGGAATACCGGACTTTTATCCCCGGAGCCTCTTTCAATACTCTGGAAGCCTTGGGCCGGTGCTTTACCGAGGGCATTCAAGGCAAGAAGAGTCTGCAGTCCGTCCGGGCCCAGCTGGACCAGCCAGTACGGCTCAAGTCGGAAGTGGACTCCTACTATCTGCTTATGAAGTGTGGGGTTTCACCTACAGATATTTCCTTTCTGGAAAGAGGAGAGATCAAGCCCTATCAGCCGTGGCAGGCACAGGATATTGCCCAGGAGCTGGAGGCCATCAAGGATATCTGCCGCAGGCTGGGGACTGATTGCATTGTTTTGGATCATACCCACCCGGTGATCGATTTCCCGGTCGTCCGGGTAATTATGCCCGGGGTCTCCGATTTTCTGCCCTTCTTGCCCCGGGACATTCTGAGCAACGAGAGGACCAAGCCGTCCACGGCCTGGAAAGGGGAAGAGTATAAGCGGGTGGCGGCCAGCTTCTTCCAGAACGGCACGTAGTTTGTTTGTATAACTAAAGCGCAGGGGAGCCTGGATGAGCTTGGAGCAGGAGCCCTTTTTTTGCTTATTGACGTCATTCGAGGTAGCATAAGGGCATGACAAGAGACGCTATCCGAATATTTCGATCTGCCACGGCCCTTCTTCTTGTGCTTCTTCTGGGCTGCATGGCCTATTTTTTGAACACCATGGGTTCAAATGGGAGAGTTGTCACCCAAAACGCCACCGCAGATAAGGCCACCCAATCCCTGCCCCTGAACACGCATATCTTGACTCCATATACAGAGCTTGAACAGCTACATACAAAACCACAAAAAAGGGACCTTGCTGGGCAATATCTATTTTAACCGTTATTATATAAACTCCGCCAGACTGAATAATCCTACCGAACTTGAAGAATGGAACAAGGTCAAACAATATAAAGATGTGATCCAAAAGTACGCCGATCAATATGATTTTGACTGGCTCCTTATTCTGGCTATGGCTTTCCAGGAATCCGGGTTCGATAACAGCAAAACAAGTCGCGCCGGAGCCGTTGGCTTGATGCAGATCTTACCCTCTACCGCCAAAGATCCACAAATCAACATCCCCAATGTGCACAAGCTCGAGAACAACGTCCACGCCGGGGTCAAATATCTCCGCTTTTTGATCGACCGCTATTATTCTTCTGAGGATATCCGCCACCGGGATCAGGTTCGATTCGCCCTGAATCTTTTGTCTTTTGTGCAGACGTCAGGGCCGCATCTGGCGGAAGACCGCCAGTTTGATCGAGGATGAAACTGGCAAAGAGGGCAGGGCTTGGGGGCAAGCCCGCCTTACTGGAAGAGCCCGGCTCGTTAGGAGGCCGCCCTTGCCCCCAAGGGCAGGTCCTCTTCGAGGTAAATCTTGTTCATACGAGTTGGGCAGGGTATGAGCTTCTCCAGCTGCGATCCTCGACTTTACAGACAGGATAGAGACATTGGGGTAGGAAGTGGGGAAGAGGGAGCTATTTGGACAAGATGCAGGCCGGTCTGCAAGAGTTCAAAGAGTATCCCCGGTTCAGTCCTGCTCTATGGCCCGCAGGAACTGAAATAAATAGCGATTCAGGGGGGTAGGTATATCCAGATCCCGGCCCATGGTCAATAAGGTCCCGGCGAACATCTCCACCTCCGTCTTCCGTCCGGCCAATACGTCCTGGCACATGGAGGTCTTGCCTTCCGGGTCCAGAGAATCCAGGACCTGAAGCCAGGAGTCGATGTCCTCGGAGCCCAATTGAATATCCTTGGCTCCGGCTACATTGATCACCTCCTGCATGGCCTCCTGCATCAGGTCTTTGGCCTCTTGAGATTTCTGGAAGGTACCAAATGGGGCCCGAAGAACGGCTGAGACCTGGTTTACCCCCACATTGATCATATATTTCCACCACATGACCCGGACCATGTCTTCCGGGATCTGGTAGGCGATGTCCGCAGCCTGGAACAGCTCTTCGACTCGCTTTACCCGGGAAGAGAACTGCTGATTGCTCTTTTGTCCAAAATAGACGATGCCCTGGTTGGTCACCCGGACCTGATCCGGCTCCCGCTGGGCATCTATGCCCAGGGCTATGGCGTACAGCACCTTGTCCCATCCGTATGTCCGGGCCAAAATCTCTTCAGAGTCAATGCCGTTCATCACCGAGACAATGAGGGTGTTGTCGGCCACCAGGTTCTTCATATCGGCCAGGACCTGATCCAGGTGGTGGTATTTGACAGCCACGACAATGAGATCTGCTGCATAATGGGTGTCTTCCGGCCCTACCACCCGGGCGGGAACGGTTTGTCCATTGACTCGGATCCCGTTGTTTTGCAGCCGCCGGGCCCGTTCTCCTCCAGCCAGGAGAGTCGTTTGCTCAAAGCCGGCCTGGTGAAACTTCCAATAGTAAAACGAGCCCATGGCTCCGGGCCCGACAATGCACACCTTTGCGTCCTGCATATTGTTTCAGTTCCCCTCCATGATTTTTTTCGGGCAGGAGGCTTTCAGATAGCACTCTTCGCAGTCGCTGCGGAAGGGAAGCTTGGTCAGCAAGCCGTACTGCACGCTGAGCTGGCCGGAATTGGTGAACTCCAACCCGACTTCGGCCAGGGAGTTTTTGAGGACTTTGTTCGGTTCCGGGACCGGGGCGCAGGTTCCCAGGGAGGCCTCAGGCACAGTTTCCAGCAAGGCGGCCATGAGCAGGGCCTGGGCTACCAGAGGAGCATTATGCCCTTGCTCAGTACCAGAGGATTGCTTTTGGTCCAAGATCTCCTCGGCCTCAGGATTGAGGTAGATGAGGATATATCCCTTGCCTTGCCCCAAGCGGTAGGCCCGCAGGTGGGTGAACAGGCTCTGCCAGAGGTGGTTTATCTCCTCAGCCTGATCGCCACTGATGCGTCGTTGACCGGAGAGGATCATAAAGGTCTCCAGATCGAAATGGGGGGTGATTTGTACCGGGGAAAGCGGGAGCTTTTTCATACACAAGACTCTCGGATAAAGTTACAAAGTATCACAAAAGGAGTTCCAAAGCGTTGAATCCGTTTCAGGCCTGGGGGGAGGTGTTCTGGGCCAGGATTTTGAGCCAATCCGGAACAGATGTTGGTTTATTGTCAGGGCCCATGCACGGGTGCTGCGTGTAGCCAGAAGTCATGAAGCGGTTGTCTTCAGAGGCATTGTATATCTCATAGGCAAAGCTCAGCGAAGCCCGTCCCCAATCCCTGATTCCGGTCCGGACATGCACTTCATCCTCAAAACGGGCCGGAGCCCGGTAGCGGCAAAAGGCCTCTCGAACCGGAAGAATGATGCCCCGGTTTTCGATCTCTGAATAGCTCAGGCCCAGTTCTCGGATATAGTGACTGCGGGCCTGTTCAAACCAGTGCAGGTAGTTTGCGTAATAGACCACACCCATGGCATCGGTTTCACCATAGGACACCCGATGGGTCCACCAAACTTCCGGGACGGGAAATACAGCCCGCTTCATGCCGCAGCCTCCTGCATACGTTCCAGGAGAAAGGGGATCAATTCCGGGCTTGAGTTAAGGTGCACGCTGCCTTGCTGGGCCGCGGCTTCGCTGAAACCTTGTTGGGAGCCGGATTGGGCTTTCCGGCTGTCCACAAAGCAGAAAGGCACAGGCTCAGTGGTGTGCGTGCGCATTGAAATGGGGGTGAGATGATCGCAGGCCACACACATGGCTGCATCCAGATCCTCCAAACTGTCCATGACCGGTCGCACGATATAGGCGTCGAAGCGCTCAATGGCCTTGAGCTTGCATTGCACATCACCGGCGTGGCCGCATTCGTCCGGTCCTTCCAAATGGACAAAGGCAAAGTCTCCATCCTGGAGAAAGTCCAGGGCGGCTTGGATTTTGCCCTGATAATCGGTATCCACCAGACCGGTTGCTCCGGGAACCTCCAAAACCTGCATCCCCGCAGCCCGGCCCAGACCCTTGATGAGGTCCACAGCTGAAATGACTGCCCCTTTCAGGCCGAAGAACTGCTCAAATGCAGGAAGTTCCAGGGGACCACCCTGGCCCCAGGGCCAGATGGTGTTGGCTTGGGTAGGGTTCTTTGTTTCGGTCAACACCTGATGGGCCTTCATGAGCATATTGTACAGAGTCTGACTTTGCCGGTAGGCTTGTAACGCCGAGGACAAGGACTGGTTGAGAATGTCGTGGGGAGGGATGAGCTCCAAACCGGCTTCAGGGGCACGAAGGCCTTGCTTTTGGACCAGCAGATGGCGGTATTGAAAGCCGGGGACGATCTGGAGAGTGTCGGTCTCCAGTTCCTGGCGGAGCTTGTCCACAAGGGTCAGGGCCTGATCGGTTTGGATGTGGCCCGCACTGTGGTCGAGCATGTATCCGGATGCAGAAAGCTCGGATATGGTGCATAAGTTCAGGCGGTAGATAAGATCCGTGTTGTGGGGAGTCAGACCCTGAGCCGCTGCTTCGATGGGGCCGCGTCCGGTGTGGTAGCGGCCCGGGTCGTAGCCTAAAAGGCCCATGTTGGCGATGTCCGAGCCGGGCGGCAGCCCGGGAGGTATGGTCTGGCACAGACCAACCGTGCCCTGGGCAGCCGCCGCGTCCATATTCGGGGTCTTTGCCGCCTGCAGAGGAGTGGCATTGTCCAGTTCTGGCAGGGGGTAGTCGCCCATGCCGTCAGCGATAAGGAAAAGCAGTTTGCGGGGCATAGTGTCTCGTGTTTTACGGGCTGAGGTTCATTGTTCAGCTTTGCCTCCGGCAAATCTGAAATCTTTTTTTGTCCCAAAGCGGGCAAAAAAAAGGAAAATTTGCCGGATTGATCAGGTATGAAAACGAAGGTCCGGTCCCTCCGTCATTGCCCGGCCCGGACCCTTCGAACATACCGGGGGCA
>JBNJII010000058.1:0-18593 GCA_051749205.1 Thermodesulfobacteriota bacterium | reverse complement strand
GAATTTAATAAACTTATAAATGAAATAGAACCGATTGCCAAAAAATGAGGCAATATTTTTGAGACGCAGTACTAGATTGCCCGGTGAGTCTGATCCCGGTGTGTTCGAAGGATCCGGGCCGAGCAATGACGGAGGGACCGAACCTGCGTGCGTTTCATACCTGATCAATCCGGCAAAGTTCCCTTTTTTTGCCCGCTTTGGGGCAAAAAAATATTTCAGATTTGCCGGAGGCAAAGCTGAAACCTGAACATTTTCTCTCTATCCTGTCCTGTCCAATGCCCCCATCATTTACCGCCCAATACCTGACTGTCCGTTTTTGTGCTCAAAAGCTTGCCGAGCAGCCGGACCTGGCAACTGCCGAGGACATTGAGACCTTCAACCAGATCCTGTCCGACCCCACGCACAGGAAACAGACCTGCGCCCATTTCCTGTATCAGGAAGCGGCCATGGCCCTGAGCCGATTTATCCGTTGCACGCGGCCCTCCAAGCTCCGTACCCGCGCCTGGCATATCCTGGACACTTTCACCAGCCGGGCGGTCGGATCCACGGGTCTGGCCACTGCTCAAGCCCTGGGCAGTCTCCCCCTGTCCATCGATCCCCCAGCCGGTCCCTCTTTTTGCCATGAACCAGTCCAATCCCTGGATCTTTCCGCCCTTGTGCGCAAGGCGGGATTTCGCAGTCCCCGATGCACCCTGGCCGGACGCAACCTGTTGTTGACCGACCAGGCAGGTGCGGATAAAGTCCTGGTCCTCAAACTGGCCAAAAACCAAGAACAGGCCGCAGGCCTGGCTCATGAGGCCTGGTGGATGGAATACCTGGCCCATCACTCCCATCTGCTTCCCGGGCAGCACATCCCTTCCCCCATAGACAGGCCCTGCCGGGTTATTCTTGATCTCGACTGCATCCCGGATCTCAACGCTCTTTCTCTGGCCTCGAATACACCGATGTGCCTGCCCTATATCGCCCATGCAGAGTACTTTTCGTATGCTTTGAATCCTGATCCGGCCGACAATCTTTCCTGTGCTCAATTTCAGCAAGTCCTGGCCCAGGCCGCTTTTGGCCTGGGCCGCTTGAGTCGACACGGTCTGATCCACAAAGCTCCCATCCCCTTGTTTCACAACCGTGTTCAATCCGGGCGACGGGATGATCAAGGCCTCTATATCTGGACCCGGGGCGGTCGGCTGGATCGCTGGTTCGCCTCCTGCCTGTATCCCAACTTCGGTCTGTCCGGCCTGCGCGATTTCGAGCACCTGGAACCCTGGTCAAAACACCCCCGGCACCTGTTCCGGGACGTAGGGGCCCAAATCATGAGCCTGATTTTGGCTGCCGGGTGTTGGTTTCGACTCCATGACCCCAAGCTCATGGGCCTTACTGCCCATGGAGAGGCAGTGGACGCCAGGCATTTGTTTGACCGCTCCGTCTTTGTCCGCCATGTGCAGATTGTGCTGACAGAGTTCTCTACCGGGTTCTTAGGAGCAGCCTTGGATGTGGACAGGCTGGGATGCGAAAAGGTCGTGGACCCGCTCATCGATGCCTTGGGAGTAGACCGGCATATGACTGAAGTGTTTCGGATGCAGGATCAACTTGGATATGACCATCAATCATTTCAAGATGTTATACAGAGACAGGCCCTGAACCCTGCCCATGCACAACACTGCCTGCCTGGGGAAAAAGATATCACCCTGGTCACCGGTCCTCATTTAGGGGAATTCAACAGCCGCATTTCCGTGCCTGAGCTCATCACCTTTACCGCTTCCGTAGCCGGTCTGTGTATTGCCAGGGCCTATTTCGATGCCCTTCCTGCGCAGTAGTCCTGGGGTATGTACGTATTGTCTGGACGGAGTTTTCATGTATGATCAATTGGACAAAGTTTTTTTGTTCGCTTTGGGACCCAAAACATGTCAGACTTGCTGCAGGCAAAGCTGACCCTGGACATTGAGATACAGTGAGAGCTATGAGCATACCATCTGAACCAAGGCCGTATACCCATCGTCTTTTCTGGGCAACAAGCATCGCTTGCCTTATTGCCCTGCTCCTTTGTGCGGTTGCCTCTGTGCCCTTCTTCTTCGAATCCGCGTCCATGTGGTACAAATCCGGCATGGACGGGATCATGCTTCGCTCCGGCAAAGTTGTCGGCCTGCTCGCAGCTTGCTTGCTGCTGTTGCAGCTGCTGTGGAGCGCTCGGCTGAAAGTCCTGGATCAGGTCTTTGGCTTGAATGCCTTATACAGCATCCATCGTATACTGGGTCTTTGCATCGCCGGCTTGGTCATAGTGCATCCTGTTTTGGTCCTGCTTTCGGACGACATGCTCTTTATCCCCTTGCAAATACGTTACTTTCCAGAATTGATAGGTCTTTTTTTGGCCTTGCTTATTCTGGGCATGGTCCTTGGAGCGGTGTTCCGTACTTTGTTGGGTTTGCCCTATCATTGGTGGTGGCGTCTGCATCGACTGATGGCCGGAGTGGTTCCGCTTTTCCTGTTTGTCCATGTTCTGTTCGTCAGCGAAACCTTTCAGAGCGGCTTCCCGCGACAGCTACTGCTCACCGTCATGGGACTCTACGTCCTTTTCTATGCCTGGGTGAAGACCAGGTTTGTACGCATTCGCCGAAAACCCTACGAGATCACTGCTGTCCAGCCGGCAGGCCAGGCTGCCCACAGTATCCGCCTCAAACCCCAGACCAAAGCTCATCCTGAGCTGAAGCACCCAAAAGCCATGGACTATCTGCCTGGACAGTTTACTTTTTTGACTGTCAAGTCCTCTCACATCCCCGGCGAAGAACACCCGTTCACTATCGCCTCTTCCCCAACCAGACCCAAGGACCTGGAATGTATTATCCGCAACAGTGGAGATTGGACCCGGAAGATTGGAAATGTCCAACCCGGTGACCGCGTCTACCTCGATGGTCCATACGGGCTTTTTACCCATAGGCGACTCTCTCCGGACCGGGAGATTATAATGATCGCCGGGGGCATCGGCATCACTCCCATGCTGAGCATGCTCCGCTTCATAGCTGATACCCAAGACACCAGACCCATCACTTTGATCTGGAGCAACAAAACCCCCCAACACATTATTCATCCCCAGGAAATACACACCTTGCAGGCCCAGCTGCCCCAGCTTCGGATCTGCCATGTGTTTACAGCTCAGCCAGAGGGACAGCGTTTGGATAAGGCCCGGCTGGCTGAGTTGCTGGACGGATGCAGTCTCCAAGCTGCGGTCTTTGTCTGCGGACCGCCGAAGATGATGAACAGCATGCAAAAGGCCCTGAAAGGAATCGGCTATCCCCGACGGGCACTGTTCATGGAACGCTTCAGCCTATGATCTTTGCCCTGCGGGGCATAAGCTGTGCCCCGCATGAACCCCCAAACAAGGAGACCTGTTATGAAAGGACACCGTTACTTGCTGGTCAGCGCACTCTTTCTTCTCATGTACCTGATCAGCCTATCTCCGGCCCAGGCCCAGGAATGGCAAATTGATAAGAACCATTCCAACATTTATTTCCAGGTCAGACACACCTTCGTACCTGTGCGCGGACTGTTCGAAGATTTTTCCGGGACTGTAGATTTTGATGAACAAGACCAGACTGTGCACAATATTAACTTCCAAGTCCAAGCGGACAGCATCAATACCAATATCACCAAACGGGATAACCACCTACGTTCAGATGATTTTTTTGCCTCCCGGCAGTTCCCGCAGATGACCTTTACCAGTTCAAAGATCACCCGCCTGGACGACCATCGATATAGTGTCCAAGGCGAGTTGACGGTCAAGGCAGTGACCAAAGAGGTGGAAATTGAGTGTCGTTACTTGGGAACACAGGACAACCCCCTCAAAAAGGGGCAAAAAGTGGCTGGGTTTGAGGCTGAATTCTCAATAAACCGCTTGGATTACAATGTGGGCACGGGGCAATTTGCCAAGATGGGGGTGGTTGGAGAGGATGTCCACATCCTGGTGGCCCTGGAGCTGCTTCAGGACAAGTAAACCGGCAAGGGGGCTAGAAGCCCCCTTGGGTACATTTTTTGCGTGCGTTGCTCCAACAATAGGGTCAGATACGCCGCAGACAAGGCTGAAAGCTGAGACCGAATACCCTGGAAGCCTCAGCGGCCTTCCCATGAAGACTCCCCGCACTTGCTGTGCAGGTGAACGGCTCGAGCGATGCTCTTGCGGATGCTTTTTTGTCCTTCCGCATCTGCATCTGTTCCCTCCCGGCCCTGGTCCTGAGACCAGACCGTCCCGCCCAGATTGGCTCCGAACACCCCTCCGCTGACCGGGATCATCTCATTGATCAAACAAAAATCGATGATAGAGTGCAGGACATGTTCCTGACCGCCGTTTCTGTCCCCGCCAACGGCTATGCCCAGCCCGATCTTATCTTGCAATATATGCCGGTCCTTACCCAGCAAGGCCCGAGTCCGGTCCAAAACGGTTTTGAGTTGTCCGCTGATGTGGCCGTGGTAGACCGGGCTGCCCAGGACCCAGATATCCGCCTCCTCCATCAAGGGATAGAGGTCCAGCAGGGCGTCCTGGTGCACGCAGCCCTGCTTTTTCTTGACGCATACATCGCAGTGAATGCAAAAATTGATGCTCTTGCCCCGAACCGAAAAAAATTCGGTCCGCATTCCATACTTGGATTCAAAATGCTCCAGGGCCCACTCTACTGCCCGGTGCGTAGCCTTTTTCCTGGGGCTGCCGCAGATACCCAGGACCTTTTTCTTATCAGGCATTTTTAGCTTCCTTTTCGCAGTGCAAAAGGTTTATGAATCATCATCCCAACCACCCCTTAATCCCCTCCTTGCAAAGGAGGGGACTCTAAAGTGGCTGATCTTGCTTGAGATCTGTGATTGCGGTTTTCGAGAAGCCAGACACTTGCGGATAAAAAACGTGCAGACAACCGCGGTTCTCTGAACTCCCCTCCTTAGCAAGGAGGGGCAGGGGTGGTTGGGATAATGACTCTGATACCTTATTTTTCAGTATCTTATAACCCCGGTGTCAAGTGTGTGCTATGCTCAGCCTTGCCCAGGAGGGGACTCAAGAGGGCCGCAGTTATCTACTCAGTTATCATCTGAAAACGTCCGGTTTATCAAGAATCGGAATCGTCAATTGAAAGCCGGATCAGAAGGTAAGATCAGCCACACTTGGTGTACCCGCAGGCCTGACAGATAAAGCATCCTTCCTGAAACATAAGCTCCTGACCGCACTCCGGGCAACCCGGCTTGACCAAGCTGTGAGCGTCCCCGGCCGGTTTGGATTCCTTGAGGTAGCGATTTTCCAAGACCCAGGCCACAGCATCGGGTATGGACAGCAACAGTCCTTTCTTCTGAAAAACGGGATGCTCCCCGCCAATGCCCTTGAGCTGGCCGACCACATCCCGGACATGCACACCAGACCGTAGGGCCAGGGAAACCAAGCGGCCGATGGCCTCGGCCTTAGCTGTAATGGAGCGCCCGGAACGGCCGATTGTGGCAAAAACCTCAAAAGGCTTGCCCTCCACTTCGTTGACCGTGAGGTACAAATCGCCCAGACCGGTCTGCACCTTTTGGGTAAATCCATAGACAACATCCGGACGTTCCCGGACTGGGACTCCGTTGTGGGCCGGGGCCTGCTGGGATCCGCCGCCGGTGCTTAACACCTGGTCCGCCTTGCATCCATCCCGGTATACGGTCACCCCCTTACAGCCTAACTCATAAGCTGCCCAGTAAATGGACGAAATGTCCTCCTCAGTGGCTGAGCTGGGAAGGTTGACAGTCTTGGACACTGCGTTGTCCGTATATTTTTGAAAAGCGGCCTGCATGCGCAAGTGCCATAGAGGCTCAAAGTCCATGGCCGTGACGAACACCTCCCGCAGGTCCTGGGGTAGATAGTCCATATCCCGAACAGTGCCCTTTTCCGCCACCTGGCGCATCAGGCTTTGACTATAGGCATCAGAGGCCCGCACAGCGTGTTCAAAGTGCCTATTCACCTCCAAAAGCGTTTCTCCATCCATGACGTGACGGGAAAAGCTCAAAGCGAACAAGGGCTCAATGCCTGAAGAACAACCGGCCAGAATGGACAGAGTCCCGGTAGGGGCGATGGTGGTGGTCGTTGCGTTGCGGTATGGCCCCAGATTCTTCTTGGCAAAAACAGATTCCGCATAGGCTGGAAAGGGACCGCGTTCCTGAGCCAAGGCCTTGGAGGCAGATCTGGATTCCTGATGCAGAAAATCCATGAGCTTCTCACCTAAGCTCAAAGCCCGGCGGCTGTTATATGGGATGCGCAGCTGGAACAAGAGATCCGCCCAACCCATGATCCCCAGGCCGATTTTGCGGTTGGCATGCACCATGTCCGTGATCTGAGGCAGGGGATATTGGGAGGCATCGATGACATTGTCCAAGAAACGGACGCTGAGATGGATGGTATCTTTGAGGCCTTGCCAGTCCACCCCGTCTTCAGTCTCCGGGGAGTACAAGGCATCCACATTGATGGACCCCAAGTTGCAGGCCTCAAAGGGAAGAAGCGGCTGCTCACCACAGGGATTGGTGGCCTCGATCTCACCAAGATGTGGGGTCGGGTTGTCCCTGTTGATGCGGTCCAGGAAAATGATTCCCGGATCACCGCTCTCCCAAGCCTTTTGGACCAGAAGGTGATAGACCTCCCTGGCCCGCAGTCGTCCCCTTTCCTGTCCATCCTGGGGCGCGATGAGCACATATTCCTCATCCTTGTCCACGGCCTGCATAAAGGCCTCGGTCAGGGCAATAGAGAGATTGAAGTTATTGAGCTGTCCTTCCCGCTCCTTGGCCTTTATAAAATCAAGGATATCCGGATGATCAACCCGCAGGATGCCCATGTTCGCACCCCGCCTGGTTCCGCCCTGCTTGACCTGCTCCGTGGCGGTATTGAAAATCTTCAAAAAGGATATCGGCCCGGAGGCGATCCCGCCGGTGGAACCCACTCGACTTTTCTGCGGCCGCAATCTGGAAAACGAACATCCCGTCCCCCCCCCGGACTTATGGATCAAGGGCGCGTACTTGATGGCGTCGAAAATTCCGGCCATGGAATCTTCCACCGGCAGGACGAAACAGGCCGCCAATTGCCCCAAATCGGTTCCCGCATTCATCAAGGTAGGGGAGTTGGGTAAAAAGCAAAAAGAGGTCATGAGCTCATAGAACTCTTGGGTCAGCTGGTCCGGATGGTAGGGCGAGTCAGTATACTTGGCTTCTTCCCGGGCAATGCTCTGAGCCACCCGCCAAAACATTTCCGGTATGTTTTCCTCTGGCTCTCCGTCCGGCCCCTTACGCAGATAGCGCTTCTTGAGCACCAGCTCAGCGTTGGGGTTGAGGCGAATATCATCTGTCTTCTCACTATGTTGTGTGCTCATTGATAGTCCTTGGATTATGCATGCCCCTGCGACATCAAAGCGCAGATCTTCCTTCTCTCTGGCCACAAACAGAGACCGGGGTCATGCCATATATGAGCTCATCCATCAACCAAACCCGGATGAGACCTGACCAGATCCCCAGGCCTTATTACCCCAACAAGCCGGTATGATGGTCATAATTCTGGGCAAAAAAAGCTCCCGGGCCGGCAAACATATTCACTGAAGACAACACAAACCCGGCCACTTCCAGCCGACGTGCATCCGGCAGAGCGTTAAACATCTCCTGGAGTTCGGCCTGGGAGGAACACGCTTTCAGCTTCTCCCAGATTACGGCTGGATCCTCTCCAGCTTCACCTTCTGGCTCGGACACCTCTTCCTGGGGCAGATTCTCCCATGCCTGACGGGCCTGCTCCCTGATCTCCGCCAATCTGTTCTCCAAGAAGGCAATCTCCTGCTCAAGATCGCTCAGAGAAGCGCCGTCGACAACCGGAATACGCTTTTCTTGTCCCGCACAATGCAAATGAAACCGCAAAGACTCCTTGGTCCTCTTTGCCGGCTCCGGAGTCAGGGAAAGTTCCCAGCTCAATACAGGCATGAATAGTCCTCCCTCATCGCTCATGGATACATACACAACTCCAACAGCCATTTCAGCTCAAAACTCGTCCTGGATATTTTCCTGCTCCTTGCATTGCTGATGCTGGCTGAGGCTGAACAGGCCATCCACAGCAAAATCAAGTGGATAGTGGGGTATCTTGTGCAGATGAATTCGCCCAAATCGTTGATCTTCAGCAACAGAAGACAGAGGCGTGAGCCCCATGGGAATGGGCAGAGGCAACAAGGAAGCCTTCACAGAGGTCAACTTGTCGGCGTACCTGTCTTGGAGGTAGGAGATTAAGGCCTCTTTTTCCCTGCGGCTGAAAGTTTCCAAAAACACATTCCGGCTTCCTTCCGGGTCAATGGGTTGATCCCGTCGTACCGGGTCTCCCAATAGTTTTTCCCACTCATAGCTGCTTGCCTCTTGCGGACTGCACTGAGCACGAAAGAGATGGATCTCTACATCTTTATGCCCCCGGAACTTGCTGACCACCATACTGACCACATATCCCCGGTCAACTGCCGGCTCTTGACCTATTGTCTGATCAATGATCTCCATAACGCATCCCCCTTTCCCGGATACGTGACTTGGGCTTGCATGGGGCATCCCCATTTTTTTCAAACCCTTTTGGCCACTTCAGGTTAAAAATACCCCAAACTGCGTAAAATATGCAGCCTGTTTTCCTTCTCCCCACTCCTCCCGGATCGCTCCTGTTGGAAAGCCGGCTGAGTACAGGGCATGCACCCCAATGACCTGTAGCCCTGGTCGTACAAAACACAATAGGGCATATTATGCTGCAATGTATAGGACCATATATCAATCTCGGTCCAGTGCAGGAGGGGATGCATGATGTAAAACACCGGATCAGATCTTTTTTCCAGCCAGGAGCGGGAAGTGCGCTCCGGATGTTCGTCAGCCCGCACACCGGTAATCAACACGTCAATACCTAAGGAGACAACAGCCTGGTGAAGTGGACGGATTTTGAGATCCCGGCAACACTGCACCGGATCTTGGGCCAGGGGATAGGCGGTCAAGTCCACCTCCGGGCGGACGACAGACAAAACAAGATTCCATGTCTGGGCCATAGAATCTCGAAAATCGACAACCTCTGGAAACTTCACGCCCGTATCCAGATTCAGGGCCCAGACAGACTCAAAACCGCAACCGCCGGCTCGCAACGTTTCCCGCCATAAGGCCAGGGCCACACTTGAGTCTTTGCCACCGGTCCAGGCCACAGCAATTTTGGATACCTGGGCCAGGGACAAAGCCTGCTGCAAGCACTCCCTGGTAGCTTCCACCTTGTCCTCAAGGATCATCACCGTATCTCGCCTCCTATGGACCACGCATGCACTCAAAGTGCAAAGTCCAGTAACGTCGGCCCCCGACACCACTGGACTTTGCGTGTACATTTCCCTTTCGACCTCTGATGAGACTCCGGCAAGCCTGCTGCGTCACCTCCAAACCAAGATGCAGCCCACCGCTTCATCAAAGGATTATGCTTTGCATCCGCACCTCAAGGACAAAGCCGGTGTGCGGGGCGCCTAGCTCACATCTTCCGCTTTTTCATGGCCTGCCTGATGCAGATTGCAGCTCCTCCCCAGGTCACGACCAGTCCGAATATCATCATGCAAATAGCTCCACCGCTCATGAGGCAACTCCTTGTCGGTCAACGTGTATACGCACAATCGCTGAACATCTTTGTGATCCAATCCCATTCTTCCCATCAGGTGTTCTCAGCACAGCTGCGCCCGCTTTGCATGACAAAGCTCAAAACCACAATGCCGATAACGATGACCCAACCGAAAATGAGCAGAGCGCTTCCAGGGTATCCGCCGTAGGCAGAACGGATATCTCCGACTAAGTTGGCCACAGCCATGTATCCCAGAACGATAGGGGTGATAATCTTGAGGCAGAAATTCCACCAGGTTCCGATCTGGAAATCAGACAACGAGTTGGCATGCTCCCTGATGATATCCAACTTAAAGAACCAGGACAAGAGGATAACTTCCACCAATCCGGCAAAGACAATCCCGAAATTGTTGATAAAATGGTCTACTATATCTAAAACCAACAGGCCTGCCTGGGTCATGAACACCAGGCTGAACATAAACCCGACCACACAAAACAAAGAGGTTGTCGGCTTGCGGCCCCACCCGAACTTATCCATGAGCCCTGAACAACAGGCCTCGGTGATGGATATCATAGAGGACAGACCGGCAAAAACCAAGGACACAAAGAAGAGAAAACCGAAAAAACTGGCTCCAGGCAGCAGGCTGACGGCTTTGGGAATGGTGATGAAAGCCAGGCCCACTCCTGCCCCGGCCACCTCCTGGATGCCCACGCCCTGTTGGGTGGACATATATCCCAAGACTCCGAAGATCATGATCCCGGACAACATGCTGAACCCGCAATTGATAAAAGCGGTCATCATGCCGTTGTTATTGATATCTGATTTCTCCGGCAGGTAGCTTGAATAGGTGATCATGATGGCAAAACAGATGCTCAAGGTAAAAAATATCTGTCCATATGCCGCCGTCCACACCTGATAGTCCAATATCGCGCTGAAATCGGGGCGGAAAAGCCACTGCAGACCTTCGGATGCCCCGGGGAGGGTAACCGCTCGGCCGAGCATGATCAGCAGCAAGAGAAAAAGAAGGGGCATAAAGATCTTATTCGCCAGCTCAATCCCCTTTTTCACCCCACTGAACAAAACCAGCCAGGTGACAAACCAGATAATTACCGCACCCACAAATACCGGCCAGACAATGCTTCCCCATTCCATAGGACTGGATGAGAGCTGCAAAAACTCATTAAAGAAAAAGCCTTTGGTATCCTCTCCCCAGCCCAGGTTGGTGGCCAGCAAGGCATAATTCAGGGCCCAGGAAATAACTACAACATAATAGATGGATATGATAAAGGAAACAAATACCTGCCACCATCCCAGCCATTCCCACTTCTGCTTGGCTTTGGCAAAGGACATGGGCGCTGAGCCCTTGAACTTGTGTCCCAGGCCGAACTCCATGATGATGATGGGGATCCCGGCTGTGAGCAGGGCAAAAAAATAGGGGATGAGAAACGCCCCTCCCCCATTGTCAAAAGCCATGTACGGAAAACGCCAAATGTTACCCAAGCCGATGGCCGACCCTACAGCGGCCATGATGAACCCCGCTCTCGTACCCCACTGTTCTCGCTGTGCCATGAATGCGCCTCCTTCATTCCTCTCCAACTGTTCCTGAACCGGCACACATCACCCGATGAGTGTTCCCCACAACCCCGAGGATAAAATCAATCCAGGTTGAGTATCAGATCCATTGTCAACAATCAAGGCTTGTTACATCCTTGTGATTTGGAGCACATGCATGATGGCCATATTCCACAGCCCAGGCACGGTAATTTTGTTCTCAAATGTAATTTTCCAGGAGTGTTCAGCTTTGCCTCCGGCAAATCTGAAATATTTTTTTGCCCCAAAGCGGGCAAAAAAGGGGAAATTTGCCGGATTGATCAGGTATGAAACGCACAAAGGTCCGGTCCCTCCGTCATTGCCCGGCCCGGCCCCTTCGAACACACCGGGGGCAGAGTCACCGGGCAATCTAGTACTGCGTCTCAAAAATATTGCCTCATTTTTTGGCAATCGGTTCTATTTCATTTATAAGTTTATTAAATTCGAATATCGAAATCCGAAATTCGAAACAATCAGAACAAATGACTTAAAAAAACAAAATTCAAAACAAAGAAAAAACCAAATCCATATATTACAGTGTCTTATTTTGAACATTATTTTTTATTCGGATTTCGCTTTGATTGTTTCGGATTTCGATATTCGTATTTCGTATTTCCGTGTCGTTGAATAGTGGGTCAAGTTTCGAAAGAAAATCAACATTACAAATTGCCTCTATATGGGACAGAACTTATAAGACACGGTACTAGGGGAAAGCCTTTCTATCAAAAGGGCAGGCCCTCTTCAGGTTAAAACCTTGTTTTATACGAGCTTTGCCTCCGGCAAATCTGAAATATTTTTGTCGCATAAGTTTATTTCATGTCTCATACAACTGGCCATGGTCTGCCTGGACATAGCCCCTTACAAGTATCTTCCAGCCACCAAACTGTCCAGTCTGCGCTGGATATGCAGTTGAAAGTACCTATGCTTGATCAATAGAGCCGTCATCCCTCCCCAGGCCACCAACCCGACCATCAACGTCCAGATCATCTCCGGGGGCATCCCCCCTCCAGAACTGGCAAACACAGCCGGATGGATGCTGCGCCACAGACGGGCGGAGGCAAAGACCAAGGGGACATCGGCAAAAGCCAAGATCCCCAGAACGGCGCACATCACCTCCCGCCGCGGACTGGGAATCCAGGCCTGGCGCAAGGCGAGATAGGCGACATAGGCGAAGCACATGACCAGAGCTGTGGTCAACCTGGGGTCCCATGTCCACCAGGTATTCCAGGAAGCACGCCCCCAGAGGGACCCCGTGATCAAAACCAGAACAGTGAACAGCACGCCGACTTCGGCTGCTGCCGCAGCCAGAATGTCCAAGGCAGGCTTTCTTTTCCATAAGAAACCCAGACTGGCTGCAAAGACGATAAAAAATGCAATAAAAGCCCACCAGGCAAGGGGAAGATGCAGATAGAATATCTTCTGCACCAGGCCCATGCTGGACTCCACCGGGGCATACAGCCACATCATTGCCTGGGCGACAAGCAAGGCCACCCATGTACCAAGCGATAATCCGGAAAAAATGGGCATCCGCCATCTCCCTCGCCTGTGCTGACAGAGATCTTCACTGTGTGCACAAGCTCAGTTTCGATACACAAAGGGAAACAGGCACAAAGCCAGGCCGAAGAATATTGCATCAAAGGCCCCGGCCAGCCGCACCCAGGCCCAGGGATCAGCAGTCCCGCCCTCCAAAACGAAGTCACCCAGCCGAATCCCGGCCAGAAGCAAGGGCACAAGCAGGGGAAAAAGGATCACAGTGAACAGGGAATCTCTGCCGGACTGCTCTGTGCCCATTGCCCCGAGCAAAGCCCCCAGGGCAATAAGCCCGACATCAATCAAAATCACCACCCCGGCCAGCCATCCCCAGGAAAACAGGGTGCTTATATTCAAAAAAACAATGCAGGCCGGCAGGAAAACTGCCTGGACCCCCAGAAGAACCGTCCCCCCGGCCACAACCTTGGCCGCCCATATGACCTGCACCGGCAAAGGGGCCATAAGCAGACCCTCTCTGGCCTTGTGCACATCTTCCTCTGCATAGAGGGCATTAAAGATCAAGACCTGACAGAAGCAACTGGCCAACCAAAAAATGGCCGCCGCCCATTGGCCGGACACCCGTTGCTCTCCGGCCGCAGCCAGGCTGAAGGTGAATATGAGCAAAAGGCCCAACAGCACTGCCTGGACCACCCCATGGCCTCGGGCTAAAAACAACCGGATATCTTTCCCGGCCAAGACCGCAATCTGTGTCCACATCACATGTACTTCCCCGCACACATATCCATGTGCACGTTGCCCCCGGACACCTGCAGGATAGAGTCCGCCATTTGCATTTCCGCCTCGGGAGCATGGGTGATCCACAGCACAGTGGCCCCTCGCTCTCGGACCCGGCTCACCTCATGGCGCATCATGGCTTGGGAAGCGCTGTCCAAACCTGCTGTCGGCTCATCCAGAAGCAAGACCGTGGGGCCCAGGGAAACAACCCTGGCCAAGCTCAATCGCTGAGCCATGCCCCGGGACAGATGTGCAGCCGGCTCATAGAGCATAGCCTTAAGCCCCACCCGGTGCAGGATCTGCTCCACATATGCCTCGGTACTTGTCTTGTGGTGCAGACGAAGCCAGAATCGCACATTCTCGGCCACGGTGAGTCCGGGATAGATATAGGTCTCATGGCCCAGACTGGCCATTTCCCCGGGCTGGATATACCGCCGGATGGTTCCCCGGCATGGAGCAAGCACCCCGGCCAAAAGCTTGAGCAGGGTGGTCTTCCCACTACCGTTGGGTCCGGTGATCAAGATGGTCCTGTGGGCCGGAATGTGCAGCTGGACCCGACGCAGGACATCAGCCGCCCCGTACCCATAGCTCACATCTTGCAGCTCAAAGACCGACTCCTGCTTCAACTGACTGTATTCGTGGGTTCTGTCTTCAGCTGAGGTCCGTATATTCTGCATGGATCTTGGTTAGGCCTCTGCCTGCCGCCGCCTTCCAGTGCGCCGAACGGTGAACAAACCGGCCAGGCACATGATGGTTCCCCCTATCCAGATCCAGTTCACTCCCGGATTGATACGGATCTGCACCCGAACCTGACGGTCCTGATTAAATCCCAGCAAGGTGGCGTACAGCTCATCCCCGAGTCCGGGCAGGACGGAAGCCTCGGCAAAAGGTTGATCGAAACTGCGGTAGAACCTGCGCTCCGGCACTAACTCGCCCAGATCTTTGCCTTCCTTGCTCACCTCCAGATGGGCCTTGTAGGCCTCCATCCGCTGGGTCTGCTCCCGGTCCAGGGTGGTGTAGGTAAACAGATACTCGCCCAGGCGCAGCTCTTGGCCCGGAGACAAGACCGCGTCTTTTTCCTGCTTGTACGGGCCGGATAAGGCAATACCCAGGGCCATAACAGCCAGGCCGAGATGAATGCCCATAACCGCCAATTGGGGCAGACTGCGCCGGACCGTGGGTTTATAGACACAATAGGCCAGCAAGGAAGGGATTGCGGCCAGAGCAAAGGCCACAGTGACCAGGGGAAGAATATCCCGAATCCCCATGCTCCAGGCCCAGACCCCCAAAAGTCCTGCGCCTCCCAGGACGGCCAGGACCACTTTGTAATATCGGTTCCAAGTCGTCCATCCCAGCCAGGGACACAGGGGCAGACCGACAATGATCAGACTCAAAAAAGGCAGGCACACTCTGTTGTAAAAGCTGGGTCCCATCCCTACGCTGTCCGGGGTCCAAATCTTACTGATCAGCGGCCACAGAGTGCCCAGGCCTATCACTGCGGCCAAAATAAGCAAAAGCCAGGTCAACAGCACGATACCGCCTTGCTGACTGGCAATAAAAGACATCCTGCGGCGCAGGGCCGTACGGGCGCCCAAGCCGCCTAGAGCCAGCAAAACCGTCCCTACTACCATGGCCCAGATAAGAGGCAGCCCCACCCCCTGGGACCCGAAGGCGTGCAAAGAGTCGAGCATTCCGCTGCGGGTGACAAAGGTGGCCAGAAGACACAAAACCAGGCTGAGTCCGGCCAGGGCCACATTACTGCGCCCCAAGGCCCTGCCCTTGCGGCCGATAACCGCGGTATGCACAAAGGCGCTGCAGGCCAGCCAAGGAATGAGGGAAGCGTTTTCTACAGGGTCCCAGGCCCAATATCCTCCCCACCCCAGCTCCATGTACGACCACCAGGCCCCGAGAACAATGCCGGCGGTCAAAAACGTCCAGGCCACCAAAGTCCAGTTCCTGACCCGGTCCAGCCAGGACTCGTCCGCTGCCAGAATCGTCCCCAACCCAGCCGCTGCCGGGACGGTCAAACCGGCATAGCCGATAAACAGCAATGGGGGGTGAAAGATCATGCCCGGGTGCTGCAAAAGGGGATTGAGACCGTTTCCGTCAGCCGGAGGCGGTGCAAGCTGCACCATGGGATTGCTCACAGTTGTGGCGATGAGCAGAAAAAAGGCCTGTACCAACGTATACATGAGCCAGAAAGCGCATGCATTCTGGGGCGGCATGTCTTTGCCTGCTCCGAAGAGGGACCAGGCCAGCCCGAAAAAAGTCACAGCCAGAGTCCAAAATAAAAACGACCCCTCCTGTCCGGCCCAAAAAGCGGTCAGGGCATAGGCCCAAGGCAGAAGAGAGTCGGTGTACTCGGCGACGACCAAGAAGGAGAAATCCCGTTGCAGCAAGGCAACGGCCAAAATAATCGAAGGGACAAGGACAAGGCCGAAAACAGCCGATTGCAGCCAAGCTATGCGCCGAATCCCTTCTGTCCTGCCCTGCCAGAGCAAGTACGCAATCCAGGCACAAGCCACAAGGCTCAGGCTCATTGCAGCCAACAAACTGTAAAAACCAATGCTGTGTGTCATGAAGTTTTGCTGTATCCGCGAGAGGTTGTGAGAAGGAAGTTGATGTACACGCTGGAGATGGACCTTACTGGCTGTACTTGGAAGGGCATTTGGTCATCAGAGTATGGGCGCTGAACCCAGAATGCGGGCCATGCGGGCTTCCTTCCACAATGACTTCCGCTCCGGGTCCAAAGGTATCCGGCACCGCACCCTGATAGGTGACTTCTATGGTCTGTTCCGGACGATCGGAGTCGGCCAGAAGAAAAGTCACTCCCACTGTGTCCTCACTATGATGCAGGCCTTCGGCCTTCACCGTGCCGAAGAGCCTGGCCTTATCCAGATTGTCGATCCCCTTGGCCAAGGCCTCGGAGACGTTCAAGAAGTACACACTGTCCTTATTTACCCCACTGATAACCAGTCCGGCCAGACCGGCAGCCAATAAAGCAAAGGCAATTATATACACGATGCGCTGGCTTGATTTTTGAGCCATACATGCTCCTTGCTATACATATACATAAATCAAATGCGGATTTACCAATCACCAAAACAACTGACGAAGATTTTGACATGGCATATTGCCACCACATGGGAGAAGACGTATAAGACACGGACTATGCGGACTTCTCGGCCACGTTTTGCAGCTTCTGCCGCTTGCGCCTGGCCAGCTCCCGCATATCAGCCACCTGATCCGTCTCATCCATGATCTCGTTGCCCAGAATCTCCTCCAGGATGTCCTCCAGAGTGATCACTCCGGCCAAGCCCCCGTATTCATCCAAAACGACAGCCAGATGCAGCCTGGACTCCAGAAAGGTGACCAACACCCGATCCAGGGTCATGGTCTCCAGAATAAAGTGCACCGGTTTCATCAGCTCGCTCAGCTTCCGTCCATATATGTCCTGAGCCAAAGCCTGCAATACCTCCCGGCGGTAGACAATACCCACGATATCTTCCGGATCGTCGTTGTCATACACCGGCACCCGGCTGTGAGGCCACAGATGCTGCCCATTCCAGACCTCGGACACAGTGCTTTGGCAAGGCAGGGAAAAGATCACTGTGCGCGGGGTCATCACCTGGCGCACGGTCCTGGAGTCCAAAGCCAGGATATTTTGAATGGACAGCTCCTCGAAGCGCTTGAGCACTCCGCTCTTTCGCGTCAGACTGGCCAGAGCCAGAAGGTCCTCTTCCGAATGCTCCGGCCCTTGCTTGTTGTGGCCGATGAAATAGACCAGGAGACTTATGGCCTTGATGACCGGCTTCATGCTCAGGACCAAGAGCTCCAGGGGTCTGGCCATGATAACAGCCAACTGTCGGTTGTAAATCACTCCAATAGTTTTAGGAATGATTTCGGACAAGATGAGAATCAAGAGAGTGAAGATCACCGAAAACAGCACAAGGGAGTCTGAACCGAAGACTACGGCCGCCGAGGCCCCGGCCAGGGAAGCACCCACTGTGTGGGCCACGGTGTTCAGGGTCAAGATGGCGGTGATGGGCTCATCTACATTGTCCCGCAGCTTAAACAGCACTTTCCCAGCCTTGGATTCCGACTGACGCAGAGTTTCTATATAGCTCCAACTCACGGAATACAGTACTGCTTCCGCGAGGGAACACAATGCGGACACGCCCAAAGCAAGGGTCACAGCGACAATAAGTGTGAGCATACAACAGGGAGGGTATGGGTCTGAAAAAGTTGGGCCCGGCTCATGAGAGCGCCACCAGGCCGCCGCAACTACCGCATGAGCACAACATATCAGAAGGCTCTTGGAGGTGCAATATGATCACCCCGCCTTTACTTTCCCCCAGCCACTTGCTAGGGCTGGACAGCAGACGCACCTCTGGGCATGCTTCCCCTTGTAGACGGGCTCAAAAACATGCAGACATATGCGCACATCCCCTTTTGTGAACATTCTCCTGGATCGGGACGGGACGATCATCCAGGACCGGCATTACCTGTCCGATCCCAACGGAGTCCGTCTCCTTCCCGGGGCAATGCAAGGCCTGCAGGCCCTGACCCGGGCCGGGTGCCGGCTCTTTATTGTCACCAATCAATCCGGAGTGGCTCGGGGATATTTTTCCATATCCGACTTTCAACGCGTCCAGGACAGGCTTGAAGCCGAGCTCCGGGATCATGGCATCCCAATCTCCGGCCAGGCCGCCTGCTTCCACGGCCCTGCTGATGCATGCGCCTGCCGCAAGCCGGAGATCGGTCTTTGGATCCGATTATCCAAGCGCTATGGCCTGCGGCCTGAAAAGAGCCTGATGATCGGGGACAAAACCTCAGACATAGATTTTGCCCGCAAAGCGGGTTTGGCCGCCTCCATTCTGGTTCGCACCGATCCCGGCCAGGGAACGCATCGGGAGAAGAGACAGGAACCAGGCCGCCATCCATCCTGTATCGTTTCGGATCTGCATGCGGCCGGGGAATGGATCTTGGGCCAGAGTTCACTGGACGATAGAGCGTAGTGCATATTCCTCATTCTCATTTATCACCAAGCCAGACAATACACCCATGACCATTATCAAAAAGCCGTTCAGCAAAGAGGACATTCAGACCTCTTTGTATTTTTTAAGGCGCATTGCCCACTACTTTAAGCCATACAAAA
>JBNJII010000057.1:0-18630 GCA_051749205.1 Thermodesulfobacteriota bacterium | reverse complement strand
CGGCCAGGTTTCCAGAAACTCGTTCATTTCTTGGGGATACGCTTGGGTCATTTGTGCTCTCCTTTACGGGGCAACCCCCGTCAGTCTGTTCTACCCAGGCCCGGCCTTGAGGCTGCCAAAGATGGTTGGGTGATTGAACTTTCAGCCTCCGGGGCTGAAAGTCAACGCTGGGCGAAGCTGGTTATATCTTGATGATAGGAGCGAATACCCTTGGCTATACCCCAGGCCATGCGCTTGAGATAGGAATAGTTTTGCAGGCGTTTTCGTTCCGTGGGATTGGTGAGATAGCCCAGCTCCACCAAGACGGCCGGCATTTGGGCGCCCATGAGGACGTAAAACGGCGCCCTGCGCACTCCGTGGTCGTTGACTTTGTAAAATTTCCGGCTGTAGTCCAGCGTGGAGCCCAGAACCTTCTGGGCCAGGTTCTCCGATTCCTCGATTTTGGAGTTGAGCATCAAATCGGAGAGAATGAGTTGCAAGTCACTTATCTTTTTGGCCGAAACCGAGTTTTCCCTGGCCGCCACCCGCACCGCCTCTTCGGAATTGGCCAGGTTGAGGTAGTAGATCTCCAGGCCGTGGACCTTGGAGCTGTTGTGAGCGTTGACGTGCAAAGACAGAAAGAGGTCTGTGGACTTGGCATTGGCCATGGCTGTGCGCTCCTCCAGGGGGAGGAAGGTATCTGAGGTCCGTGTATACAGGACCTTGTAGCCTTTTTCCTCCAAGATCTTCCCCAAAATCTTGGCCAAGCGCAAGTTGATGTCTTTTTCCAGCACTCCGGAACAGACTGCCCCCGGGTCTTTGCCTCCGTGTCCCGGATCGATCATGATGGTCTGGATGTCCAGGCCGAGTTGTTCAATGAGGTTGCCGGATATAGATTGTCCATCTTCTTTGGCCGCCTGGATCAGAGCTTGACTTTTTTCTTTCTCCGGCGGGGAAGCTTCCGGAGCGTAGACATCCACCACCACCCGGTCGGGGTTTTCCAGGGAGAAAATGCGGTAGGTATCCAGGGAGTTGACATCCAGGACCACCCGGGCCTGATCGGGCTGGTACTGCCCGGTCCGGACCCGGCGCAGAATGCCGTCGTTGATGGACAGCTTCTCCTGCACCTCCTCCCCCAGCTGGGAGTTGTGCACATCCACAACCAACCGGTAAAAGGACTTGTCTATGGATGGATCGGGCTTGAGGAGCATGTCCTTGTAGGTGGTCTGGGCGTTGAGGTCCAGAACCACTCGGGAGTACTCGTCGCTGCTCCAATGGCGGATGGTTTGCAGTTGGGCCGCTTCCGAGGATGAGGAGGACGGTTCGGATTGTGCGGACTGCCCGCACTGAGCTGAGGTCTTCCAGGATTTGCTCTGGGAGGGATATTCTGCCTGGAGCTCATCTAAAAGGGACTTTGCCTCCGGCCTCTTGTCCCCGTCCGGATGATTGCGGGTGATATCTTTCAGGACCGCATAGGCCTGTTGGGGATCGTTGAGATGGTTGATCAGGATCTTGGCCTGGAAGAGCTTGGCGTCGTCTGTCCAGCTGTGGGAGGGGAATTTGCTGCCTACTTGTTGGAAATAGTCGATGGCCTGCTCAAAATCGCTTTCTGCGTAAGAACGTTTGCCCAGCTCCTGATAGGTTCGCCCCAGATAGTACAGGGATTTTGGGGCGTAGGAGCCTTCGGGATCTGCTTTGTAGGCCTGGAGAAAGTGATCCTTTACCTGCATCCAATAAGAACGGTACTGGGCCTTTTCCGGAGCCTTCACCAGGTCATGGAAGGAGCGCCAGCCGGCCTGGAACTCCTGGACCTGTTTTGCCCCCAGAGCTGGAGAGCACAGCAGGCAAAGGGCCAGCACGAGCTGGATGAGGACAAGGAACCTGAGGTTAGGCATAGGCTGATCAAATATTCTTCATGAGTTTTGAGCCAAGGGTAATAGAACTCAGAGCATGTGGCAAGGACGGGCGTGGAAAGTGCATTGATCTGAGTTCAGCTTTGCCTCCGGCAAATCTGAAATATTTTTTGCCCCAAAGGGGGCAAAAGGAGAAATATTTGCCGGGTTGATCCAGGGTGAAACGTTTTGTGGGGATGCTGGAATTCCCAAAAGGGCGACTGCCAGTCGCTCCTACGAGTTGTTCGATGACCCCTAGTTAAATACAAACACCGACCGGGGTTGAGTCTTGTGCATACGAGCGCAGCCTCTGGCGGCTGCCGCCAGTTTGAACAAAAATGAAACTTATGGATGTCCTTCTCCGATTGCCAAAGTTTGAGGCAATATTTTTAAGATGCAGTACTAGTACCGTGTCTTATAAGTTCTGTCTCATATAGTGGCAATTTATAATGTTGATTTTCTATTTAAACTTGACCCACTATTCAACGACACGGAAATACGAAATACGAATATCGAAATCCGAAACAATCAGAGCGAAATACGAATAAGAAATAATAGACAAAATAACACACTGTGATATCTCGATTTGTTTTTTTTCTTTGTTTTGAATTTTACTTTTTAAGTCATTTATTCCGATTGTTTCGAATTTCGGATTTCGATATTCGAATTTAATAAATTTACAAATGAAATAGAACCGATTGCCAAAGTTTGAGGCAATATTTTTAAGATGCAGTACTAGGGAGAAGGCTTTCTATCTGCTCTGGATCCTACTCCACAGTCACGCTCTTGGCCAGGTTTCTGGGCTGGTCAACGTCCTTGCCCAGATAAACAGCCATTTCATAGGCAAAGAGCTGTAAAGCAGGCAAGAACAGAAAGCTGTTCAATGCATCCCAGACTTGGGGCACTTCCCAGGTGGTCTCCAGCCCCAGCTTGGTTCCGGGATGGGTCAAGGCCAGAATGGGCCCTCCTCGGGCCTGGACCTCCTGCAGATTGGCTTGCAGCTTGGAAAGCAATCCGTCGGCCGGAGCCAGGGCAAAGGTCGGAAACTCCGGGTCGATAAGGGCTATGGGCCCGTGTTTCATCTCCCCGGCGGCATAGCCCTCGGCATGAATATAGGAGATCTCTTTGAGCTTAAGGGCCCCTTCCAGGGCCAAGGGCATATATAGCCCCCTGCCCAGGTAAAAGAAGCTGCGGGCCCGGCTGAATTCCTGGGCCAGCCTGGCCGCTTGCTCCTGCATGCCGGGGAGTGCGTCTTGCATGGCCTGGGGCACATCGCGCAGACCGTTCACTGTCCGATGGATGTCTTCCGAGGCCAGCAGGGAACGTTTTTGCCCCCAGTACAGGGCTATGAGGAGCAGGGCCACCATCTGGCTGCACATGGCTTTGGTGGAGGCCACGCTGATTTCCGGCCCGGCCTGGGTGTAGATGACTGCATCCGATTCCCTGGCTACACTGGACCCCAATACATTGCACAGCCCAAGGACTTTCACCCCCTGCTGGGAGGCTATGCGCAGACCGGCCAAGGTGTCCGCGGTTTCTCCGGACTGGCTGATGGTCAGGACCAGGTCTCTGTCCCGGAGAATTGGGCTGCGGTAGCGAAACTCGGAGGCGATATCTATTTGGACCGGGATCTGGGCCCACTTCTCCAGGATGTACTTGGCCCACAATCCGGCATGATAGGAAGTGCCGCAGGCCACGATATGCAGGACGTCCGGGATGGGCAGATCCCGGATTTCGTCCAGAACCACCCTGCCCTGCTCCGGATCGATCCTTCCGGCAGTGCAGTCCCGAATCACCTGGGGCTGCTCCATGATCTCTTTGAGCATGAAGTGCTTGTATCCGGTCTTTTGGGCGGCCTGGACATCCCAGGAGATGTGTTGGGGATCTTTGTCCACTTCCTGCATGGTCTTGAGGTCGTAGATCTTCCAGGTGTGGGGGGTTACGTGCACGAGCTCCCGGTCCTCGAGAAAAACCACCTCCCTGGTATAGGGCAGGAATGCGGGGATATCCGAGGCCACAAAGTTCTCTCCGGTCCCCAGGCCCAAAATCAGAGGGCTGGAGTGCCGGGCGGCCCAGATCTCTTCCGGGGCATGCACATTGATCACAGCCAGGGCGTAGGAGCCCTCGACCTTGTCCAGGGTAGCTTGGATGGCCTCAGGGATGCTGTATCCCTGGTTTACATGCCGGCTGATGAGATGAACAAGCACCTCGGTGTCGGTCTGGGAGGTGAAAACCGCGCCCTGGGATTGGAGCTCGTCTTTTAAGGCTTGGAAGTTTTCAATGATCCCGTTGTGGACCAAGGCCAGCTGGCTTTGTGTATCCCGGTGGGGATGGGCGTTGTCTTCCGTAGGCAGGCCGTGGGTGGCCCATCTGGTGTGGCCCAGTCCGGTCGTGGCATGGACCACGTCGCAGGTCTCAATCTTGGCCGCCAGCCGGTCCAGCTTGCCCTGGGCCCGGATGGTGCCCAACTGCTGGTTCTGGATATAGGCGACTCCGGCTGAATCGTATCCCCGATATTCGAGGCGTCTGAGCCCGTCCATGATCACCGGGATGGCCGGGCGGTGGCCGCTGTATCCAATGATTCCGCACATGGAGTAGTCTCCTTTGATAGGTTTCAGGTGTCAGTTAAGAACAGGAGACATTCTCCTTCTCCCTTGATTTTCCTGCAACTTCGCATAAAACTGTTTTTTTTCGATATCATATGTTTCCTGCCCGATTAAGCTGCACGTCTGTGCCCAGCGGCAAAGCCCGTATGAAACAAGAATTTACTCCGAAGAGGGCCTGCCCTTGGGGGCAAGGGCGGCCTACTTGCGAGCCGGGCTTTTCCAGTAGGGCGGGCTTGACCCCAAGCCCTGCCCTCTTTGCCAGTTTCTTCCTGGATCAAACTGGCGGCTTCTTACGAATAACGAACAACGAATAACGAATAACGAATAACGAACCCGCCAGCGACGGGGCTCGTATGAAGCAAGACTCAACCCCGGTCGGTGTTTGGCAGTTCGGGACCGTCAGGCCCCAGCCTGGCCAGAAAGGGCGACCGCCGGTCGCCCCTACAAACTTCACGCTAGTACGGTGTTTATATTTAACGAGGGGTCATGGAACAACTCGTAGGGGCGACTGGCAGTCGCCCTTTTGGGAATACCAGCATCCCCACAACACGTTTCATCCTTGATCAACCCGACAAATTCACATTTTTGGGCGCTTTGGCCCAAAAAGATATGTCAGATTTGCCAGAGGCAAAGCTGAACACTGTCATCTGTCATCTGCCCTCTGCCCTCTGGCAGCCCTGGCTGCAAACTCCGGCCACAGGCGAGCCAGCCTGGCCAGAGCTTGTCCGCGGTGGCTGCGGCTGGACTTTTCTTTTCTGGACATCTCGGCTGCCGTGCGCCCGCTTTCCAGATCTATAAAAAGAGGGTCGTAGCCAAAGCCCTGTTCACCTCTGGGGGCTTGGGCAATTCTGCCCTCCCAGGCTCCATGTGCAGTCAGCTGTTCTCCGTTGGGGGCCCAGGCGGCCAACACGCAACGGAATCTGGCCCGGCGGTCATCCCCCTGCATACCGGACATGGCCCTGAGGAGTTTGGCGTTGTTGTGTGCATCCGTGGCCTGTTCACCGCTGTAACGGGCGGAATAGACCCCCGGAGCCCCATTGAGGGCGTCCACTTCCAGGCCGGAATCGTCCGCTAAAGCGACGAGGTTGGTTTTGTCACATACATACTTGGCCTTGTGCAGGGCATTGGCCTCAAAGGTTTCCCCGGGCTCAGGGACCGGGCCTATGTGTGCGAAGTCGTCCAAGCCGGATACATGCAATTCTGAGTCCAGTCCCGCAAGGAGATCCTTGATTTCAGCGATCTTGCCTGGATTGGAACTGGCCAAAACGATGTGCATAGTGTCTCCTGTTTCAGCTTTGTTTCCGGCAAATCAGAAATTTTTTGCCCCAAAGCGGGCCCAAAAATATGCCGGAATGATCAAATAGGGAACGCGTGAACACCCCCCTTTCGTCATTTTTATCCCTCCTGGGGGTCTGGTTGGGACTGGCCGGGCATGTTTATTTTGGAAACCAGGGCGTCCAATCCTTCCATGCTGCGCAGGTGGACATCTCGCTGCGGGAAGGAGATGACAATGCCGTATTCCTGAAAGATCTTGTTGATATCAAAGCGCAGGTCGGATTCCGCCAACCAGCCGTAATCAATGGAGGCAAAAAAGTATAGAGTAAACTCCAGGCCACTGTCTGCAAAATCGGCGAACCGGACAAAGGAAGTCGGCACCTTCAATATATGGGGGTGGGTGTCTGCAATGTATATAAGCAGACGCCGGACCAGCTCAATGTCTGTCCCATAGGCAACTCTGACTCGCACTTTGCGGCGCAGGATCTTGTCCTGACGATGGGTCCAGTTGGTGATCTCTTCGCTGATCAGCTTGGAGTTGGGCAATAAAATGGTTGAGCGGTCAAAGGTCTGGACCTCGGTGGTCCGAATGTTGATCTGTTTGACTTCGGCCCACAAATCCCGGATCTGGACCACGTCTCCGGGCTGGATGGAGCGGCCAAAAAGGAGGATGATGCCGCTGATGAAATTGTTGAAGATGCTCTGCAGGCCGAAACCGATACCCACACTGAGCCCACCGGCGACGACTGTCAAGCTGGTCAAATCCAGGCCCACAAAGGCCAGGGCCAAGAGGATGTAGATGGACCACACTCCGTAGGTAATCAGGATACTCAAAGAACCGACAGTGCCGCTGTCTAGAGATTCATGCAGCTCGGCCGCGCTTTGGAGCAGGGATTTGAGAACGACCAGGCCGGATCGGGCCAAATAGAATCCGATAAGGACTATGAGCAGACGGAAAAGATTGATGGACAAAAATCCCCAGCCAATCTTCAATCTGGACAGCTCCCTTAAGAACTGGAAATCGCCCAGGGTCATGCCCAGCCAGATGACTATAAAGGAGAAAGCCAGCAGCCACAAAATCGGGATGCCGGCGCCCTGGACCAGTCCACGGCCCAAAAAGCCCAGGGTGTTGTCCGGAAACTGCTGCGTCTTGTTTCGCAAGAGGCCGGTGGAACAGTTGCCCACTTGCAGGCAGACGCAAAAGACGAACCACAGGGAGGTGAGCAGTAAGCTCATGTGCACCCAACCGGCCAGGGTGACCACAACTAAGGCGGCGAACAAGAAAATGGTCATTCGATACAGGGTCCTTTCCAGCTGGGCATTGACTCGGGGCTTGTGGCGTTTGAAAAAGACAATGAAGATGACCAGGAGGAAGATCCAGACCCCTGCGGTCAAAACCGGCGGAAGAATGATGTTTTGCAGAAGCAGGGAGAAGGCAAATGGAAACCACAGTAAACGCAGAGGGTTGGAGTAGAACTCCGATTCATCGACCATGGAGAACCGGATCAACCACAACAAAAGGATGAGCCCCCAGCCCAGGATGATTTGGCCCAGGGTCTGAAATATCAGGGATTGAAAGCTGCTTTGAAAGAAGGTATTGGCTATAAGAATGCTCAGGGCCAAAGAGATAAACAACGGGGGTGGGAGCATTCGCTTCAGGGGCGGTGCGGATTCCCGACGCTTTATGATGGCTACGATGATCAGGGAGACCACACTGAACAAAGAAAACAGGCTGAGGATGTGCAGAAAGAACAGAGGCCAGTTGAAGTTGCCCAGGGCAAAGAGGTGGATATAGACCGGCAAGTTCTGTTTCCATTCCAGGAACTGGGTCTTGATCGCCCCGATACTCAGCTTGAACAGGGAAAGGCTGGGTTCCAGGAAGTATACTTTCCATGATTTCTGCAGGTCCTCACTGACCAGATCTTCAAACTCCTGGAGCTGCTTTTTGAGTTCTTGGGCCGGCTGCAGGCCGCGATCCAACTGTTTATGCAGCTCTTGAATCGTGGTCAGCAGACTTCTGATCTGAGCCATTTCCGTTCTCGCCTGCTCCGGCCCCAGGGCCTGAGGGGAAAGGGAGAGCTGATTGCGGAGATCTTTCTGCCTGTTTTGAATGTCCTTTTCCAAGGAAAGGAGGTCTTGCCTGGTTTTTTTTACTTCTTGCAGGGCACTTTGCAGCTTCTGGCGGAGTCGATGGGTATTGCGTTTGAGGACAACCAATTCTTTGAAGTTTTGCTTGATAAATCCCTTGAGCCGGATCAAGGTATTGAGCCGATTAGTAATACGTTTTGTATCTTGGTACAAAGTGTCCACCAGGGCGGGAAGCTTTTGCTGCAGACTGTCCACCTGGTTTTTCTGTTCCTGCAGGGCCTCGCGTTGGGCCTGGAGCAAAGATTTCAGGGACTTTTGCTCCTTAGCGGCCTGACCCTGTACCTCCGGCTCAGGAGAGGGCTTGTTGGTCTGGTTTGAGTTCTGCGCCTGCAGGGAGAAAGGAAGGAGCGTGAGCAGCAGGCACACTATGCACATCTGGAAAAGACTTTTTCGTAAACCCAAAGTCGGGAACAATTGGCGGGGTGATGAAGACATCCGGGTGTGCAAGCTGTTGCAGACTGCACGCATGAACTGTTCCTCCTGAAATCAAAAAAAACCCTGATCGGGGTTCATGAATATCGTCTTTTCCTCTCGACATCAACATTTAACAGCAATGGCGGGCCTCGCGGTTCTAGGTGCCCCTGCGCAATAAGAAGTCATGCCCATATCTCTTCGTGTATATACCGTCAGTCTGGGCTGCCCCAAAAACCGAGTGGATACGGAAAACATGCTCGGACAATTGAGCAGTGCCTATCAACCGGCTGTAAAGCCCGCAGATGCCCATGTAATCCTGATCAATACCTGCGCCTTTATTCAACCGGCTGTGGAGGAATCGGTACAGACCATCCTGGATATTGCCCTGGATCTTGAACATGTCTTTCCCCGTCCTTTGCTGGTGGTCACCGGGTGCTTGCCTGCCCGCTATGGAAAGAAGGAATTGAGTCCGCAGATCCCGGAAGTGGATATGTGGCTCTCCCTTGAAGAGCAGCCCCTTCTGGCCCGGAGGCTGGCTGCCTATTTCGATATCCCGGCCCAGGACCCTTCCAGGCTGCTGACCACCCCCCCCGGCTATGCCTATTTGAAAATCAGCGAGGGGTGTGGACATCGGTGCGCATTTTGCACGATCCCTTCCATCCGGGGACGGCTGCGATCGGTTCCGGCAGGAGATCTCTACGAGGAAGCCGGGCGGCTCCGGGATCAAGGGATACGGGAGTTGTGCTTGGTGGCCCAGGATCTGTCCGCCTACGGCCGGGACATGCAAAATGATCATGTCGATCTGTGCCGCCTTTTGGAGTCCCTGCTCACAGTTTCCGGCCTTGATTGGGTCCGGCTCATGTATCTGTATCCCACCGGCCTGAGCCGGGAGTTGCTCCATTTCCTGGCTCAAGCCGGCCCCACCCTGCTGCCCTATTTCGATGTCCCGTTGCAGCATGCGCACCCGGACATCCTGTCCAGCATGGGCCGGCCCTTTGCCGCGGATCCCAGGCGGATTGCAGACCGCGTGTATTCTTTTCTCCCCCAGGCCTGTCTGCGAACCAGCCTGATTGTGGGCTATCCGGGAGAGACAGAGGCGCATTACCGGGAGCTTATGGCCTTTGTCCGGGAAATGCGCTTTTGGCATGTCGGGGTATTCGCCTTTTGCCCTGAGGAAGGCACCCCGGCGGCCCGTCTGCCCAACCAAGTGCCGGAAGAAATCAGAGTCCACAGGCGGGATGAGATTATGCGTCTGCAGGCTGATATCAGCCGGGAGATCATGTCCGGTTTTTTGGGACAGACCATGCAGGTTTTGGTGGACAGGCCGGAACCGCAATGGCCGACCCTGTTTCAGGGCCGGAGTTGGTTCCAGGCCCCGGAGGTGGACGGAATTACCTATATAAGCTCCCAGCAGGCTCGCCCCGGGGACATGGTCGCTGCTGAGGTCGTGGACAGCATGACCTATGACCTGTCCGCCCTGGCCCTGGATGAGCCGGCGGGAGAGGGATATACATGAAATTTTATTTTTGAGGCCCATTTCAGTTGCATTGCAGGCCAGGATCTGCTAAAACTCACCAAATTTTTCCGTGCTAGGGGGTATGAGCTTGATGCACACAACGCAATCAGAGTATTTAGACAACCAGGAACTGAACTCAGAAAACGAAATGTCCATGGACGAGACCGACTTTGAAGCCGCGCTGGAGAACTATCTCCACTCCGATTTCGGCGAGCTCGAAGACGGGAGCATCATTACCGGAACGGTGGTCAAAATCGGGGATGAGCACATCCTGGTGGATGTGAACTTCAAATCCGAAGGGCAGATCGCAGCTGAGGAGTTCAAGGATCGGGACGGCAATGTCACCGTCCAGATCGGGGACAAGGTGGACGTCTTTGTGGTTCACAAGGACGACATGGAAGGGACGATTTCCCTGTCCCACCGTCGGGCCAAGCGGATGAAGGTCCTTGATGAGCTTGAGACCCTTCAGGAAAAGGAAGAAAACGTCAAGGGAACCATCATCCAACGCATTAAGGGCGGATATACCGTGGAAATCCGGGGTATTGAAGCCTTTTTGCCCGGTTCACATGTTGATTTGCGGCCGGTTCCGGACATGGATGCCCTGGTCAATCAAGAGTACGATTTCCGTATTCTGAAGATCAACCGCAAGCGGAGCAACGTTATCGTTTCCCGCCGGGTTATCCTGGAAGAAGAGCGCGAGCACCAGCGCGAAAAGCTCCTGGAGACTTTGGAAGAAGGTCAGGTGCTGACCGGGAAGGTCAAAAACATTACCGAATACGGTGTGTTCGTGGATCTTGGGGGCTTGGACGGCCTGCTGCACATCACAGACATGTCCTGGAAGCGGATCAAGCACCCCAAGGAAATGGTTCAGATGGGGGACTCTTTGGAGCTGAAGGTCCTCAATTACGACCGGGAGGGACAGAAGGTCTCTTTGGGCATGAAGCAGCTCGTTCCCAATCCCTGGGATGGGATTGCCGAAAAGTATCCACCGGAGCAGCGCTTTACCGGCAAGGTGACCAACATTGTGGACTACGGGGCTTTTGTGGAGCTGGAACCGGGTGTTGAAGGTTTGGTCCACATCTCGGAGATGTCCTGGACCCGCAAGCTTCGCCACCCATCTCAGATGGTTCATGTAGGCGATGAGGTAGATGTGGTCATTTTGAGTGTGGATGCCGAGCGCAAACGCATCTCTCTGGGCATGAAGCAGGTGCGGCCCAACCCCTGGGACTTGGTCTATGAAAAGTACCCTGAGGGGACCATCCTGGAGGCTCCGATTAAGAATATAACCGATTTCGGCATCTTTATCGGTATTGAGGACGGCATTGACGGGCTTATTCACGTCTCCGACCTGTCCTGGACGAAAAAGATTCATCATCCCGGCGAGCTGTACAGCGTTGGGGACACCATCCAGGCCAAAGTCCTGACCGTGGACAAGGAAAACGAGAAGTTCACTCTGGGTGTCAAGCAGCTCACGGACGATCCCTGGTTGCAGATCCCTCAGATCTTCCCGGAGGGAACCACAGTCAGTGGGACCATCACCAATATTACGGATTTTGGTCTGTTTGTGGAAGTTCAAGAGGGAATCGAAGGCTTGGTGCATCTCTCGGAACTCAGTCCCAAAAAGATCAAAACGCCAAGTGAGCTCTATGAAGTGGGCCAGGAAGTGACCGCCAAGGTGATCCGGGTCAGCGCGGATGAGCGACGGCTGGGTCTGTCCATCAAGGCCTATCTGGAAGAGGAGGAGCGCAAGCGGGCCCAGGAGCAGCGCGGCGGCGGTCTCCCTCCAACCGGCAGCAATCTCGGCGATCTTATTCGCCAGAAACTGGAAGACGAGGAGCATTCCTCAGACGATGACCAATAGGTTCAGCCAAAGGCACCCTTTGCTGTTTGGGCTGACTCTTGTTTGTGTGGCCGTGGCCCTGACCTTTGGGGCCATGGCCTTTTTTTCGGCCTTACGCAGCGGGGATATAGGCTGGTTCGCCAGCAAGGTGGGGATCGTTCATGTCCAGGGGACAATAGTCGATTCCAGACGGACAACCGAGTGGATACAGCGCCTGGCCGAGGACGAGGCTGTGCAGGGGGTATTGGTCCGAATAGACTCTCCGGGCGGGGTTGTGGCTCCCTCCCAGGAGATCTACTCCGCTGTGCGCAGCTTGGCTCAGAAAAAGCCGGTTGTTGCCTCCATGGGGGCGGTGGCAGCCTCCGGCGGATATTACATCGCCTGCGGAGCGGACCGGATAGTGGCCAACCCGGGGAGCATAACCGGCAGTATAGGGGTCAAAGCCCAAATGCTTTCCTTTCAAGGCCTGATGCAGAAGGTGGGCATACAGGATCAAACCGTGGTCAGCGGCGAGCTCAAGGATGCCGGCTCTCCCACCCATGCCCTGAGTGAGAAGGAACGGACCTATTATCAAGAGCTGGTAGATGATCTGCACAAGCAGTTTGTCTTGGCTGTGGCCCAAGGCCGGAAGATGGAGCTGGACGAAGTGCGGGAGTTGGCCGACGGCAGGGCCTACACAGGGCAGCAGGCCAAGAAGGTCGGCCTGGTTGATGTCCTGGGCGGAAGACAGGATGCGATCGATCTCCTGAGCGAGATGGCCGGCATTGAGGGTACGGTCCACCGCGTTGAAGGACCGGAAGAGCCCTCGTCCTTGCTGTCCTGGATTCTCGGATTGGTGGCAAAATGGACCGGGACTGGGTCAGGCGGGAGTCAGAGGGTGGTGTTCTCGTATATCTTTTCCCCCACCATTGAGCAGCCTTAGGCAGGCAATGGAGGATCTATGCACACACTCCTTGAACTTCTAGGCAAAACATTGCACAGCAGTGCCCAGGGCCTTGTGGGAGCCGCTGGTGTCATCGCCCTTTTCATTCTCCTTCTTGGAGCTGGGTGGTACAGAATGCGTCAGTTGCGGGACGGAAAAGAATCCGGATTATAAGAGCTGCGACTCCCGGGCCGAGTTTACGGGTGCATGCTGAAGGCGACTCTTTGGACGACCGGCCGCATGCTGGCTACTCCTGTTCCAGGTCTTTGATCATGTGCTCTTCGCGGTTCTTCTTTTGTTGGTCCGCGGCATCCAGCACTGGATCGAAGCCCGACTTCAGAAACAGGGAGTGATAGTACTCGCCGTACTCTCCGGCGTCGTGCATTTGGAAATTAAATGGGGTGACAATGATTTCGGCCTCAATGTTTTGCTCTTCAGCCATCGGCCGTATGTTCTCGGCCATATCCAGGCCCCAGGCGTATCCCTGGTCGTTGTAGGTGTCTAAATCCTGGGTTATATTGGGGTCGGCTAGATGGCAGACCAGGTCTACCTCCTCGCCCTGCAGGGGATCCTTGGGCGTATCGGAATGGACAAAGACCTCCAGGACCCGATCGTCCAATTCCGCAATACGTTCAGCCACTTTTTTGAGTTTGTCAAAGCTTTCCTTCATTCCTGTCTACCTTTCCTATATAATCTTTATTCGAAACAACGCTCAAATTGGGTTTGTACATCCCTTGGCCTCAACCAAAGGGATGTATATGTACTCCAGTTTGGCTTTTGAGGCAAGGGGTCTTGCTTCCACAGCAGGGTAATTTTGTTCTCAAATGTAAGTTTCCAGGAGTGTTCAGCTTCAGAACACAAATCGCTATTATCCAGAGACAGAGCAAATCGAGCAGACCCCAAAAGCCCTGAGGCTGCGGCTTGTTTGATTCTATTTCCAATAAACGGGGCGGACTTATAAGACGCGGTACTAGCTATGGTCCATGTCCTGCTGCTCGGCAATGGCCTGTTGGATATGGGCGGCCACCTCTTCCGGTTCTGAAGGGCCGCCGGTCTCAAAGAGGGCAATCTGAAGGTTCACGGCCCGTTGGATCACCGGCTGGTCGGTGTTGAAATATTTTCTCCACACAGAGATGGCTTCCGGCAGACGGCGCTGCACAACAAGGTTTAGCCCTTGATGCAGGAGGGCGAAGGGATCGTGGGGGTAATGGGTCAAAATAGTGCTCAGCTCTTGTTCAGCTTCTGCCCTTTGACCGGTCTGCATCAGGCAGTATCCCAGCTTGCGTCTGGCCTGGACATGGTCCGGGCTTTTGTCCAAAAGCCGCCTCAGCTTGGTCGAGGCTTCTGCAAACCGGCCTTGGGCCATGAGGCTGTCGATGCTTTTGCCCAGCGGATCCATGCCCGTCGGGGAGCCTGGTGTTGCGTCCTGGCGCAGACGACCGGCCAAAGCCAGGAAAATGTCGCGTCTGGAAAAAGTCCGTTTTGGAAAGAATGGGGGCATACACTTCGGTCAATGGGCCGGGGTTTGACAGGTACACACACGTATGTCTGCAATGGAGCACAACGCTCCCGAGCCTTTTAAAATCTTGTGCCGCTACGTCCTTATTTCCAATGTAGCCTGGAATCGACCGTGGAGCAACCCTTCTCTCCGGCTACAAGGACGAATCGCATCGTTCGCCTGGCCCATTTTTGTGGTTGTTGATGAAGGTCTGGACCAGATGAGGGTCGAACTGCGTCCCTGCCCCTTTTCGCAGTTCAGCCAAGGCCTGGGCATGGGATTTCGCAGGGCGATAAGGTCTGGGCGTGGTCATGGCTGTATAGGCTCTGGCTACAGCCATGAGCCTGGAGGGTAAGGGTATGTCCTTGCCGCTTGTCCCGGAAGGATACCCCTGTCCGTTCCACCATTCGTGCTGTTTGTATATCCATTCGGCAATGGGCTGCAGCTCGGAGGTGTGTTGGGCGATGCGGTAGGCGGTTTCCGCCTGCTGGCGGAGGATTTGACGCTCTTCAGGACTCAGAGAGGAATCCTTGGCAACGATCTCTTGGGGCACTCCCAATAAACCGATGTTGTAGACCTTAGCGAACAAGAGCAGAAAGTCCCTGTCCTGACCGGATATTTGCAGGGAGCCGGCCATCTTTTGCAGGATGCTTTCCAGCTGTTCTCTGCGCTTTTCGGTGTCCGGCTCGCGTTTTTTGAGGATGGTCATGAGGATGTGAAAGGCGTCTGACTTATGCATCCGCTTGTTATAAAGCTTGTTTTCATACATAGCGTCATCGGCCTGCTTGAACAGGGCCTGCATGTCAAAAGGCGGTTTATCGGCCCAAGAAGAGCCGATGGACATATGCAGGGGCAGCTCCGGATTCTGCCAGGAAAACCGGAGCATGTTTTTTTGAATTCTTTTGACCGCCTGGTCCAGGTCCTTTCGGGAGGCATCGGGCAGGAGCACGGCGAATTCATCCCCTCCAATCCGGGCTACCATGTCGCTGACCCGAAAAGAGCTCAAAAGGGTTGCCCCTGCGGCCTGGATTAATTTGTCCCCGCTCTTGTGTCCCAGGGTATCGTTGATAAATTTGAGACAATCCACGTCGCAGATGATGAGTCCCATCTGGGAGTACCTGGCTTCGGCTACCCGGCGCATTTCCTGATCAAAGTAGTTGCGGTTGAACAGTCCGGTTAAGGTGTCATGAAAGGTCATGAACTTTATTTGTTCTTCAGTCTGCTTGCGCTGGGAAATATCCCTGTTGATGGACATGATCACGCGTTTGCCGTCGGAGGAAAATATCCGGGCCCGGGATTCCACCCATATATAGTATCCGTCCCGGTGGCGCATTCTGACCTCAAAAGCGATCTCCCGGGAGCTTTCTTTCAAAGTCTGCATGGCCTTTGTTACTTCTGCCCTGTCTTCTGGGTGGTAAAGGGAGAAAGCTTCCTGGTGCATAACCTCTTGTTGACTTAAACCCAGCAATCGGCTGACACTCTCATTGATGTAAAAGATGCAAAAGTTTGCATCCTGCAAAAAAACGATGTCTTCAAGCTTGTCGGTAATGAATTGGTAGGTGTCCAGGTTTTCCATGAGCATAACCCCTTTTTGCTTGGCCTTTAGGGGCTGGGCAAAGGCAGCAAGGCGGTTATGGCCTGGGAAAGGAATGAGGGTCATTTCCAATCGGTAGCAGAGAGGGGACTTTTCATGCATCAGGGAGTTGGGGGTGTACAAGGCTATACAGGATGCAAAATGATTCTCGGCCAGCTTTTCCAGGACTTCTGGACCAAGGGCAAAGTCGCGGAACAGATTGATCTTGTGTTCCAGCCTGTGAGGCAAAAAACAGAGCTGATAAAAATTGGAGTTGGCTTGGGCCAAATCGCCATTGGCCTCAAACAGGGCAAAACCGTGTGCATTGACGGAGTTGTCCAGGAGGTGGCAGAGCACGCTCTGAATATTTTCGAGGTTCGCTGGCAATTTCTCCTCCAGCTGAAACTGAGGTGTGGGGTCGTTGTTTTGCCCTCTACGGGCTCATGATTGGGTTCTCTTGCAAGAAGAATGCCTTGTTGTTCAGGGGGCAGGTGAAGGAGGGGATCTATGTTGGTTTTTTTTCTGACGGAACTTGAGTTTGGGGTGTTGTTTCTCCCTGTCGACAAAGTCAGTTAATTTGCACCGAGCCTGGATAACAGGAGTCTGTATTCTGGTATCTTGCAACAAGGAACAAAGTTACCGGGCCTGAGGGAAGAGAAAGATTATGATACATAATGCGCCAGGATGAAACAAAAAGATTTGTTTTTGACAAGGATACGGAAAAGCTTTAAACAAAAGGAACTGATTTGTGTAAAAATTCACAAGGCTGGGGAGGTATGAACTTCAGGCGAAAGGGGGTGGATATGGGCAAAACATAAAGCTGAGTCATCAAGATTGCAAAGGCTGTGCGATTGTTGGAACCGGCAGAAAAGGGCGCTCGTCGTTTCAGTCGGTATCGAGGGAGGACAGCGGAGTCGGCGTGGATGGACATGCCAAGCGTCGGCTTATGGATTGGAAGTGAATGCATGACCAAGGAGAAGGTTCATGAAAGCGTTTTTGGCCAAACGAAAAGCCATTCTCAAAGGTTTGGGATGGACCTTGCTTGCCGCCCTGGCTGTGGTGGTCAGTGTGAACACCATTCATGCCTCCTCAGGCATAGAGCCCATGGGCATAAGCCCACTGATGTTTTTTATTGGTTTGCTTTTAGTCTGTACAGCAATCGGGATATTTGCTGTCCTGGCCGGTGTCGGGGGAGGGGTTATTTTTACTCCCTTGTTCATGGGTTTTACGCCCATTGATTCGTATATTATCCGTTCTACGGGATTGTTTGTGGCCATGGCCGGAGCCCTGGTAGCGGCCAGGCCTTTTCTGCGCCGGGGAGTCGCCAACATCCGGCTTTTGTTTACCGGGGCCGTTCCCTACACGGTGTTTGCCGTGATCGGAGCCTTGTTGGCCGGATATATCCAGGCTCACATGGGCAAGGGCGGCGAGGCCTTCATCAACGGCGCCTTGGGCATTATTGTTATCGGCATCGCAATGCTGTTTATCTTTTTCGGTGGGAAGTCGGAGTATCCGGAAGTCAGCCATGTAGACAGGCTGACCGCCAAGCTGGGCTTGGCTACGCCTTATTACGAGGCCTCCCTGGGCAAGGTGGTGGACTACAAGCTGACCAGGACCGCCCTGGGGTTGTGCCTTTTTTGCGGGGTGGGCCTCATTTCCGGCCTGTTCGGCCTGGGAGCCGGCTGGGCCATGGTCCCTGTGTTCAACCTGGTCATGATGGCCCCCCTGAAGGTGGCCGCTACCTGCAGCAAGGTCATGATCTCCCTGGGTGATACAGCCGCGGTTTGGCCGTATATCGTGGGCGGGGGGATGTTTCCCTTGTTCGCCGTACCCAGCATGATCGGGCTTATTGTGGGCACCCTCATTGGGGCCAAGATCATGCTCAAGGTCAAGGCCGGATTTATCCGCTACCTGATCATTGCGGTCATGTTATTTTCCGGAATCAGGCTGGTCCAAAAGGCAATCGGTATGCTCTAGGAGGAAGACCATGACAGAAGAAAGACAAATACCAAAGCCACTGCTATCAGGTATTATTTACGGCGAAATCGCCTACTGGATAACTCTTGTCGGAATGTGTGTATCCATCGTGGGCATTGTTTTGTACCTGATAGGCTTTAATCAGTTTTTTGACCCTCAAGCGGTGCTCAACGGCCTGTTTGCCGGCCAGGATACTGCAGAGATCTGGAAAAATGCAGCCAACACCGAAGTCATACACGGGCATTGGTACATGGACGTCCTGGCCAAGAGCGACGCCATCGCCATGCTGGGCATCGGCATCTGCTGCCTGGCCGGAGTAGTCGGGGCCTGGGGCTCAGTGATCGGCATGATTGTGAACAAGGAAAAGCCGTACATCTTTTTGCTCTTTGCCTTTATCATCGCCGTCATTCTGGTCATGTCCGCGGGCGGGCTGATATCCATTCACTAAATATTCGCCGCCCAGTCCCGGTTCTTGGGGACTGGGCGGCCATATGACCATATGGATGAACATCCGTATCTATTCAGCAAAAAACATAAAAAGTCTTGACAGGGTTTTTGTGACAACTTTTCGAAATCCGTTGCACCCTTGCATGGTTCAATGAGAGCTTCTCTGCACCCCCTCAGAAGCCTTTGGACAGCCTCTTGAGAAGCCCTGATCCAAGAAGGTCAAGGAACAGATAGAACAGGAGAAGGATCGTTTCTTCGTCGTCGGCTGTGGAATGCTCTAGCAATTAAGAATTTTTGACAGGATTTACAGGATTATCAGGATACTTTTCTTGGCGTGCCGGAAGCCCGCCAAGAAAGGTCCAATCGTCTCTCGGCGATGGAAGAGAGGGCTTTTACATCACGCGTAGCGCGTGATTGATTCACTGCCCGCAGGCTTCCGGCATACGGGCAGAAAATAATCCAGGAGATCCTGATAATCCTGCCTGCCCCATGAAATTTCTTCCCATTTCATCGGGGTCTAAACATCTTTTGCCTTTCAACATT
>JBNJII010000056.1:0-18676 GCA_051749205.1 Thermodesulfobacteriota bacterium | reverse complement strand
CAACGGCTCGACTTCCATGAAAATTTGTACGACACCCTTTCTCACATATTCATCGTCAATACGTTCCGGGCTGCCCGGTTGACACGGTATCGGCTCACGAACCTCACCAACCAATTGCTTGCACGATTCATCCATGCAGACAACTGGATAGCACGGGTCATAGGGCATGTGGTAGACATCCAGAACATCCTCCATCGCTGCTACGAAGGCCGCGCTTTCCTGCGGCGGGATTTTCCAGTACTTGCGGAGGTGAGGTTTAAATTCATTTTTTTAAAGCCCGTTGTATTGTCATGGGTGAAACTGACGGTGCAATGTTAAGCTCCACCACTTTGTCGGCAAGAAGTCTCACTGTCCATCGTTGGTATCCCTTCGGTGGTTCTGAACACGCCAAAGCAAGAAGCCTCGCCTCAAACGCTCCGTGAAAAACCACCTCACGCGGTGGCTTCTCTCTTTTTTTGCGATCAAGGGCAACATCGAGGCCGTCCTCAACAAATGGTACTAGGCCGGGGAAGATATGGAGTCGGTATCAGTGGACCTTATGGTCCCCGCGGTGTTTCTTGTTGGACCGCCAAGTCAGGAAAGTCCCGATCCCGGCCACTACGGACAGAAAAAGCATGATCCACCCAAATGTATCCATTTCATTTCCTCCCTTCCAATACATAACCCCAAGAAAAGAACAGACAGGTAGCAGTCACCCCGAAGATGATAGGCAAGACCGCCGCACCAGGTTCCCAAATGGGCTTGATTACAGATAAAAGAGCAATGCCCTTGCTCAGATCATAGATATACTTTGCTGTGCTGTCTCGTTGCTGATCATTCATACTCACACCTTCATCCCTGAGCTTCTCGAATGTCAATCACCTTGCCGTCCTTATCCATCTTCCCGGCCAGGATCTGTTCCAGCTCAGCTTCCCATGCTTCCAGGGCCTGGCGTTTTTCCGTATCGTATGTATGCCGGTCGTAGATCCCGCCCACAGTCCTGTCTTTGTGGTTCAGGATCTTGTCCACCACCAGGCGATTGAACCCCAGCTCGGATATGATGGTGGCCGCCCTCCTTCGCAGATCATGCGGGGTTGTGCGGGGAAGACCAGAGTCTTTCAGGCTCTTTTGATCCCTTGGGCCAGGCCGTAGCTGGAAAGAGGACCGTTGGTCTGGAGGGAAGGGAAGACCCATTTTGTATTTGAGAGAGAGGATGAGAACTTGATAGGGAGTGCCAGTCTTCATCTGTTGAGCTCATCATCGGGCTCAAAATGGCAGTGAAAGTTCTTTTCCGCCTCATTGGTCCCGATCAGAATGATTTCTTCCTCCTGTTGCAGGACATATCCAGGCTCCGGGTTGATACGCATGCCATTTTCAGAGTGTACGGCAATCACACTGCAACTGGTCTTCTCCCTGATCCTGCTTTTGAGAAGAGATTTTCCCACCAGGCTCTTGGGAATCTGCTGGCGGAAGATATTGAGCCCTTCGGCCAGCATGAGCTCCTTGTCTTCTTTGAGAAAATTGATCACTGCGTTGGCCCCCATGGAAGCGTAGGACATAACCAGGTCCGCTCCGGCATGATGCAGCTTGCTGATGTTTCTATCCAGGGTGGTTCTGGTGATGATCTGAATATCCGGGCGCAGTCTGCGGCAGTAGATGGTCAGGTAGATGTTCATGTTGTCGTTGTTGGTGGTGATGATCACCGAGGGGGTATTTTCAATCCCGGCCCGCTTTAAGACCTCAATGTCCGCAGCATCCCCTAAAATGTAGTTCTCCTGGCTTTTGGTCAGACGGACGTTCTTTTCCACAATCCGGTGTTCGACCTGATTTTCCTGCAAGGCCTGGGCAGCAGCCTTGCCCACCCGCCCTCCGCCCAGGATGAGCACCGGATGCATGGACACGCTATAGACGCTGTACAGTTCATCATATCGCTGCAGCTGCTCATCCGACCCGGCCAAGACCAGCACGGATTGGGCGCTGATCTGCGTTTGTGGCCCGGGAATGGCAAAGGTGCCTCTTTGCCAGATGCCCACCACATTCACTCCGGTATTTTCCCGAATCCCGCTCTCCCGCAAGCCCTTGCCCTCCAAAGGCGTACGCATGGCCGGAGACTCGGCAATGGCCAGCTGACCGAACTTGCCGATGATGTTGGCGTGCATGCTGACCCCCAGAACCCGTCTGGCCAGGGCCCGGCCCAGCATATGGGAGAAGTGATAGACCTGATTGGCTCCGGCCAGTTCCATGATGTCGATGGAAGCCTGGCTTTCGGCGTTGGACACTATAGGCGTGGCAACGGAAAAATCACGCAGGGTAAAGATACCGTTGGTGTTGAGCTGATCGTCTTGATTAAAAAGGACCAGGGCCGCCTGATCGGCCCGGAGCTTGGCATACGTCTCCTTGTCGTCGAGATCCCCTAGAACCACTTTATATCCTTGGTCATAGAGCTCTAAGGCCACTTGCTGGTCATTTATCAAGATGGCGTACTGGTAGTTGTGCTGGGTCAGCTTCTTGATCAAGGCGATGGCTACAGCTTCGAAATTGGTCATGATGACATGGTTTTTGGTGCCTTTGGGCAGATTTCTCGGGGTCCTGGCCTTGTCCTGGGCCTCCAGCCACGGAGCGTAGAAGAACTGGATGAAGGTAAAGGGAAGCATGACCAGAAGAAATATAACCCCGGAGAGCAGAACCATGACCGAAAAGATACGCCCGATGTCGCTGGTGAAGGTGATGTCTCCAAACCCCAGGGTGGTCATCACGGTCAAAGTCCAGTATATGCTGGTCGGCCAGGAAAACTCTCTGCCCTCCAGGGCCATGATGTAGTGAAAGACATAGCTGTACACAAATATGAGCAGAATCAGAACCAGCAGGAACTTGCACAGGATCTTGACGTTGCGCTTGGCCGTGCGGCTCTGAAAGAAGTATAAAAGCTGGGATGTTACAAATTTCATAGGCCTCACATCTAGGGACAGATATTTTCATTCCATATTGCAGGGTCCAGCCTGGTCTGCAAGGAACTGATGCCCTTCTCCTCCAGGTCCCACTGCACCCGGACCTCGCCGCTGCGGGATGTTCGCTCCAGGCGCACCCCGGTCTGGGTCAAGGCCTGAACAACTTGAGAATGCGGAAACCGAAAAATATTCAAGAAACCGCAGCTGACCACTGCCAGCTCAGGATCCACCCGGGCATACAGCTTCGGGCTCAAACTTCCCCGACTGCCGTGGTGGGGCACAATGAGCAGATCGGCCTGCATATCTTGTTGCCTCTTCAGCAATGCTTTGATGCCCTCGGTTTCAATATCTCCCGGCACAAAAGCCAAGCCACGCCCGCGATGAACGGCCCGAAGGACCAAGGACATATCATTTTCTTGGAACATCTCAGCACCGGAGTCCGGATGCAGAACTTCCAAAAAGAAATCATTCCCAATATTTATCCTATCCCCGGCTTCCACCTGCACAACCTGGATGTCCCGGGCTTGGAGTATGCGGCGCAATTTTCTGCCGTCCTCCCCTTGGGGCCATTGCCCATTGAACAGGAACCGATCCACAGCATAATGTTTCAAGATAAAGAACAGTCCCCGCAGATGGTCAAAGTCGGAATGGGTGAGGACCACAGTCTCCACCTCGGGCCAATCCCTGTAGGTCAAGGCCGGACTGAGCGCAAAGCGGCCCAGATCAAAGTCCGGATTCCAAGATCCTCCTCCATCCACCAAAGTCCTGTGCCCTTGTGGACCTTCCAGGCAGACTGCCTGCCCCTGGCCCACATCCAGGATCCTGGCCTGAACCGAACCCGGCTGTCCTCCTTGGTGGGCATAAAGCCAGGGAAAGCAGAGCATTGCACAGCCTATACCGGCCAGGAACAGGCTTTTGGGTGACCGGGTCCGAACCCAGGCCACCAACGCCCCCAAAAGAGTCCAATATCCCAGACATTCCAGCCAACCCGGCCGGGGAGTGACAATGACCTCCAGCCAGCCCTGGGCACTGAGCCATTCCAAAAGTCTGGCCAGCCTCTCCAGAATCATACCGGCCAGATGCAGACATTGAACGCCCAGTATGCCTTCACCGGGCAGCAGATTGAGGACCAACCCACCAAGCCCCAGGGGAAGGACGCAGAAGCCCAAAATCGGAAGCCAGATCACGTTCAGATACAGGTGCGGACTGAGCTGGCCGAAGTTGGCCGCAAGCAGGGGAAGCAAGGCTGTATTGGCTACAATACTTAATAAAAAAACTGAAACCAGAAAGAAGGACAACTTCGCAGTCCAAGAGCGTCTGTTTTGCAACCGAAGGCCCAGCAGAGGCCACAAAAGCAATATCCCGGCCACAGCCACCATGGACAGTTGCCAGCCAAGGGAGAACACTGCCATAGGATTGCAAAGAATAAACACCGCCACGGCAAAGAACAGACCGTCCAAGAGGGCTTTGTTCCGACCGGAAAGCATGAGCAGGGCCCAAAAGAAAAACATCAACGCAGCCCGAAGCAAAGAATCCCGACCCTGCCCCAGCCACAAGTAAACAACCACCAGAGGCACACCCACGGCTACAGCCATCAAAGGCCGGGGAAAAAACCAAAAGAGCTTCGGCCAGAACCAGCCCAAAGCCCAAGCCAGACCCCACCCCAAAGTTATGACAAATCCCAGGTGCAACCCGGATAAGGCCAGTGTATGGGCCAGGGACGCCCTGCGGACCAAATCCAGGGTCGAATAGCTCAAATGGGAACGATCTCCCATGAGCAAAGCCAAAAGAAGTCCTTGTCCAGGACCCGGATCCGTGGCCTGCAGGACATCCAGACGCAGCTTTTCGCGCCAGTTCCACAGCTTTCCGGCTTCACCCTCAAGTCTTACCGAAGCCTTGTCCCCTTTGGTGTAGCAGCGGTACAAAACGCCCTTCCTGGCCCAATAGGCCCGGCTGTCCCAGGTATGGAAATTACAGAATCCATGCACCGGTTTTATCCGCAGCCTGGACCGTACTTCCTGCCCCGGAGCGGGTATAAGCAAAGGTTCTTGCCAGGTCCAGACCACCTTACCAGGCAAGGTCTGCCCAAAATCTTCACCTTGACAGTGAACATCGGCAAGAATGATCTGTATCCTCTGTTCCGGCTTGAATGTGACTGCCTCCACTCTGCCCCGAACCTGAGCCTCGTTTCGCCTTTCCATCCACTCCGGCATGCAGGGCACGACTCCAGGAGCATGCAGCCAGGCCCACAACAATCCCAACCCAAAGGCCACCGGCACCCAAACATATCCAATGGACAAAGACCTGTTCAGGTTCAAGCCCAGGACCAGGAGGGCGCAGACGAATCCGCCGGCAAGTGGAAACTCGAAGGCATACAGCCCGGAGAGGGCACCAAGGACCAGCCACTGCCAGGGCAAAAGCTCGAGAACCGGCCCCGACTTTGGGCCTCTCATATGCTGTCCGGTTGCCCTGACCTGCATAGCCTCTCCTCACGACACCCTTGTTCTCATCTGCATGTTGCTAAAACATGAAAGATCCTCAAGCAAATATTTGAGCTCACTCCCTGATATCGCAAAGAGATTACATACAGCCCCCAACAGCCCTGCTGGGCCTGGACTCTCTGATTGCAAGCCGCAAGCACTTGAAGTAGTGTGCCCCAAAATCACTGCCGGTCACCTCTGCTGACCATGCACAATCGTCAAATCAACAACTACGAGAAAATCGTGTCTACACCCATCACCCTGGACAAACGCATCATTTTCGCCCTGGATGTGGACTCTTTGCACCTGGCCCAAGACTGGGTCCGCAAGCTCACACCCCATATCCGCTTTTTTAAGGTCGGCCTGGAGCTTTTCCTGGCCGCAGGCTGGGACTTGGTGCACTGGATACAGGACCAGGACGCTGAGATTATGCTGGATCTGAAGTTTTTTGACGTCCCCCAGACCGTAGGCAAAGCTGTCCAGCAGGTCCAAAAGCATAACCTATCTTTGGTAACCGTACACGGCAACGACCCCATGCTGCAAGCGGCCTGCGAAGTCCAGGGATCGGCCCGCATCCTGGCTGTGACCGCTCTGACCAGTCTGGATGCCTCGGATCTTCAGGATTTGGGCTTTACCTGCCCAGCCCGGGATCTGGTTCTGAGCCGGGCCAGAAGGGCTTTGCAGCTGGGATGCGCGGGAGTGGTCTCTTCCGGGCTGGAAGTCCCGGCCCTGCGGGAGCATATTGGGAGCCAGATTCTGGTAGTTGTCCCTGGGGTCAGGCCGGTGGAGAACAGATCCGCAGATGACCAGAAACGGACAGTGGATGTTCGTCAGGCCTTTCACAACGGCGCCGATCACGTGGTCATCGGCCGGCCCATCCGTCAGGCGGATGATCCCCTGTACACAGTACGCCAACTGCAGGAAGAGATTGCCGCAGTCTGCACCCAGGAATAAGATCCAAAAATATTTTTTTCGCTTCCAAAAAAATATTGACAAAAAAAGAGGACATCTTTATATTCTTTTTCTCGCAGCGGGGCGGATAGCTCAGCTGGGAGAGCACCGGCCTTACAAGCCGGGGGTCACAGGTTCGAGCCCTGTTCCGCCCACCATGCGAATCCTGATGCGGAGCTGTAGTTAAGCTGGTTATAACGCCGGCCTGTCACGCCGGAGGCCGCCGGTTCGAGTCCGGTCAGCTCCGCCATCCATTTCAAGGGGTTAGGTGATACTCACCTAACCCCTAATTTTTTTATCCAACCCTATATCCACCATACAGCATAATTTTCCTTCCTCTAAAGCCCGTTCTTCTCCCACAAGAAAAGAAGAGATATCCATCTTCAAGACAGGACGTGGGGGCAGGGAGCCGCGCCAACAGCGCGGCTCGTAAATGACGACTGTTTTTATCCCTCGTACAGCACAGCCAAGATGGTGGCTTGGCCTTCCTTGGCGGCAACCAGATGGGGCACCGTGGACAGGTAATAGACACTGTCTCCTGGTTCCAGATCAAACTTATCCTCCCCCAGCTTGACCAGCACATGCCCGTCGAGGACGAAAATAAACTCCTCGCCCTGATGCTGGGAGATCTCTTCATCCGGATTTTCTTCCAACTGGACTATCAGGGCCTCCATATGCCGGCCCTGGACCTCGGCATCCAAGCTCAAATAGGAATAGAGATGCTTTTGCCCCTTGGGCGTGGTGGTTCGGGATATAGGTTTGCGCTCATTCTTGCGGGTCACAGCGTACGGTTTATCGCCGGGACCTGAGATCAGTCGGCTGAATGCTGCATCCAGGGCCTTGGACAGCTTGATGATGGTCCCCAGCTGGGGCTGCACATCTCCTTCTTCAATGCTGGCCAAATACGAGGTATCAAAGCCGGTGGCCTCAGACAGCTCTTCCAGACTCACCTTTTTCTCTTCCCGCAAGGCCTTGATCCTGGGGCCGATATCCTGGACGGAACCACCTTTTTCCGAACTGATCTCCCCGGTCAAGTCCTCGAAATAATCTACATTGATATGAGGCGTATTTTCCCGTGTGGGTTCCATGCCCACCTCCTTCAAATAACAAATAGCGAATAAAAGGCAGTCCAGAGGCAAAGCTGACCTCTGTCTCCTCAACCCTACGGTTGCAGATGCGAGGGCAAAACCGCCTTGCCTGCCCAGTTCTCGGGCAGTTTTTGTCCCTGTTTTTCGCCCTGCTTTTCCTTGCGCTTTGCCAGGCCCGGACGGGCAAACTGAGGATGTCCCTCTTTCAGAGTTCGGCCGTTGACCACCGCCTCGGAACGCAGCTTGCGACCGATGGTCTTTTCCAATTGCTGTCCCAGCTTGAGGATCCGGTCTACGTCGTAGCCGTGCTCTATGCCCATCTCATCGATCTGGACCAAGAGGTCCTCCAGGCACATAAGGCCCACGAAGCGGGGGTCCTTATAGTAGTACTCCCCGGTGCCCTTCACAGGACAGTCATCCATAAAGTTGGCCGGTTGACCGCCCAATCCGCCCAGAGTGGCCTCAAAGTTGGTGATCCCCGCCTGCAGACAGGCCAGGACAGAGGCGGCAGCCATGCGCTTTGTCTCATGAAAATGGGCGATATGCACCTCTGTATTCGGGATCTCGTCCAGGATCATGGCGAAATAACGATAGACCTCCGCCGCCGAGGCACTGCCGTCGTGATCGGCGTGCTCCACATCATGGGCGCCGATCTCCAGCCAGCGTTTGGTAAATTCCACCGCGTCCTTGAGCTCGGTGGCGCCACCGATGGGGCTGCCCCAGATGGTGCTCACCGTGCCGCACATCTTCATCCCGGCATCGTTGCACTTCTGGATGCATCGCTCGGCCTCTTTCCAGTACTCGGGCAGGGTGGTCCCGGAGTTGGCGAAGTGATGCTCCTCTTCCGTGGAGACCATCATTAAGAGTCGATCGGGACCGATGCCCTTTTTCTTGAGCTCAATGGCCCGATCCACGGCCCCTTCCCGGATGGTTATGCAGGTCAGACAGATATCATCGTAGTTGACCCCCTTACGTTCGCAGCGCTTCTTGAACTGGTCGCTGCGCAAATGGGTCAAGAGGTCCTCTGCGTCCTTAAACTGGGGCAATATAAAGGGATTGCCCAAGTTGGTCACTTCAATATTGCGACACCCGGCAAAAATAAGCTCGTCCAAATAGTACTTCTTGGCTGCTGTGGAAATGAACTTTTCCTCGTGTTGGAACCCATCCCGAACTGTGATGTCTCCGATGGTCACCTTCTTGGGCATGCGGGGAAAAATGTTCCACAAATTGTATTCGGTCATAAACTGCGCTCCTTCTTTGAGGTTGCAAACGTTTTGCCAAGCGTGTTCCAGGCCGCCATCTCGGCTCTCAAACCAGCACATATCTTTACAGTCTGAAGTTTCCAAACCCAGGCTCGCCGATCTCTTTGAGCAGGCTGACCTCAAAGGCCATGGCCAGCCAATCCCGGATCTCGGAAAACTTCAAAACTCTGTCGTTCAATATCCGGGCCCCGCAGTAAAAAGGATGGGCTTCGCCGTCGTACTTGGCAATCATATCTTGCTGGAACTTCTCTGCCTCTTCCGGACCCATCTCTTTCCCCTCGGCCTCGCGCTTGCGCTTTTCAATGGATAACAGCACGCTGGCCGCACTGCGTCCACTCATAACCGAAGTCCTGGCCCTCATGGTAGCAAAAAGGAAATGCGGGCGATAGGCCCGTCCGCACATCCCGTAGTTGGCCGCTCCGTGGTCCGGTCCAATGACCAGCTGCACCTTGGGCACCTGGGCGCAGGACACAGCCCGGACCATGTCCGCTCCGTATTTTCCGATCCCGGTATGCTCGGAATCCGAGCCAACCATGTACCCAGGGGCGTTTTGAATGAATAAGAGCGGGGTCTTGTCCTGGCTGCAGCGCACAATCCACTCCGCAGCCTTTCGAGCCGCCTCCACAAAGATAATGCCCACTTTGTTGGAGGCCACCACACCCACAGGCAAGCCCTTGATGCGCATCTTGCCGGTGACGATGTTGTCTCCTTGGCCCCGGGCGTATTCTTTTTTGTATTCCGCAAACTCGCTGTCATCGGCCAATGTCTCCAAAATGGGCCGGATCTCTATGCCCTGCTGCACATACTTGGGCATAAGTTCGTACATCTTTTCACCAGGCACTTTGGGCGGCTTTTCCGGATAGCGGTGATGATGCAGAGTCTGGGGTTTTTCCAGGGCCAGCATTTCCCTGACCTTGGCTATCGCCTCGTCCTGGGTGGCGCACAAGTAATCGGCGCCTCCGGAAATCCGGGTGTGTACCTTGGCCCCGCCCAGCTCTTCCGCGCTTATATCCTCGCCTGTAGCCGCTTTGACCAAGGGAGGCCCCCCCAGAAAGGAGTGGGCCATCTTGTCGATCATCACCGCCTGGCAAGCCATGAACACAATGTAGGCTCCACCTGCGGTGTTCCCCCCGGTGCTCAAAGTGATCTGCTTTAAGCCTTTGGCCGACATGCGGGCCATATTATAGAACATGGAGCCGAAATGCTGGTCGTCTGGAAACACATCCGCCTGCATAGGCAGAAAGGCCCCGCCGGAGTCGGCGATATACACACAATTCAGGCCGCACTGATCGGCAATAAACTGGGCCCGCATATGCTTTTTCAAGGTGATGGGGAAATAGGTCCCGGCCTTGACCCGGCTTTCATTGGCCACAATCATGGTCCAGTTGCCGTGGATCTTGCCGATCCCGGTAACCAGTCCGGCGCAAGGGACATCCTCCACTCCGGGATAGTGCATGCCGAAGCCCGCGATCCGGCTCAATTCGTAGAACGTGGTCCCGGGGTCGATGAGATAGGCAATGAGATCCCGCACCGGACGCTTGCCATGCTTGGCCAGGCGCTGCACAGCCTTGTCTCCGCCGGGCATGAGCGCTTCCTGCAACCGTTCATCAAGCTTTCTCTCCTCATCCTCCCAGCACCTGCGATTTTCAGCCCGTGAATCCATGCTTTTGTCCATGCTCATTGTCCTTTATACAAAGGTTTGCGCTTCTCCCGAAAAGCAGCCAACCCCTCCAGCCGGTCCTGGGTGGGAATGGTCACCCAATAGGCGTTGGACTCAATGGCCAATCCGGTTTGCAGATCAGTCTCCAGGCCTTGATTGACTGCGTACTTGGCCTGCTCAATGGCAATCGGGCCAGCCTCCAGGATCATGTCCGCCATTTTCCGGCACGAGTCCATGAGCTCCTGGCCTGGACAGACCTCATTGACCAGGCCGAGGTTCAAAGCTTCCTGGGCATCAATGCGGCGGCCGGTGAAGATCAGCTCCTTGGCCTTGGCTCGGCCGATGAGTCGAGGCAGCCTCTGGGTGCCTCCGGCCCCAGGAATAATGGCCAACCTGGTCTCGGTCAGGCCCATGCTGGCTGTTTGCGCGGCGATGCGCATATCGCAGGCCAGGGCCAGTTCAGTCCCTCCGCCCAGGGCCACGCCGTTTACTGCCCCGATGACCGGCTTATTCAGGTTCTCGATCTCGGTAAACAGGTTGCGGATAGTGTAAATAAACTCCTTGACCTGGGTTGGGGTCATGCCGGCCCGTTCCTTGAGATCGGCTCCGGCGCAAAAGGCCTTCTCCCCGGCCCCGGTGACAATCACCACCCGGACGTCGGAACGAAAGCGCACTTTGCGTATCTGGGCATCCAAAGCCCGCAGGAGGTCGAAATTGAGGGAATTCATTGCCTGAGGCCGGTTGAGGGTTAAAGTGAGAACCCCACTGTCATCCGTATGAGCTTTGAGCAGTTCGTCTCCCATATCTACCTCGATGTATGCTCTTTTATTTCCGGTGAGCCCTTGGCTCTGTCTCAGCCGACACTTTTGCACTTCACGAGGCTTCCAACTCGGCCAGGATATCCGCCGCCTGCTCCCGAAGCTTGTATTTCTGGATTTTGCCGCTGGCAGTCACCGGATACTCCTCCACAAATGCAAAGGAGCGAGGGATTTTGTGATAGGAAATCTGGCCCTTGCAGAACTCCTTGATCTCCTCCTGAGTGGCCGTTTCTCCGGACTTGAGCTGGACAAAGGCCACCACTTCCTCCCCGTATTTCTTGCTCTCCACACCCACCACCTGGGCATCTTTGATTTTGGGATGGGTGTACAGAAACTCTTCGATCTCCCGGGGATAAATGTTCTCCCCGCCCCGGATGATCATGTCTTTGAGCCGGCCCACGATGCGGCAGTTGCCCTGTGCATCCATCTCAGCCAGGTCTCCGGTATACAGCCACCCTTGATCGTCCACGGCATCCTTGGTCTTCTCCGGCATCTTATAGTAGCCTTTCATGATGTGATATCCGCGGCTGGCCAGCTCTCCGGTCTCCCCCATGGGGACCTCCCGCTTGGAGATGGGGTCCACGATCTTGACCTCCACATTGGGCAGGGCCCGACCCACAGTTTCTGTGCGCACCTGCATGGAGTCGTCCCGCCTGGTCTGGGTGATCCCGGGCGAGGCCTCGGTCTGCCCATAGACAATGGTCAGCTCCTTGGCTCCCATCTTGTCGATCACCCCGCGCATGACCTCTATGGGGCAGGTAGATCCGGCCATGACTCCGGTACGCAAATAGGAGGTATCATAGCTCTTCCTGTCCATTTCTTCCAGCTCAGCGATGAACATAGTCGGCACTCCGTGCACTGCCGTGCACTTCAAGGCGTCTATAGTCTCCATGACCCTATCCGCCCTGAACGCGGTCACCGGGGCCATGGTCGCCCCGGAAACGGTGCAGCACATAGTTCCGATCACACATCCGAAGCAATGGAAAAAAGGCACCGGGATGCACAGGGTGTCCTCCGGAGACAGATCCATAATTTCAGCCATACTCTGGGCATTGCCCAGCAGGTTGCTGTGAGTGAGCATCACTCCCTTGGGATAGCCTGTCGTCCCGGAGGTGTACTGCATCATGATCACATCCTCGGCATCCAGGCTGTCCTCCCTGGCTTTTTGTTCCTCATCCGAGACGTTCTTGCCCAGCTCCAGCATGTCATTCCAGGTAAACATGCCCGGAAGTCTCTTTTCTCCAAGGTAGACCACATTTTTCAAGTACGGGAGCTTCTCGGAATTCAGTTCTCCGGGCTTGCACTCCTTCAGCTCCGGACACACCTCATTGACCACCTGGATGTACTCCTCCGGTTCACGGACACCGCCGGTCAGTATCAAGGTGGTGGCGTCCGACTGCTTGAGCAGATATTCCAGCTCAAAGGCCCGGAAGTTGGTATTCACCGTGACCATGACCGCACCCATCTTGGCGCTGCCGAACTGGGTGTACACCCATTCCGGCAGATTATGGGACCAAAAGGCGATGTGGTCGCCTCTTTCCACTCCCAGGGCCATGAGCCCCTTAGCCACTTGATTGCAGATATCGCGAAACTCGGGAAAGGTCTTTTCAAGCCCGAATTCATGATAGGCCAAGGCGATGTGGTCCTGAAGCTCATGGGCATTGGATTCCACAACATCCCCGATCCTTGTTTTTCCAATCTCAATCTGTGCCGCCATAGTTACCCCTCCTCAATGGCCTCGCTTGAGGTTTTTATCCATTCCAGCCTGATATTGCCTCTTTTGAAATCTCCATCAACACCCGATATACCTGGAAATAACCAGGCGCTGGATCTCGGATGTTCCCTCCCCGATATCCAAGAGCTTCTGATCCCGGTAGAAACGCTCCACGTCGTAGTCCTTCATCAGCCCATACCCGCCGTGGATCTGCACTGCATGGTTGACCACCCGGCCCATGAGCTCTGAACAGTACAGCTTGGCCATGGCCGCTTCCTTGGCAAAAGGCTTGTCCTTGTTGCGCAGCCAACAGGCCTTGTACAGGATGTTGCGGGCACACTCTATCTCCGTAGCGCAGTCGGCAAGCTTAAAAGCCACGGCCTGGAACTTGCCTATGGGCTGACCGAACTGCTCCCGCTCTTGGGCATATTTCAAGGCCAGATCATAGGCCCCTTGGGCCCCTCCAAGCCCCATAGCTCCGATGGAGAGCCGACCGCCGTCCAGGGTCTGCAGCATCTGATGAAAACCGTCCCCCTTTTGGCCCAGCATGTTCTCCTTGGGAATCCGGACATTGTCGAAGTACAACTCGGCCGTATTCGAGGCTCGCCACATCATCTTCTTGTGCATGGGCACAGCCTTGAACCCGGGAGTGTCTTGTTCGACGATAAAACAGGTATATTCCGGCTTACCGCTGGGCCGCGTTCCGGTCACGGCCTGCACCGTCACCCCCAGGGTCATGTCTGTAGCCGCATTGGTGATAAATATCTTGGACCCGTTTATGACCCACTCATCTCCATCCTGCACAGCAGTGGTCTGGCTCCCTCCAGCGTCGGAGCCGGCCGTAGGCTCGGTCAGGCCAAAGCCCCACAGGGCCTCCCCGGAACACAACTTGGGAAGATACTTCTTTTTTTGCTCTTCTGTCCCAAAATAATACAAAGGGCCAATGCCTAATGAATTTCCAGCCGCTACCGTGGCTGCCTGGGAACCGTCCATACGGGACAGTTCCTCAACAGCAATGATGTAGGACAGATAGTCCATGCCCTGTCCTTCATATTTTTCGGAAACAAACATCCCAAACAGGCCGATCTCGCCCATTTTCTTTGTCAATTGCGGGGAAAACTCCTCATTCTCGTCCAGATCCTGGGCTACCGGCGCGATTTCACTCTTGGCGAACTTGCGCACTTCCTTGCGGATCATCTGCTGTTCCTTGCTCAACTCAAAATCCATATCCCCTCCTTCATATACTGATGATACAATCCCGGCGATCTGTCGGTCAGGGCAAAGACTTTCCTTTTTCAGAAGTTACACACTCCGTCTTGAGTCCAAACACCACTTGCGCAGTCCCTCCGGCATGCACTCCGGACGCAGCTTGGCCGGAAGTCGACGACCGAGGAACTCTTCCATTTTCAGGGTGCACCGGGCTGCTTGTGACCAATCCACCCCTGTTGTATATCCAAGCTTATCCAATACAAAGGCGGTGTCTTCAGTGGCAATATTTCCTGCCGCTCCGGGGACAAAGGGACATCCCCCCAGCCCCCCGCAGGAGACGTCGAAGCAGCGCACACCGCTTTGCAAGGCCGCAAATACGTTCACCAGCCCCAGCCCCAACGTGTCGTGGAGATGCAGAGCTAATTGGATCTGGGGGATTCGGGTCCGGATGAGCTCCACTCCCCTGCGGATCGCCTCCGGATGGCCCATCCCTGTGGTGTCGGCTAAAGCCAAACTCTTTGCCCCGGCCTGAACAAGTTCTTCGGCCAGGTTGCCGACCACCTCACGGTGAATCTCCCCCTCATAGACACACCCGAAGGCACACTGCACACTGGCCCGCACGGCAAAGCCCTGATCATTGGCCATCTTGATCATATCCTGGGCTTCTGCAAGGGCCTTATGCCTGGACATCCCGGTATTTTTTTGGGAATGAGTGGTGCTGGCGGATATGGATATCTCTATGCACTGGACGCTTGTGCCCAGGGCCCGGTTGAGCCCGGTGCGATTGAGCACCAATGCCGAATACTCCACGTCCGGGAGACAGGGGAGGGCCGCAAGCAACTGTTCGGCATCAGCCATCTGCGGCACCCGCCGGGGATGGACGAATGAAGCGACTTGAATGCGCCGCATGCCCGCCTGGATCAAGCAGGCAATAAAATCAACCTTTGACTGCGTGGCAACAGGAGTATCCTCGGACTGCAGGCCGTCCCGGGGACCGACTTCAACCAGGGCTATCTGCTTGCCATCATTCATTCTGTACGCGCCTAAACAGGTATATATAAGGTGAACACAAAATGCCGGACAACACAGTGATCAGTGTTCAGCTTCGCCGCCGGCCAATCTGAAATATTTTTTGGGCCAAAGCGCCCAAAAAAGTGAATCTGCCGGGTTGATCAAGGATGAAACGCACTGAGGTCCGGTCCCTCCGTCATTGCCCGGCCCGGACCCTTCGAACATACCGGGGGCAGAGTCACCGGGCAATCTAGGGGAAAGCTTTTCTATCAAAAGGGCAGGGCTTGGGGTCAAGCCCGCCCTACGCAAAAGCCCGGCTCGTGAGTAAGCCGCCCTTGCCCTCAAGGGCAGGCCCTCTTCAGGTTCAAATCTTGTTCATGGGCCAGTCACACGCAGAAGCGTGCCTGGCGGTCCCGGACGTCCAAACCAGCGACCGGGGTTGAGTCTTTTTTTTTTCGTCGTTCCCAGGGACCTCCCTGGGGACGTCTTTCTCTCATGGCTCCGGCCATTCTCTTATACTATTTGTATTATCGAACTATTTTAGTAAATTGTAGACAGTTTAGAAAATAGATTTTTTTTTGTCAATACGCTGTGCCTAAATTTGCTACATGTGGAGAAAATGCATGCCAGAACAGGTCCTTGATATCCGGCCGGAAAGTATTGCAGACCAGGAACAAGCCCGGGAGGCGGTCTCCAAGCTCCGAAAGGCCTTGCGCTACCACGCCTATCGGTATTATGTCCTGGATGATCCCCTTATCGCAGACTCGGAATACGACCGCATGCTGCAGTCTCTGGAAGGCTTGGAGCAGAAATTCCCAGAGCTTGCATCCCCCACCTCACCCACCCAGCAAGTGGGTGGAAAGCCCCGCCAGGCCATGGGCCTGGTCCGGCATCCGGTGCCCATGCTCAGCCTGCGGGCCGTATATTCTCTGCAGGAAGCCCGGGATTTCGACCTCACCTGCCGCCGGGAACTGGGAGTTGACCACCTGTCCTATGTCGTTGAACCCAAATACGATGGCCTGGCTGTGGAGCTCATTTACGAACAGGGCGGCCTGGTCTTTGCTTCCACTCGTGGAGATGGATCCACCGGAGAAGACATCCTGGCCAACGTGAAGACCATCCGGGAGATCCCTCTGCAGCTCTTGGCCTTGGATAATGCCCCTGTGCCGGAACGCCTGGTCCTCCGGGGCGAGATCTATATGCGCAAAGACGAGTTCAACGCCCTCAATGCCATGCGGAGCCAAAAAGGCGAGTCCCTCTTCGCCAACCCCAGAAACGCCGCCGCCGGATCCGTCCGCCAGCTAGACCCCAAGATCACCGCACAGCGGCCCCTGCACGTGTTTGTCTACGAAGTCGCTGAATGCCGGGGTCGAGAGTTTGCCGAACAATGGGAGATGCTCCAGACCTTGCCCGATTGGGGGCTCAAAACCAATGTCCGGTGGCAGGAGAAGTGTGCGGACATAGAAAAGGCCCTGGCCTTCTTTCAGCATCTGTCCGATATCCGGGACGAGCTTGTCTATGAAATCGACGGCATGGTCATCAAGATCAATGACCGCAAGGCCCAGCAGAGCCTGGGCTTTCGGCAACGAGATCCCCGGTGGGCTCTGGCCCTGAAGTTTCCCGCCCGACAGGCCACGACCACGATTTTGGACATCTCGGTGCAAGTGGGCCGGACCGGAGCTCTGACCCCGGTGGCCGATCTGGAGCCAGTGTCCATCGGCGGCGTGGAGGTCCAGCGAGCCTCACTGCACAACCTGCACCAGATAGAGAGCAAGGACATACGCATCCGGGACCTGGTCCTGGTGGAAAGGGCCGGAGATGTCATCCCCCATGTGGTCAAATCCTTCCCGGAAAAACGAAACGGCCGGGAACAGCAATTCTCTATGCCCCAGTCTTGCCCGGTCTGCAAAGGCCCGGTAGCGGTCAGCCAGGACAAGAAACAGAGCCGATGCACAAATATCGACTGTCCGGCCCAGATCCGGGAACGCATCGTGCATTTCGCTTCCAGACGGGCCATGGATATCGAGGGCCTGGCCGGCAAGCGTATAGATCAGCTTTTAAATACCGGCCTGGTCAGGCACATTCCGGATCTCTATCACTTGCAAAAGAGCGATCTTTTGCTTCTGGAGGGCTATGCTGAAAAATCGGCCGATAATCTGTTGCGGGAGATTGACAAAAGCAAAACCAAGCCATTGGACCGCTTTATATACGCCCTAGGCATTTTTCATGTGGGGGAACATCTGGCTCAGGTCCTGGCCACCCACTTTCCGGACCTGGACAGCCTGAGTCAGGCTGATGAGCAAAAGCTTACGTCCATCCATGAGATTGGCCCGGAAGTGGCCCGGAGCATCCGTTTTTTCTTCACCAATTCTTCCAACCACAAGGTATTGAATCAACTCCGGCAAGCTGGTATCCATTGCAAAAATCCCTTGTACCAAGATAAGAGCGGAGAAAAGCCTTTGCATGGATTGACCTTTGTCTTCACCGGCACCCTGCAGCACTGGACCCGGGACCAAGCCAAAAAACATGTGGAAAGCCTTGGGGGCCGGGCCACGGCCACAGTGACCTCCAAGACCGACTATGTGGTCACCGGCCCCGGGGCAGGCTCCAAGCTCAGCCAGGCCAGGGACAAGGGGGTACAGATACTTGACGAGGAACAATTCGCCCGTTTGGTGGGCATGTGAGCGGGATCCAGGGCAGAAAAAACGTCTCAGGCAACAAATGGAGGTACCCATGAGCGAACAGACAAGCTACAAAGGCTACACCATTGACCTCAGAGAGCATTCGGATAAGTGCTCAAATTACGCCTTTACCATCTTCGACCCTCAAGGCCGGGAGATCAAAAACGTTTCCTTGGGCGGGGAAAACAGAGACAGCGCTCTGAGCAAGGCCCAGGAGATGATCGATTTCGAACTGGCCTATGCCCAGGAAGGGTAGTGGCGAGTCATATGTGCATTGTCCAGTTATCGGCACGAAGCCTTTCCTCCTCTGATTCCCCTCCTTGCCGCCTGTCTTCCAGGCGGGAGGCAGGGGCCAGGGGAGGGTTCTTTTTTGCGACATGTGATATGTGTCAAGGCACTAGTGCCGTGTCTTATAAGTTCTGTCCCATTTAGTGGCAATTTATAATGTTGATTTTCTTTTGGAACTTGACCCACTATTCAACGACACGGAAATTCGAAATACGAATATCGAAATCCGAAACAAGCAAAGCGAAATCCGAATAAGAAATAATATTCAAGATAAGATACTGTAATATCTCGACTTAGGTTTTTTTCTTTGTTTTGAATTTTATTTTTTAAGTCATTTGTTCCGATTGTTTCGAATTTCGGATTTCGATATTCGAATTTAATAAACTTATAAATGAAATAGAACCGATTGCCAAAAATTGAGGCAATATTTTTGAGACGCAGCACTAGTGCCGTGTCTTATAAGTTCTGTCCCATATAGTGGCAATTTGTAATGTTGATTTTCTTTTGGAACTTGACCCACTATTCAACGACACGGAAATTCGAAATACGAATATCGAAATCCGAAACAAGCAAAGCGAAATCCGAAT
>JBNJII010000055.1:0-18704 GCA_051749205.1 Thermodesulfobacteriota bacterium | reverse complement strand
GATATTCGATAAACCGGACTTTTGCAGATCATAACTGAACAGACAAAATCGGGTTTTTTTTCTTAACTCCCCTCCTTGGCAAGGAGGGGTGAAGGGGTGGTTGGGGGCATGACTCTTGACCTTATTTGTCAGTATCTTAGAGCTCATCTGTATCAGAGATATTCAACCTTACGTTCCGGAAAAAAGAAGAAAAGAAAATTTTGGATTTCTGAAGGTAATGGTCATCATCCAACCACCCCTGCCCCTCCTTGAAAAGGAGGGGAGTCTGAAGTGCCTGTTTTTGCTTTATATCTTTTACTGCGATGTTCGATAAACCGGACATTTGAAGATAAGAACTGAACAGACGACTCCGGTCCTCTTTTCTTAACTCCCCTCATTGGCAAGGAGGGGTGAAGGGGTGGTTGGGGGCATGACTCTTGACCTTATTTGTCAGTATCTTAGAGCTCATCGTATCTAGGATATACTTTCTTACGTGCCGGAAAGAAGGAGAAAAAAGAGTTTGGATTTCTGAAGGTAATGGTCATCATCCAACCACCCCTGCCCCTCCTTGAAAAGGAGGGGAGTCTGAAGTGCCTGATCTCGCTTTCAATCTGCGATTGCGGTTTTCCATAAACCGCAGACGTGCAAAGATAAAACGTCCAGACAACCGCGGTTTTTCTTAACTCCCCTCCTTGGCAAGGAGGGGTGAAGGGGTGGTTGGGATGATGACTCTGATACCTTATTTTTTCAGTATGCTATAATACCACGGTATCAAATGTGTGCGATGATCATCCCCACAGCGGTGACGGCTTTTTCATAAAAAAAAACTGGGCGGGGCGTCGAGGCCCGCCCAGTTTTTTTAACTGGTGAAGGTCCCCTTGAAATCCGGCTTGCGCTTTTCCAGAAAAGCGGTGGCCCCTTCCTTGGCGTCCTGGCTGGCAAAGCTGGTCGCAAAGGCCTCCACCTCATAGGCGCACCCGGTCTTCAAGTCCACTTCCACGCCGCGGTCCACGACCTGCTTCACAGCCCGCAGGGAGACCCGGCCCTTGGCTGCAATCTTTTTGGCCGCCTTCATCACTGTCTCTTTGAGCTCGGCGTGGGGAAAGACTTGAGCCACCAAGCCCAGATCCTTGGCTTCCTGAGCCGAGATCTGATCTCCGGTCATACACAGCTCCTTGGCTTTGGCCCTGCCCACCAGCCTGGCCAGGCGCTGAGTCCCGCCGAATCCGGGGATGATGCCCAGATTGATCTCCGGCTGGCCGAACTTGGCCTGATCCGAGGCATAGATGAAGTCGCAGCTCATGGCCATTTCGCATCCCCCGCCCAGGGTGAAGCCGTTCACGCAGGCAATGACCGGAATAGGCAGCTCCTCCAATTGGAAAAAGACCTGTTGCCCTTTCTCGGCAAACATTCTGGCCTGCAAGGAGTTCATTTTGGGAAACTCGGAGATGTCCGCACCAGCCACAAAGGCCTTGTCCCCGGCCCCGGTTATGACCAGAACCCGGGCATCTTGGTTGGCCCGCACTTCGGCAATGGCCTTGTCCAGCTCCTGCAGGGTATCCGGATTCAAGGCATTGAGGACTTTGGGCCGATTAATGGTCACCACAGCCACGCCGTCTTGGATTTCAAGCTCAATGTTTTCATAAGCCATAACAGCTCTCCTTTGTTCAGCTCAACCGAAAATAGTTTGCACACGATAGATCCATAACTGGTTCAAAGGACAGTGCCATGGAGTGATGGAAAATTCAAATAGCTGCCCATCTCCGCTCTTGACGAAAGCCCCTTCCTGAGGCCATGTTCACCTCTGTGAGATTTCGCAACAGGTCCGGCAAAGCTGACATGTACAACCCCAAACCGCTGTGCAAAGACTATGAGCAAACGACTGAGCATTGACGATTTCTCCGTGACCCTGGACCTTCCAGTTCAATGGGGGGATATGGACGCCTTCCAGCATGTGAACAACGCCCGTTTTTTCCGTTTTTTCGAGTCCGCCAGAGTCTTTTACCTCCAAGCCACAGGCCTACGGGATTACTTCACAGGGTCCAGCCTGAGCTTCATCCTGGCCAAAGCCGGATGTACCTTTATCGCTCCTTTGACCTATCCGGATACCATGACCGTGGGCTGCCGCACCGTGCAGATCACCCCCTCCCGCCTGGAACAGCAATACATGATCCATTCCCAAAAATTGGAGACCGCCGCCGCTCTGGGCACGGCAACTCTGGTGGCCTATGACTATGCAGCCAACAAGCGGGCCGATTTTCCCTCCCAGCTTCTGGAGACACTCTGCCGACATGAAGGCTTGCATATAGAGCAGGAAGGGTAAGATACAACCTGCATAAGCTCTTAAAATTCAACATGAAAAATTGCCAGCACAACTCTTACCCTTTGAGCTTGAACCTTGAACTCTCACCTGCAGATGAAGGACACACGAACCTGTGGATATCTATTGCGTGGGCGGTGCCGTCCGGGATTCTCTGCTGGGAAGAGCCGGCGCGGATACTGATTATACAGTACTGAACTGCTTCGAGGCTGCGTTCATCCGCGCTTTTCCCCGGGCCCGGAAAGTGGGCCAAGCCCATCCGGTCTTCCTCCTGCATGGCAGGCAGTACACCCTGTCTTCAGCCCTGAGCATAGATGAGGATCTCAAAACCCGGGATTTGACCGTCAACGCCCTGGCCACAGATGCACAGGGCTATCTGTACGCCCATCCCATGGCCCTGGCCGATCTGGCCGACAAGATCCTGCGTCCAGTGGACAGAGACAACTTTTTTCAGGATCCTTTGCGGGTCATCAGGGCGGCCCGATTCTCCAGCTGCCTGCCGGAATTTGGACTTGCGCCCGATCTCAAGGACCTCATGCACCTGGTGGCCTCCCGGGGACTTTTGGCCGGGGTGGCTCCGGAACGGGTGGGGCACGAGGTACGCATGGCCTGCCAGTCCCCCAGGCCCGGCCGGTTTATGCGCATCCTCGCACAAACCTCCAGCCTGCAGCCCTGGCTGGCCGAGCTTGAAAACATCCGGGTCCGGGACGCGGCCCGCAGCATGGATCTGGCCGCAGGCAAGGAGTCCAGGGTATGGATGGCTTTGATGCAATGGGTGAAAAGCAAGCCATCCAGCCCTGAACCCGCAGAGGATACTGCCGAAGGCCGAATGGCCGCAGAGCTGGGCAAAAGGCTGCGCCTGCCCAAGGAGATGATCGCCGCCGGAAGATGCGCCGCAGCCTGGAGCCGGGCCGCAGCCTCCTATCTTGATCTGGAGCCTTCCCTGCGGGTCAAGCTCCTTTTAGACCTCTCTGGGCACAACATTGTCGAGGACCTGCTGGCAGTGATCGCAAAGCACAGCCGGACCGAGCTCATCACCCAGGCCCGGAAAGATCTGCAGGCCATTTTGAACGTGCATCTTCCTCCGGCCTGGCGCAACCTGGGCCCACGTTCAGGTGCGCATCTGCACGCTCTGCGCTGCCAAGCACTTCGCGGGTCCCGGTAACCACCCCGCAGCCTGCTGCCCCGTTCTGAGAGCTTGAAGGTTCAAAGCTATCTGTTTCAATTTATGGCTAAGGAGACCATGCAAAACTCTATGCCTCCCACCCTGCAGGTGGTGCTGACCGGCCGGGTCCAAGGGGTGGGCTTTCGCCCCTTTGTCTACCGCCTGGCCCAGGAGCTGAACATTACCGGACAGGTCCGCAATACCGCCCAAGGGGTGGAGATCCTGGTCCAGGGTACAGAAGACACAGTGCAGACCTTTTGCCGCAGGCTCAAACACGAACTGCCCCCGGCTGCGGCCATAACGGATATGGAAAGCATATGGCTCAAACCCTCTATGGCCTTTGCGGACTTTTCCATTGCCGCCAGCACATCCGGCCAAAGCCATACTGTGCACATCAGCCCGGATCTGGCCATCTGTTCCGATTGTCTGGGGGAAATGCACGATCCAGGCGATCGGCGCTTCATGTATCCGTTCACCAACTGCACCAATTGCGGACCCAGGTACACCATCACCGCTGCAGTCCCCTACGACCGGGCCACAACCTCCATGGCCTGCTTTCCCATGTGTGAAAAGTGTGGGCAGGAATATCACCATCCGGCCGATCGGCGCTTCCATGCCCAGCCCAACGCCTGCCCCACCTGCGGCCCCCAAGTATGGACCGCCGCCCCGGACGGTTCCACCCTGAAGGTCCAGGATGCGGCCCTGGACCAGGCTGTTGATGACCTTATCCAGGGCCGCATCCTGGCTGTCAAAGGCCTGGGTGGTTTCCACCTGGCCTGCCTGGCCTTTGACAGCCGGGCTATCAAGCGCTTGCGCCAACGCAAGAACCGTCCCGGCAAGCCCTTGGCGGTTATGGTTGCAAACCTGCAAACCGCTGCCTCCTTGGCCCGGTTGAGCCCCGAAGAGCGGGCCTGGCTTTCGGGCCGGATACGGCCCATTGTCCTGGTCCGCAAAAAGGACAACCTCCCCTGGCCGGAAGAGCTTGCTCCGGATACAGACCGCATTGGGCTTATGCTCCCCTACACACCTTTGCACGAAGTCCTGTTTTGCAAGCTCAGCTCCCGCCTGCCCCAAGACATGCCCCCTGCCCTGGTCATGACCTCGGGCAACGCAGGCAGCGAGCCCATCGCCCTGGGCAACCGGGAGGCCCTGCAGCGGCTCTGGTCCATAGCCGATCTGTACGTCCTGCACAACCGGGACATCCTGATCCGCTGCGACGATTCGGTGCTCCGGATCCAGGACCACCAGGAAGCACCCCTGATCCTGCGCCGGGCCAGAGGACTGACCCCGGCTCCCATTCCCCTGATCCCCAAGGGGGCAAGCGTCCTGGGGATGGGACCGGAGCTCAAAGCCACGGTCTGCCTGACCACAGACAGCCAGGCCTTTGTCTCCCAGCATATCGGCGATGTGCACAACCTGGCCGTGTACGAGTTCTATCAAGAAAGCATCCGCCACTTGCAAAGCATCCTGCAGACTGCTCCCCAAGCCCTGATCACCGACCTGCATCCGGACTTTTTGAGCACCCGCTACGCGGCCGAACAGGACAAACTGCCTGTATTCGCCCTCCAGCACCATGCAGCCCACATTTTTGCCGTGCTGGCGGAAAACGCGTGCCAGGAACCCGTCCTAGGGCTGGCTCTGGACGGGACCGGACTGGGCGGCGACCACACCTTATGGGGAGGGGAGCTTTTGTATGTCCATCCTCTGAGTCTGGAGCACCATCGATTGGGGCATTTCAGCCCCGCTTTTCTGCCCGGGGGAGACCGGGCTGTGGCCGAGCCCTGGAGAACGGCCCAGGCCTATCTGCACACCCTGGGCATCCAGGAACCGACAAAGCGCCGCTGGCCCTGGCTTGCCCACTATGCCCCAGCCAGCGATATAGTCGCTCAGATGCTGGACAAAGGGGTCAACTGCCCGGTGACCACCAGCTGCGGACGCCTTTTCGATGCCGTATCCGCCCTGCTTGGGCTCTGCCTGCACATCGACTACGAAGGACAGGCCGCAGTCCGCCTGGAACATGTCCAGGAGGAGGGCGACCTCGAAGCTTATGACTGTCCTCTAGCCTCTGGCCGGGATCCGTCCGGGCTGGACACCGCGCATCTCTTTTGCCAAGTGCATGCCGACTGGGTCTCCGGCATACCCGCAGGCCGCATCAGCCGCAGGTTTCACCTCGGCCTGGTTCAAGGCCTGGCTAAGTGGGCAGCGGCCTGGTCCGCACACACGGGTCTTCGCCGCATAGCCATAAGCGGCGGAGTGATGCAAAATGCCACCTTGGCCGCCCGCCTGCCCCCTCTGCTGGAAAAGCACGGTCTTATCCCCCTGACCCATCGCTACCTGCCGCCAAACGATGCCTGCATCTCCCTGGGGCAGGCCGCCTACGGCCGCCTGCGGATCGGCCGCTGAGCACAGCCGCTGAGCACAGCCCAGTGTGACAGTGTGGGATTTTTAGATACTGAAAAAAATTAGGTTTAAGAATCATCATCCCAACCACCCCTGCCCCTCCTTGAAAAGGAGGGGAGTTAAGAAAAACCGTGGTTGTCTGGAGGTTTTTCCTTCGCAAGTGTCTGGATTATCGAAAACCGCAATTATAGAATTTCAGCCAGATCAGATGATTACGAGTCCCCTCCTTGGCAAGGAGGGGATAAAGGGGTGGTTGAATTGTGACAATTACCTTATTCTCAGCTGTCATGCATGCATACAGACCTGGGCTGAACCGGAGGATGCCTGTTAACGAATAACAAGCACCCCGGGTGCACATTGGAAACACAACACACTTTACTTGCCAAGCAGGTCAGAAGCGGTTAAAATGCTTTTTTTTATGTCAACGCATTTTACTCACATTGACCAACAAGCTTGAACATTATGCACAACAAATCACCACACATTTCAGTACCCGGCCAAACTATTTTGAACCGCGTTCTCTCCATCCCTGCGGAAGAATTTCAGGCCTGGTCGGAGTCTACACAAGAGTTGGCCACCAACCTTGCTTTTGAACTGTTTATCATCCGTTACAACCCTTTCATTCCGGCCGAGTCTGTGGCCAACAGCGTCTTTAAACGCCTGGAAACTGAAAAAGGGAGCCTCACTTCCGAGGAATACACCCAGATCAAAAGCGGCCTGGAGGCATTCTGGGATGATTTTCAAGAAGATCAAAGGTTTAAATCCAAAGTAAAGCAACGGCTGGGCCGCATCCTGCCGGAAGAGCATATTGTTACCTCTCCCAATTCCCTGGTGGAGTGCGCCACAGATGCCACCGACCTCAGGCTGGAAGTCCCCATGCTGCTGGTGGCCCCGGGGAGCACCGAAGAGGTGCGGCGCATCATGGACCTGGCCAATGAGCTGGAATTCTACATTGTTCCCCGCGGCGGAGGATCCGGGTTGACCGGCGGGGCCATACCCGCCGCCAGGCGGAGCATCATTCTCAGCCTGAGCAGAATGAAGTCCATTCTGTCCATTGATACCTACGACATGGTCCTTTGCGCCCAAAGCGGGGTGATCACCTTAAACGCCATTGAAGCTGTGGCTGAACATAATCTATTGTTCACCGTGGACCCGGCCTCCAAAGCTTCCTCATCCTTGGGGGGGAACATCTCGGAAAATGCCGGGGGACCTTTTGCCTTTGAATACGGGACCACTTTGGACAACGTCCTCAATTACACCATGGTCCAGCCGGATGGGGAAATCATCACTGTCAAACGCAGAAACCACCCCAGGCACAAGATCCTGCCCCAGGAAACAGCCATCTTCGATGTCCTGGATCATGACGGCGGCCTTCTGCGCACGGTCAGCCTGGAGGGAAGTGAGATCCGGGCCCCCGGCTTGGGCAAGGATGTGAGCAACAAGGTCCTGGGGGGGCTGCCGGGCATCCAGAAGGAAGGGGTGGACGGGATCATCACCGAGGCCTGCTTTACCTTGTATCCTAAGCCCGCCCACTCTCAGACCCTGTGCCTGGAGTTCTTCGGCCAATCCATGCACAACGCCATGCTGGTCATCAAGGATCTGGTTCAGCTGCGGGACCGCATCCGGGAGGAAGGGGATCTGGTCAAGATGTCCTCCCTGGAGGAGTTCGGGACCAAGTATGTCCAGGCCATAGAATACAAAAAGAAATCTCAGAAATATGAGGGCGAGCCCATCTCCGTCCTCTTGATCCAGATCGACTCCAGCGATGCGGACGCCTTGGAACAGGTCAAGAGAGACATCGTGACCATTGCCGACAAGGTCCATAATGTGGATGTCTTTGTGGCCGGAAACGAGAAAGAAGCTGAAGAATTCTGGCACGACCGGCATCGACTCAGCGCCATTACCAAACATACCAGCGGGTTCAAGATCAATGAAGACGTGGTCATACCCATCAATGCCATCCCTGAATTCGCAGACTTCATTGAAGAGCTCAACCTCTACTACCTGGCCCGCGCCTATCGCAAAGCCCTGCGGCAGGTCAGCGAGCTGGAGCATGTCGATCCTGGAGATGAGTTCATCGACATGGAAATGGCTTTTGCCACCAAGGTCATCAAAGGCAAGATCTCCAGCAAGAAGCTGGCAGAACAGGAGTTCGAGCTCCAGATCCACTATTTCTTTCAGGATCTGATCAGCCGCTATTCTCAGCATGCTCAGGACCTGGAAGATATTCACCGGCACATGAGCGCCACCCGGGTCATCATTGCCAACCATATGCACGCCGGAGACGGGAACTGCCATGTCAATCTCCCGGTAAACTCCAACGACCATGAGATGCTGCGCCTGGCCGAAGAAGCAGCCGGCAAGGTGTTTGAAAAGGTCCTGGAGCTCAGCGGCTCAGTCTCTGGAGAACATGGGATAGGGATAACCAAGATCGCCTTTTTGGACCAAAAAAAGATCCAGGACTTGTTTGCCTACAAACAGCAGGTGGATCCCAAGAACCTGCTCAACCCCGGAAAACTGGTCCAATCCGGAATCCAGCAGATCCCGTACACTTTCTCCTTCAACCGTTTGATCCAGGACATTGCCAAGACCAGCCTGCCCCACAAGGACAAGCTCATAGAGCTCTTGCGCACCATTCAAACCTGCTCCAGATGCGGCAAGTGCAAGCAGGTCTGTCCCATGTATTATCCGGAAAAGGGCTTTCTCTATCACCCCAGAAACAAGATCATCACCTTGGGTGCCCTGGTCGAGGCCCTGTACTACAGCCTCTTGGATCGTGGACAGCCGGACAAACACGTCATGCAGGCCCTGGAAGACATCCTGGAACGGTGCACCGCCTGCGGCAAATGCACAGCTATCTGTCCGGTGAAGATCAATATTCCGGATCAGGTCCTGTCCATGCGCTCCTTCTTGGAAGAAGACTTCTGGAAGGGGCAGCATCCGGTGAAAAGCAGGGTCCTGGGCTATTTGAGCCGCAATCCGGAACGTATCCCCACAGCGGCCAAGCTGAGCAGCATCGGCCAGAGCGTGCAAAAAAAGACCGTGGCCCGTCTGCCCAAGGCCTGGCGGGAGCGCCGCAATAATATACTCCTTCGCGAGCCCGCTCCCAGCCTGGATTTCACCAACCTGTACCAGGTCCTGCATCTCAAGGAGACGCCCATACTCTGGCCTCATGGCCACAGTCCCGGAGATGCGGTCTCCGGGGTGTACTACTTCCCTGGATGCGGGGCCAGCCTGTTTTCCCGGGAGATCGGACTGGCGGCCATCAACCTGCTGCTCAACCAGGGTACAGCCGTCATCATCCCTCCCAGGCAACAGTGCTGCGGCTATCCTTTGCTGGTCTCCGGGTCCCATCAGGAGTATCGCAAAACCCAGGATGCGGCCAACAGGGGCATAGCTGAGGCCATTTCCCTGGCCAAAGAGCATCACATTGATCTCCAGGCAGTGCTCACTTCCTGCGGTACCTGCCGGGAGTCTTTGCTCAAGACCAAGACCTTGAGCGGCAAAGACACCCACCCGCAGCTTATGGACGTCATGCAGTACATCCATGAACACCATGCCGCCCAGATCAACGAGCTGGCCAAATCCCAAAAGGGATGGCCTCCAAAGCACCCCCTGGTGTTCCATAGCTCCTGTCACAGCGAATGGAACGGTCTGCCGGCCAATACCAGCAGCCACATATACGCCCAGGCCTTGAGCCGGATGCTGGAGGCCCCGGTCCAACTCAGTCCCGGATGCTGCGGAGAAAGCGGGTTGGGGGCTTTGACCTCCCCTCGGATCTACAATACCCTCAGGCAGCGCAAGATGGAGCAACTGACCCAGGATATCGCGGATTACCCCAGTGATCTGCCCATTTTGGTCAGCTGTCCCTCCTGCAAGATAGGGATCAAACGCGTCCTCCTGGACTTGCAGCCCCATCGCAGTGTCCTGCACACTGTGGAGTATATAAACCGCATCCTGTACGGCCCCCAATGGTCCAAGCAGATACACAATGATCTCAAAGCTGGGGCGTACACCGCCGAGTAAGGATATGTAAGGTGCGCACTCTGGCCATCGACTTCGGATTAAAGCGTATCGGGCTGGCTATGTCCGATCCCCAGGGACGCATGGCCCTGCCCTACGCGACCCTGGTCAAAAAAGACAACGCCCGGCTTTTGGCCCAACTGCAGGATATCCTGGACCAGGAAGGTGTTCAGCGTCTGGTGGTGGGACTGCCTCTGGGGCTCAACGGGGAAGAGACCTTGAGCACCAGGCAGGCCCAGAACTTTGCCCACCGTTTGGGCAAGGCTGCTTCCCTGCCAGTGTATCTCCAGGATGAAACCTTGAGCTCATCCGAGGCCGCCCACCGCCTGCATGAATCCGGACTCCGCGGCCGCCGTCAGAAGGCGGTTTTGGACCAAATGGCCGCGGTCGTCATCCTGGAAAGCTTCCTGGAGCAGGAAGCAGACCGGACAAATCATACCTCTCAAGGACCCTGAAGCCTCCTGAGCCCATGGGAGGATCATCAGGGACAGGAACGTGAACTATTTTCTTTGCGCGGAGCCTGAATGCCTGTTTTTGGAAAACGGAACTTAGCCCTGGTTGTCTGTTCTCTGGTCATTGCTTCTCTCCTGGGTTTCCTTTTCGCCCTGCAGCTTGTCCTGTACCCGGTGCAGACCCCCGGGGAAACGGTCTATGTGCACATCAAGCCCGGACACAGCCTTGCCCGCATCACCGCCGAGCTCCAGGACAAAGGCGCGGTCCGCAATCCACGCCTCTTTCAAGTGCTGGCCCGGGCCGTTGGGCTGTCCTCCAGTCTGCAAGCCGGGGAGTTTGCCCTGAATACCGGCTGGAACCGAATAAAGATCCTGCGCACTCTGGCCAACGGATCCCATATCCTGCATTCCTTGCGTATTCCAGAAGGCCTCACCTGGCGACAAACGGCCAAAATTGTGGCCCAAAGCGGATTGACCACATTTGAGGCCTTCAAAAAAGCCGTGCACGACCCAGAGCTGCTGCAGGAATTTAATATCCCGGCACACAGCGCTGAAGGCTATCTCTTTCCGGAAACATACCGTTTGCCCCGACCCTCGAACAATACAGCCACCCCCATTGTCCGTATCATGCTCCAGGAGTTTCACAAACAGACAGAAAAAGTATGGCCCAAAGAACGCCCCGATGCGCAGGTAATCCACGATGTGGTCGTTTTGGCCTCCCTGGTGGAAAAGGAAACCGCACACCCAGAGGAGCGCAAAACTGTGGCCGGTGTGTTCGCCAACCGCCTGCAGCGGGGCATGCGTCTGCAGTGCGACCCAACAGTCATCTACGGCCTGGGAGCGAGCTTTGACGGGAACCTGACCAAGAAGCAGCTCCGGGATCCTGAAAACCCCTACAACACCTATGCCCATGCCGGGTTGCCCCCCGGACCCATCTGCTCCCCGGGGCTGGCCGCCCTGCAGGCCGCCCAAGACCCTGAAGATCATTCCTACCTGTACTTTGTGTCCCAAGGCGATGGGAAGCATCACTTCAGCCGCAGCCTCAGGGAGCACAACCGGGCTGTGCGCCGCTATCAACTGCGATAAGCCCTGGAGGAAAGCATGCACGCAGACAAGGTATGCGATTTTATCGTCAACTGGCTGCAGGAGTACTGCAAAAGCTCTGGTCTGCGAGGATTTGTAGTCGGTATCTCCGGCGGGATCGATTCCGCCGTGACTTCAACCTTGTGCGCCCGGACCGGCCGGCCGGTGCTGGCTTTGAATATGCCCATCCACCAAGCCGCATCCCAACTCCAGCTCTCTACTGGCCACATCGCCTGGCTGGAAGAGCGCTTTGAAAACGTTCAAGGCGAACATATCGACCTCACCGGTGCGTTTCAGGCCTTGGAAGACACCCTCCCGGAGGAGGTACAGGATGGGCTGACCATGGCCAATACCCGGTCCAGGTTGCGGATGCTCACCCTGTATGCCTATGCCTCCCACAACCGCATGCTGGTGGCCGGGACTGGGAACAAAATAGAGGACTTTGGGGTGGGTTTTTTTACCAAATACGGGGATGGAGGGGTGGATATCTCGCCCCTGGCGGACCTGATGAAATCCGAGGTCTATACATTGGGCCGATATCTAGGGGTCATCGAAGACATCATAGAGGCCCCACCTACCGATGGGTTGTGGGCGGACAGCAGAAGCGACGAAGAACAGCTGGGCGCCACCTACGCCGAGTTGGAAAAGATCATGCTTTTTCTGGAAAACGACGGCGACGAGAGCAAGCTCTCAGCCCGGGAAAAAAAGGTTCTGGACATCTTTCGCAGACTGCATGCCCAAAACCGGCACAAGATGGTTTCTATCCCAGTGGCTGTGGTTCCCAGGAAGTGGCGGTAGCTGCTCTCCACCGCTCTGGGGAAAGGTTTTTTTGACACCTTTCCCTGAAGCAGTGGAGCAATGTCTCAGGACTTGTTGATTCCCCGCCTCTTCCAGAGCTGCATCTCATTCATCTTTTTCTTCCGCTGCCGGGCCAGACCCTTGGCGATCAGGGCTGTATTCTTTTTAAAACCCCACTTGGCCTTGTACTCATCCGGGGTCAGCCCGTGCAGGGCCAGATGCCGCTTGGTGAGCACCTTGAATGTCTTGCCGCATTCCAGACATACAACCGACTTCTCCCGAATGGCCTTCTTGGGGTCAACAGCAGGCTCTTGGGGCTGATCGGATTTGTCTTCGCTCTGATCTCCTTCAGTAATCTTTTTCAATTGTCTGGACAAACCCTGAACCATGGAAGTGATTTCATCTTCGGTCATATTCCGCACACTTGCTTGCGCTTTCACAATATCCAATGCTTCTTGTACATACTCTTCCATAAAAGGACTCCTTAATTATTTTTATCTGTGAACTGCATTCAGATATATATACTTTAAATCCTTTTGGCAAGCAGTTGAAACCGCTCAACTCAAAAAAACAACCTCAAAAGAACATCTTGAACCTTTCAAAGTTTACCTAAAGAACACTCCCTGGTTGTAAATCAATCTTGTACACTATATCCTTTTCTCTACCATTTGGTATAACGCCCCTGCACTCGCACAGATAGATATTCTTGGAAAAGTAAGCAGTCATATGGCACTCATCCGACTGTGGTCCACAAACAATGGGCACCCAGGGGGATATATAATTAATCTGACAGAGTGAAGAGATTTTTTCATATGCTTCCTTCTTTTATCCTCTCCAATCCCAGACTGGCCCTGTATGCCCTGTGTGCTGTCGCTGCCTCGGGCTTCGGACAAACCTTCTTTGTATCCGTGATGGGCGAAGAACTCAGACAGGCATTTGCCCTGTCCCACACAGCTTACGGGAGCCTGTACAGCACAGCCACTCTTATCAGCGCCATGCTCCTGCTCCGCTTGGGCAGTCTGGCAGACACATGGTCCCTGCCCAGAGTCACCAGCCTGGCTGTCCTTGCTCTGGCTGTTGGGTGCCTGTGTATTGCCCAGGCTCCAAGCGCCCTGCTCCTTGGGCTGGGTTTTATTCTTATCCGCTTTGGGGGTCAGGGATACATGGCCCACTTGGGGATGACCACAGCGGCCAGGTATTTTCCCAACAACCGGGGCTCAGCAGTAGCCCTGGCCGCTTTTGGTTTTCCCCTGGCCGAAGCTTTGCTCCCTGGAGGAGCCGCCCTGAGCATAGAACATCTGGGCTGGCGCTGGGCCTGGCTGATGGCCTCAGCTGTGCTGCTGGCGGGCATCTGGCCTCTTCTGGCCATTTTGTCCCGGAAGACGCCCGCCCCTGCCCAGGACACAAAAATCTCCCAGGCCGATGAAGGTCGCCACAGCTTCACCAGAAAGCAGGCCCTGCGTGATCCTGGATTCTATCTGATCCTGCCGGCGGCCGTTTCCACCCCTTTTGTGGTCACGGCCCTCTTTTTCCATCAGTCGGCTATCGGGCACATGCAAGGCTGGTCCCTGTCTGTCTTGGCCGCTGCATTCACCGGCTACGCCCTCGGACATCTGCTTTCTTTGGGTATCGCCGGTCCGGTCATCGACCGCCTGGGCGCGGGCCGGACGCTGCCCCTTGCCCTGCTTCCCCTGATAGCCAGCCTCCTTGTTCTGGCTGCGGGTCACAGCCAATGGACAGCCTGGGGATATATGATCCTTTTGGGCGTCACTCAGGGCTTTGCGTCCACAGCAGCCGGCGCAGTGTGGGCCGAACGCTACGGCATCCTGCACCTGGGAGCCATCCGTTCCCTGGTCCAGGCCATCATGGTGGTATCTACGGCCATTGCTCCGGTTCTGTTCGGCTTTTTGCTGGATATGCATATATCCCTTCCCACTCTGAGCGCAGCCGCGGCCACAGGAGTCTTCGGAGCAGCCTGCCTGGCCACTCTGGCCCCAGGGCATAACCGTTAAGGACATACCTCGCCTTCAGGGCTTTTTGGTGCTACCAGAACTCCCAACAGGGCGACTGCCAGTCGCCCCTACAAGTTGTTCGATGAGAACTCCCAACAGGGCGACTGCCAGTCGCCCCTACAAGTTGTTCGATGAGCCCTATGTAAAAATCAAGACCGTGCTGGCGTGAAGTTTGTAGGGGCGACCGGCGGTCGCCCTTTCTGGCCTGGGTGGGGCCTAGCGGCCCCGGACGGCCAAGCCAGGGCCCGAGATTGAGTCTTTGCCTCTGGCCGCTGACGCCCGGTTTGATCGAGGATGAAACTGGCCAAGAGGGCAGGGCTTGGGGGCAAGCCCGCCCTACCCAAAAGACCATGAGCTGAGTTGCAACCGTAGGCCGCCCTTGCCCCCAAGGGCAGGCCCTCTTGGAGATAACTCTCGTTTCATACGGCCCCTGCCTCCGGCAAATCTGAATGAACATCAACCAGCATGAACTCTTAAGATGTATAATTACATATCGATTGTATGCAGGCTGTATAAAAAAACAGCCTGCATACAATCGAAAGGGAAACGTCTATGAATACCAACACCATCCTTACCTGTGCAATCACCGGAGCGGGCAATACGGTGGACAAAAGCCCTCATGTCCCGGTTACTCCGCAGGTTCACACTCAACACTGCGAGACACACTTTTTCGTACAAATGGAGCGGACAGGATATCACCTAACGGAGGAGTCACATGCCCAGCGTACAGGAATATGAACAGCTTTACCGGACAGATGTCCTGCCGGAATGGGTGGATTACAACGGACATATGAGCGAGGCATTCTACGTCCTGGTCTTTGGCTTTACCACTGATGCCCTGCTGGACCGTATCGGCCTGGACGAAGAGGGACGGGAACGGGAGAACGCCTCCCTCTATACTGTGGAAGCCCATGTCAGCTATATCCAGGAGGTAGCCGAAGGGGAGCCGCTGCTGGTTGGAACCCGCATTCTGGATCTGGATGCCAAGCGGATTCACGCCTTTCACGCCATGTGGCACGCAAAAAGCAGTGAACTGCTGGCGACCGAGGAGCTCATGCTTCTGCATGTGCGTACCAAGCCCCAAGTGGGCACCGCTCCGATGAGCCAGGCGGTATACCAGGCACTTCAGGAGCTGAACCAGGTCCAATCCCACCTGGATTGGCCCAAACAGGCCGGCCGATCCATCGGCATCCGCAGGTCGTCGGGAAAAGAAAACCTCAGGAAATGGACTGCTTGAGAGGTATGTAATCTTTCCTGGGACATGAAAGCCTGCTATCCCTTGTACCTTCTGGGCGCTGAGCATAGCACACTTGCCACAGAGAGATTATAACATGCTGAAAAAAAAGGTATCAGAGTCATCATCCCAACCACCCCTGCCCCTCCTTACGAAGGCTGATCCTTACCCACACCTGACACCGTGGGTCTGTTATTTTCAGAGGGCAACCATACGGCGAAGACGCCTAGGATTGCCCCTACCCGGAGGGTCGGAGGTTGCATTCCTGGATATAAGGTATTTTGAAAGACCGACAGATAACCGGGGACCTCAGAGTGAAAAACCAACTTTCATCTGTCGCTCACTCTTCTTCGTCCCCCCCTTGAGGGGGGTTGGGGGGTGTTTCTTGCATTGCGACAGATGATTAATGACAAGGGACAGTGCTTCGCGTCTTCGCGTAATGCCTGCCCTCTGGGGTTTCAAAACACCCCCGGTGTCACGAGTGTGCTATGCACAGCCTTGCCAAGAAGGGGATAAAGGGGTGGTTGAAAAATGACCAATACCTTATTATCCTACAATGTCAACTGTGTATAAAAACCGGCTCTGGGCGGGGAGAGATCATGACTTATATCTCGTGATCCACTTTGTCAGGGTGGCCCCGAACCCAGGTGATGATTATCGTCAATATCTCTTCAATCTCAGAAATATTGCCGGTACAAATATTGTAGAATTCTTCTTGGGTGTTCTCATGGTAGAAATGGACCATCCGATTTCGATATCCGGCGATCTTGCGCAAAGTTGGAACGCGATCAGCTGGAATGATGTCCATTTCAGCCAGTCCATCTCCGATCTCTTTATATTCTGTCACTGCATACGCAAATCCTTTGGCCAAGATATGCCTTCCCAGATCAAGCAGGGCCTCAATACTTCTTCGTAAAAACGATTCCGCAGCCGCCACGTTTCGCGGGTCAGATACAAACTGGGCATAGCTGTCCATAGGCAGATCCTGGATTGCCAGCAGCATACTCCGAACCCAGGCTGCTCGCTCAGAAACCACGCTGGCCCGAATCCGGGTCGGGGTCATCGTCCACCCTCCTCCAGGATCATTCTGATCCTTTCCTTTTTAAACGGGAGCAGATCTCCTGCCCGTCTGAGGACAAAAAGCTCATACCTGGCTTGTTCATCCGGATCCATGGTATACAAAAGCTCGCCCCGAATGATATCCAAAGCCAGGAACGGCTCTGCCTCCGGCAGCAGAACCAAGTCCACCCTGCTCACAGAGAAAAAATCCTCAAGCTGCATACCGAAGCTGACTTTTCGTTCTGCATCCCACTCTGACCAGTTCAGGGGAAGAATCCCGATGTCCACATCTGATTCGGGATGAGCACTTGGTACGTTGTACCCCCTTACCCAGGCCCATATTTCCCTGGCCCGGCTGCCGAAGGCATATATATCATAAAGGCCATATGTATGGCATAATTTCTTCAACGTGTCTGTGCGAGCTTCGGCGTTGTCTGCACTGAATACAAGATCATCGACAGGCATAGAGATTTCCTTTTAAAACAAAAGCGACTCACAAAATCAAAGCTCCACGTTACCCACAAGAGGGTCCCAGAGATCAAAGGAAACATCGTGGACCACCGGTTACATCTGCTCAGCAAAAGGATCAGAGCCTGCAAGGCATGCGCTCTGGCCCAGACCAGGACCAATGCCCTGCCCGGAGCGGGCAATGAACGGGCCAGACTGATGGTCATCGCCCAGGCCCCAGGTAATCACGAAGACCTGGAAGAACGTCATTTCATCGGCCCTTCCGGCCACGCCTTCGATCAACTGCTGTCCAATGCCCGGGTATCCAGAAACGAGCTCTTTGTGACCAATCTCCTCAAATGCCGATTGCCCAAGAACCGCCGCCCCAAGCAGCGCGAGATTAAGGCCTGCTTGCCCTTTCTGCAGGAAGAAGTGGCCATTGTTGATCCAGACATCCTTGTTCCGCTGGGATTCTATGCCACCCGCTCCGTCTTAAGCCTGAACAACATCCCTGCTCCCCAGGCCAGGTCCGATTCAGCCAATTTTTTCGGCCATCTCTCCTGGCAAGGAAATAAAAAAGTCTACCCTCTCCCCCACCCGGCGGCACTGCTTTATAATCCTTCATTTCAGAAACAGGCTACCCAGCAGTACGCCAAGCTCAACGTCCTGTCCGCTCCCTGCAAATGGCATAGTATCTGTCCTATGTGCCGGTTTTACAAGCAGGGCAACCTGGACAGATCCTGGATTGAGCTGTACTGCACCGGGGACTGGTCCAGGTGCGTTCGGTTTCAGAAAGAGGAGCAGGGTATCCCCCACCCGGACTGGATGCTGCCGGACGGCACCCTGGACTCCAGCCTGCGCGCTTTGGATTGATTCAACCCCGCCGCTGTCGGCTTATATATGGGGAAGCTTTCCCGGAACAACGATCCTGGGCCGGATCATACAGCGCAAGACAGGAACTCCCTTAAGCCAGACCTTTCTCTATACAGACTCAGCCTTGGATTTTTTTATCAAAACCCCAGTAAAGAAATTGGCATCTCTGTCCAGCAGCTCTGGTTTGGAGGCCTTGACCTTGCGCAGATAGTCCCGGACATAATGGGGCAGCGTGGCTTGCAGGAGGTAGCGGTTAAAATCTGCTTCCACTCTTTTTTTGGATATATTCCAATCCACTGCCGCTAACCGGAAATGATCAAACTCAGAGGTATCCGTGGATCGGGCCAGGACAAAGAGCATCTCCGGCTCTGTCAGCTCCCGAGCGGACCTCAAACGCTTTTCCCAAAAATGAACTGCTGCCAAGAGAGCAAGTACAGCCATGACAGCCGTCCAAAAAGCCCATCCCATAAACATCCAACCTTGGTTTTTTATGTATTTCCCAACAAAGATTGCCATAAAGGAAAATATACATGATTCTTCAAGGCAAGGAAATCCCCGACCCTACGAACAACTCTCCCCCAGCTGAAGGCCTGAGCAGAGACCATACTCAAACAGCGTGGGTTTGTACCATCCTGAAAAAATTCTGTCGCAATGCAAGAAACACCCCCCAACCCCCCTCAAGGGGGGACGAAGAAGAGGGAGCGACAGATGAAGGTTGATTTTTCACTAGGATTGCCCCTACCCGGAGGGTCGGAGGTTACATTCCGGGATATGAGGTATTTTGAAAGACCGACAGATAACCGGGGACCTCAGGGTAGGGGCAGTGCTTCGCGTCTTCGCGTAATGCCTGCCCTCTGGG
>JBNJII010000054.1:0-19037 GCA_051749205.1 Thermodesulfobacteriota bacterium | reverse complement strand
AGGTAGAGGTCATCAAATATTTCCTTCCACCAGTCTGTATTCAGTTCATAGATCATGGTTCTTTGTGAGCTCCAAAGCTGAAAATGCCGTCTGATGCAAGGATGGCCGCAGAGCCTTTCCAGGGCTGGGATCTGGCAATATCCAGTTCGTCTGGTTCAATATCAACCATGTGATCAAGCTCGCCCCTCTCCCACATGGATTCCAGGGTGAGACAGTCCTGCCAGATTCCGCGGCAATAGGTCTCCAGACGATCAATCTGGGCCTGGGTAATCAGTCTGGGACGCAAGGCCATTTTTATCGGGCCCAGCAGATAGGTAAAGCGATTTTGTATGGCCAAATCCTTCTGCAGGCCGAGGACATCAGCCACATGGGCGCAATCCATGTCCATGATCGTCTTGTTCAGCAGGTCCGTTGCTTCTCCGACGGACATATCAGACTCCAGAACAGCCATGGGCTGAACTCCCCCGCCGCTGCCTACGTTTGTGGGGACCGAGCCGTAGCGGCATAAAAACCCAAACATCCCTTGATTGCCGAAAAGGCATCTGAAATCGGTTTGATATCTGGTCTGGATGATGTGTGTCTGCCCGGCATCCAGCTCTGGAATATCTTCGGCCCACAGAGAAAGGTCCACTTTTCTCTGTACAATATAGGCTCCTGTCTCCAGGGCCAGGTTGACGGCTGCGTCTCCATCCTCAAACACGCCGCCCACGCAGACCCCTTTGCCGGAGTATCCCCTTTCCGGTTTCAAAACCAGATTGTCCCAGTTCTTCCGGGTCCAGGCCACCAGATCGGATATGGCCTCCCCGTCCGGACCGGTTGTCGCTCGGGGGTAAAAACGGCGGGTCCATGGAGTGCGGGCAATGGTCTCTTGATGAAAGCACTTGTTCATCTCAGGGTCTGTGATGACCTCAAACATGCTTTTCACATTGATCGGTTCGGTTCCCCGCGGATTGATCACCCGTCCTTCGCGAACCGCTTGCAGCAGGGGATCAAGGCCGTGTTTGCGGTGCAGGGTCAAAAGGACATCGGTGTTAAAATCCATGAAAATGACCGAAACCGGCTCCCCTCTATACGCGACCCGAGCACCTTGCATCTCCAGCCAATGAGGGGCCACTAGAACTCCGGTGATCCCGTTCAGCCTGTCCAGAGCCAGGGCCAGATTCTGATTTTCCACCACATCGTCCAGGGTTTCCTCTTCCACCACAACCGCGATCAGGCCCGGAGATGAGCCTTCTCTTCTGCGGTGGGCGTCACGCATGAGATCGACCAGTCCATTGACTGGAAAGAGCATGGGATGGTCGAAGTTCACGTCGATATGTGCTGGGGTATGTGCAAACAGCTTTTCCCATACAGCTTTCCCGATTTCCTGGGTGATGCGCTGATAATCCCACCCGCCGGGACTGCCCAAGTTCCATTCCGAATGATATCCCAAAAACTGTTCCGATCCAGCCACACTGTTTTCCTTTGTCTGAAGTGTTTTATCCAGTACCGTCTTTGTGTATCATAAGCATTCTTTCCAGATCCTGAAAACAGATCTCTCCGTGCTTGAAAACAACCTGAGCGAACCCGGCCAGGTCACTTGAGCCAAAGCCCTGGTACAGGTCCAGAAAGTGTCTCAGGCCCACGGTGTAGCACAGCTGATAACCCGGATTCAACACGTATTTCCGGGCTGATGACATCGCCTGTTCGCGGGTCATGCCGGTCTTCGTCAACAGCTGTGCTGCCCTGTCCATGCTCATGGCTCCAGTTTGCAGCCCCAGGTCGACCTTTCCTCGGATTGCCCGCCATAGCCGACGTTTGGCCCCGATAAGGCGATCCCCGGGATCACTGGTATAGCCGGTCATCTTGAGCATCTCTTCGGCAAAACAGGCCCATCCTTCGTAAAAGACAGGTTGCTCCACCGCCCGGAGAACAGGGGAGTCCAGGCTCCAGCGGTTGATATCCAGCAGGTGGTGTCCGGGCCAGGTTTCGTGGGCCGCCAGGAGCCTATATTCTTTGGTGGAATCTTTGTATGTCTCATCCGGATCATGGGCGTTGAAAACGTGGAAAACACCCCCGGCAGGCGGATGTCCCGGTGAAATACTGTAGCTGGAAGCAGCCCGGATGGCTGACAGATAGTTCGGCACAGGCATGACCTGGACCGGATTGGCATGGTAAAACCCCTCTGAAACCAGCCCCAACTTTCTACAGTGGCCTCCAAGAGCAAGGACTTCCTCCCGGTACAGCCCGACCAGACCGTCAGGCCCCAGCTGCGGCAGCAAAATCTCGGCGTAGGCCTCCTTCCATGTTCCATGCCCCATTGCTCTGGCTTCCTGGGCCAGAACCCGGTTTAGGCCCTCAATTTCATAATCCAGGACCTCATCTGTCTGGGAGATGCCCATCCCGCAATTGATGTGCTGTTGTACAACCTGGGACAGCTCTTCCTCAGGCAGGTGAAACTGAGAATGTGCAGGTATGGTTTTCAGCTTTTCCCCAAAGCGGTCCAGGGCAGCCAGGGAATCTGCAAGGACAGGCAGTTCTTCTTGCAGCATGACCAGGTACGTCCTGGTATCTTGGATCATCTCCAGGCCCACATCCCGGAAGCAGGCGGGCACGTTTTTCAAGTTGTGTCCGGCCTGGTCCAAAAACCGGGGAAGGGTTCTGGCCCGTTTTGCAGCTTGCTCCGTTCCCTGTTCAAGGGCTTGGGTCAGCCCCAGACAGGCAATGGTCAGGTACATGGAGGGTTGAGTTTCCCATGCTCGAATAAAGACCAAATGCTCTCGCAGCGTACATAGGACCTTTTTCAGCAATTTGAGACGGGCGTCATGGCCGGCCTCTGCTGGTGAGCTTTCAAGGGTGATTGCCTCTATCTCATTCTCAAAACCAGATAATTTCCCTGCAAACTCTGTTATCAACTCCGGGCAAAAACGATCCCAGACCGTCCAGTCCGGATTGTCGCTTTGGACCTGCGGAAAATAAAAGAATTCATCACTGGCTGAGACGACAGGAAAGTTCTGGGCAATTTCCCTGTAGATCTTTAAACCAAGGGTCTCTATGTCTGTGTACATTGTGTCCGGATTGGTGTCTGGCAGCTCGTGGAGTCGAATGTAAAGGACGTGTTGTCCAGGATCGAAGTCGTTCGCGATACAGAAGGGATGGTAGGTACTCACGGGGCTCTTTGCATATTTTGTTTGCTGTGCACTCAGATGTCAATCAAACACCCAGAGCCTCCAGCTCACGCTTGAGCTTATCCTTGGCCGGCCCGGCCTGCTCAAAGATGGTGTCCGCCCGATGAAAATCCAGGGCCCGGACATCAACAATATCTGGGGTAATAACGATATCCGGCCGGTGGTTGGTGTATTTTTCGCGGACAATGGAATGCTGCATGATTTGAAAGGTATTGAAAACAGTATCCAAAAAGGAAAGGTCCTTCTTAGGAGAACGCTGTCCGGTGACATCCACAGCCACAGTTACCTGGCAAGACTGAATGAGAGTATCATAAGGCACTGGATTGACAGCCCCTCCATCTATCAATATACGCCCATCGCGGCGGACCGGAGTGAACAGGCCGGGCAGGGCCATACTCCCCTGGATGGCGGACAGCAAGGGTCCGGAATCATAAATAACTTCCTCCCGCTGCCAAAAATCAGTTGCCACCACATACAAAGGGATGGCCAAATCTTCAAAAGTGTCCACCTGAATATGCTCATACAGAAAGGATAGAAATGCATCCCCGCTTATAAACCCGCCCCGACCAATCTCAGGATCCAGAAACTGCACCCACTGCAAAAGGTCTTTACGTAAAAATACATCCTTCCATGTATCGTCCTTGCGCACAACCAGGTCGTCGACAATGGCCTTGATCTCTTGGGCAGACTTGCCCGAGGCGTACAAAGCGCCCATTATCGAACCTATGCTGCAGCCGGCGATTGCGTCCGGAACAAGGCCCATTTCGTCAAAGACCTCCAACATGAGGATGTGGGCCAGACCATTGGCCCCGCCTGCCCCCAGGGCCAGGCCGATGCGCTGTTTCTTTTCCATATCTGTCTCCTGGATTGCTGTTTGTGGAGAGAGGGGTTTTTCAGACCAGGCCCATGGAACACCCAAGGACAGTCCTCCGGCAACTGCTGCACTCATCCCCAAGAACAACCGTCTGGAAATATGGCCCATTGTCTGCTCCTTGCAAGATATACACTGCCTGCGCCATATTGCGGCCCAACAATCACCGGGTTTCAAAAATCTTGCCTCAATATTTGGCAATTGGTTTTATTTCATTCTGAGACATTTCTGGAGATCACGTGCATCAGTTCTTCCTTGCTGACTGGCTTGGCCAGGTAGTCATCCATCCCTGCTTGCAGAAATGTTTCTTTATCCCCACTCATAGCGTAAGCTGTCAGTCTTATAGCGGCCGGATTGACATAGACAAAATGGTCCTGAGACTGAACAAAAATCGCATCCGGAGAACTTTCCACCAGCAGACGGAACCTTTTTTCGCTGTCCTGAAGTTTTTGCCACATAGTCTCGTGGCGCATTATGAGACTCAAATAGCTGGCTATTTCCTGGAGGGTCATGATTTGTTGTCTTGTCCACTGCTGCGGGCAGGGGGCATCCAAGCTGAGTATTCCTTGCAGCTTTCCAGAATGGAATAAGGGAAAATCCAAGACCGCACGAGTACCTCCAGCCAGCATGCTTTGACCTAAAGGGGTCATCCGTTGGTCTTTATCCACATCATCAACCACTACTGGATCATTGCCCCGCAGGGCTTCCAGATATTGGGGAGAAGAAGTTAAGTCCGCAACCAGTCCGGTCAAATCTGGCATGCTTTCTGGTTGCCTGGATTGGAGGACAAGCATCTGGCCATGCTCATCAATAGTGGCATAGACTGCTCTGAAATATGGAAAGTTGGCGTGCAGAGTTTCTACCGTAAAGTCGATGACCTGCTGTATATCCAACCCGGAAAGTATATATTGGTCTATCTCACTCAGCCATCTATATCGCCAAAATGCCGGGTCCAAGTTTGTATCGTCTGACCACGTTTGGGTATCTTCTCCAATGTGCTTATCTGAATCATTGGAAGAACCGTAAAGCATTGCTCGTAGTTGAATATTTTCTTGTTCCAATTCTTTGAGTCTCTGCTCAAGACGTCCGTCTTCTTGCTTTCCATACATAACATATCCAAATAGGTCATAGATATTGGGCTGCAGTCGGTCATTTCAACCGAACTTATATTACTTATAAATGGATGTTGGGCAATCCTGGGTCAAGGAAAGCGTGTATGCCGAACCAGGGGCGCATCGCCGGTCCAACCTTTTTGAGCCGCGATTCGGGCAAGGACTCTTTTTTGACCGCTTTTTTCAGTTCCCTCCACCACCCTTTCTTCATAGGAGATGATCCGCATGCTCAAAAACGTATGCAATAATTCATTGGTCCGAAAAAGGTAATCTCTGTTTCCCGGCTGATTGATGACCCCTGGCTGGTCGCTCTCCATGGCCGATTCATAGAGCATTATACCACCAGGGCGGAGGCATTCTTGTATGTACGGAAAGAGCCTTCGATCCAGAAAATGACAGCAGACAACGAGATCGAAGCTTGTTTGTCGAAGAGGGAAGGTGTCCAGGTCGGCCTGAACCGGAAAGATATTGGAAAGCTTGTGGGCTTTGAGGCTGTCCATTGCCTTATCCGCCAAATCCATGGCCAGGACTTCAAGCCCCTGCCGAGCCAGAAAAACCGCATTACGTCCCAGCCCTGCAGCCAGGTCCAGGGCTCTTGGCCCGGGAGACATCGTATACATCTTGGCCACCCAGGGGGAAGGGTCTCCCATTTCCCTCTGGGTATCGAATTTTGCGTTCCAGCGTATTCTATCCTGCTTCATCCCGGCTCCTGGGTATTTCTTTATCTGGACACATATGTATGTACAGAACGAAAATTGCTTGCCAAGCAAACTCAGCCCGCATTTTTTAAGAATGCTTGCACAGCTGTGTACAGCTCCTCAATGCGGTCCGGGAAAAGACGCTCCATATTCAGAAAGGCGTGGATCATGTCTTGGAAATGGATATGTTCCACACGGACTCCCTGTTGGTGCAGATTGTGGACATATTTCTGCCCTTCATCCTGCAGGGGGCAAAAGCCGGCGGTAACAACCAATGTGTCCGGATAATCCGCTGTGATGTCCATAAATAAGGGTGAGGCTTTCTTCCGGTCTTCCCCGGATTGGAAATAGTTGTCAAAGTACCACTGGATGTTTTGCTTTTGAAGCACAAAGCCGGAATTGTACCGGTCAATGCTGGCACAGGACATGGTATAATCCAGGGATGGGTAGATCAATACCTGGGCATCAACCGGCAAAGCTGTATCCAACTGGGCATGGTGGGCCACGGTGGCGCTCAGGGCCCCGCCGGCGCTGTCGCCTCCCAAGCGAAGGCTGGGCTGATAGGAAACCTGCCTGGAATCCAGAGTGGCCCAGACATACCTGGCGCTGTTCAGGGCATCCTCCACCCCGGCCGGATACGGGTATTCCGGAGCCAAACGATAATCGACCGAAACCAGGACATGCTGAACATGAGAGGCCATCTTACGGCAGATGGGATCATACTCTGAAACACTGCCGGCCATATGCCCGCCCCCATGAAAGTAAATGAGCACCGGCAAGGACCTGCCCGGATCGGGATGATAGATTCGAACCGGCACCGGATCGCCACTGGGAGGCAAAATCAGGTCATCGTGTATCCAGGGCAGGTGCATCTTTTCCAGGGTCCACTGCCGAGTTAAGGCAGCCAACCCCTCCCTGGCACTTTTGGGTGTGAGCTGAAAACCACTTTGTGCCAATTGACGCAGATAGGCATTATAGGCCTGCAGCCAATTCTTCAGATTGGGGTGCAGGAACTCTTCTTCACGGCTCATAGCCAAGCCTCTCTCATAGCAAGTCTTTATTTAGAATCGATGTTTCTGGAGCAGGAATGATAGGCGGAGTGCTTACTTTGGCTGTGAGCCATAAATATTTTTTTCCAGCACTGCCAAAAGCTCGTCCCTTTCCACCGGCTTGGCAATATAGTCAGTCATGCCGGCTTGCAAAAGCTTTTCCCTATCTCCGGTCATGGCATAGGCAGTCAAGGCGATGATGGGAATATTCTTAAAATCCTGATTGGAAGACCTGATCTTCTTCATGGCCTCCACACCGTCTAGAATAGGCATCTGGATGTCCATCAGCACACAGTCAAAACCATGCTGGTTCAGCAATCCCAAGACTTCTTCCCCGTTTTCGGCTACTGTGACCTGATGGCCGGCATTCTGCATGAGTCGCTGTACAAAGAATTGATTGGAGGGCTCATCCTCAGCCAGCAAAAGACGCAGGCCCTGTCTCTTTGAGTGTCCAGGTCCGGCATCCATATTATGTTGACCCTGCCTATATTCGGCAGGCACGCCCACAGGCAGGAGCACCTGCACCGAGGTTCCTTGTTCAGGTTGGCTCTCTATGGACAGGCTGCCGCCCATCAGCTCCACCAGCCTGCGCACTATGGACAGCCCCAGGCCGGCGCCCTGGTAGCTGCGGGTCAAGGATCCGTCCACCTGCACAAAAGGCTCGAACAGATTCTGCAGCTTGTCCTCTGCAATGCCAATTCCTGTATCTTGTATGTGGAAAAGCACCTCCAATGTGTGCTCTTTATCTGAAGAAGAGCAAGCTGTCGCCTCCAGACGCACCTTGCCCTTTTCTGTGTACTTGATGGAATTGCCCACCAGGTTGAAAAAAATCTGCTGCAATCTCTTCTCATCGCCTATCACATTGTCCGGCAGGGAAGCATCAATAAAGTATTCCAGCTCCAGCCCCTTGTTCCTGGCCTGGAACTGAAACAGGCTGATGACTGATTCACACAGATAACGGACATTGAAGCTTTCCTCCCGGATCTCCAGCTTGCCGGCCTCTATCTTGGACAGGTCCAGGATGTCTGAGAGCAGCTTGGTCAAGCGCTTGCTCGCATTGCTGGCGGTAGAGACATACTCTACCTGCTCATCGTCCAGGCTGGTCGACTCCAACAGCTGCATCATGCCAATGATGCCGTTTAAGGGCGTCCTGATCTCGTGACTCATATTGGCCAGAAACATGCTTTTGGAATGGTTGGCAGCCTCCGCCTCCTGTTTGGCCCGGGCCAGGGCCTGCTCCGCCTCCTTAATACTGGTGATATCCCGCAGATGCTCTACAATCTTGAGCACTCGCCCTTTTTCATCCAGTACAGGCGAATTGCGACAATCCATGTATCTGCCCAGCTCAGGCACGTATTTCTCCAGGATCACCGGCTCCTTTCTGTCCAGGGCGAGCTGCGTGGGGCAGGGAGTACACTGCTCTTCACGCCCCAGTAACTGATAGCATTTTCTTCCTTTGACCTCCTCCGGAGTGAAACCTAGCAGCTCATAGCCGGCTTGATTGTAGCGTTCAATTGAATGATCAGGATATTGTATGGCCAGAATGTCAGGAGTGCCATTGATGATGGATTCCAGAAGGTTGTTCTGCTCTTTGAGCTCCTGTTCCAATCTCTTGCGATCGGTTATGTCTCTTTGCAGGGAAATATAGGCATAGGGACTGCCACTTTTGCCCACTAAAGACATAGCTTTAAAATGATTATAAAATGTGGACCCATTTTTTCTACGATTCAGCAACACCCCCTCGTACTCTTTACCATCTGCAACCCTCTGGTATATTTCCTTTTGGATCTCTTCCCTGCAAGACTCAGCGTTGAAGATCTCCGGTGTCCAGCCTTGGATCTCCTCTAACTTATAGCCAAACAGCTCCTCCGCTTTCCGGTTCATGTAGGTGATCCTGAACTCCTGATCCGTAACCACGATAGAGTCGGTCATTTCCCGTGTGACGGCGCTCAGGAATCGATTCTGCTTCTCTGTTTTTTTCCGCTCCGTTTGATCAAAGAAAGCGGCAACAAATCGTCCAGGACCTACGCGGAAGGCATGGATCAAGAAGTAACGGTCCAGAGGAGGGGAGTACTCTTCAAACCAGATCGGTTCCCCGCTTTTGGCCACATTGCCGTATATCTCAATGAACGCACATCGCTCTATCCCAGGCAGCACCTGGGTGATCCGCTGACCCAGAACATCCTGGGCCCTTAGGCCGGTGTGCTCCTCAAAAGCGGAATTGACATCCAGAAACACGTAATCTATCGGCTTTTCCTCCGAATCCAGGACCACTTCGTGGATAGCGGTACCTACCGGGGTGTTTTCGAACAAAAGCCGGAAGTTCTCCTCGCTCTGGCGCATCCTCGCTACGGCCTGCTTGCGTTTTGTGATATCCCGGCAGATGGCGATCACCAGATTCTGGCCGGCAAAGCTCTCGCCGGTCAGGCTGACATTTACATCTATGATCGAGCCGTCCTTTCTCGTGTGCCGGGTTTCGAAAGAGGTATCTATCCTGGAGAGGTCTTGGAAATTGTTTCGGATCTCTTCTTCGGTAAGCTCTGCCTCCCAGTCCCAGATATACAATCCCAGGACCTCCTCCAGGGAGTAGCCCAGCATGTCAGCAAAACTTTGGTTGGCTTCGATCACCTGATGCTTCTGGTCAATCACGGCTATCGCGTCCCTGGCGTTTTCCATGAGAGTATGCAGCCTTTTCTCTGCCTGCCTGCACCCGGTGATCTCGGACAAAAAAACCAAGTAATGCAGTGCCCGTCCTTCCCGGTCCCTGACAGTTTCCGCGCTGAATGAAGTCCAGAACTGGGACCCATCCTTGCGCAGCATGGGGCATTCATAATTCAGCACCTCACCCTGATCCTGCAATAGGCACTGCACATTGTATCGGTCCTCGGGGTCTACATATAACTGCCCGGCTATCTCAGATACTGACTCGATCATTGCTGCTGGCGATGGGTAGCCGAAAATCCTGGCAAAAGCCGGGTTGACAAACAATAACTTGCCTTCAGGCGAGGACTTGCAGATCCCTTCAGGAGCCCTTTGGAGAATTTGCTGGCATTCTAGAGAATCAAGCTGTACTTCTGAGCAGCTACCACCATTCGGGTAGTTCTGGTTCGGCGACATAAGGGAACCCTTTCTAAGAAAATAAAGGAGGTAATCAATAAATGCTAACTGTTATTCTTTTTATCCTGAAAATCAACTAAACGTCAAGCTTTTGAACAATACAGTTACGCACTGGAAATGTTGCACAAGCTCGGACAAGTCCTGGCCCATGACCGCTCCCTCTCACCCGACCTTCTGGAACGCCTCCAGGCTTTGGAGAGCATGCCGGCTCTAAGCCCTCTTTCAGAGGTCACCGCCAGATCCAGCGCCTGCTGATGCGGGAGACCAGGCTGGAGCAGGCCAATCTGCATCGGGCTGCAGCTATGTATGCCGAGTGCATCGACATATGGATCCTCAAGCTTCTGCCCCTGCGCACTCACCGCCTGACGGCCATGGAGTACATCCCCGGAGAAAAGGTTACTGATGTCAACGACCTGGATGAACAGCAGAGCCACAGAATGGCTGAGACCATGATTTCAACCTCATGGCCAGGCCCCTGTGGAGGAGCAATGACCATGCCTTTTTCCACGCCGATCCCCATGCCGGAAACCTGCTCCGAACAACCGATGCCCGCCCGGCCGTCCTGGACCGGAGTCTGTCAACAACCATGGACAAGGATGAGCGCATACATCTGATGCAGGTTCTGCAAGGCCTGGAATAACCACTGGCAGGCTATCCAGAATAAGGAGTAGATCTGGTCTTAAAATGCTGTTGGAATTCCAGACAATTAATAAGTTATGCAACGTATTAAAGCCGCATGTAACCAGTTATCTACGGTTGAGCTGTACCGCGAGTTTCTCGAGTCGACTGGAGCGATTGGTTCGACGGGCCATGTCAAAATCTGCACTGTCATTGTCCCATTGAAAACAAACTCGATACTGATCATTGATTCGAATACTGTACTGCCCATCACGAACCTCTGATAGTGATTCCAGGCGATTTCCCGGTAGGACTTTTCAATCTTCCAGGTTTGTTGCGGAGTCAACCTGCTCTAGTTTTCGGGCAGCCAAATTCCAAAGATATTGTGGGCATAACTTTCGAACGTCCTTGCGGACAGTGCGCAAGAACCTGGAATATGTGAGGCAGCAGGCGTGGCAGAGCCAATTGAGATTTGAGCAGGACATAAAAAAACAATGATAAGGTCTTTACTTTTTAGCCCGGTTCAGAATGTCCGTGCGGGTTTCCTGGAAGGTCTCTGTATACGGCCCGCCCAGTTCCAGGGCCTTATTGATGGCCTGATGTGCGGCTTTTATCTTGTCTTGTTCAAGCAGAACTTGGGCCAGATTGTTCAATGCCGGTCCTGAGTCGGGATGCATTTTGACGGTCTGGCGCAAGGTATTTTCTGCCTCTCCCAGTCGATCCAGGGCATACAGACTGTTAGCCTTACCCATCATGGCTGCTAAATCAAAAGGCCATTTGTCCAGAGCCGATGCATACCCGGTCAAGGCCTGTGCATATTGCCCGGCCAGTTCCAAGCCATGGACAGCCCGCAGCCATTCCTGGGCAGAGGCTGTAACCGACAGCTGGAACTTGTTGCTTCATCTTTCATTGTTTTGACCCATACAACAAGCAAGGGGTGCTCTGGGTGCGCTCAGAGCAACCCTCGATAAAGGCCGCACTCTATGGTCCTGGCTGATACCGGATTCGTCAGCCTGAATAGCTAACTTTCGATGGACATGAGGTGGGATCCTCACCATAAACTTTCCACTATACTGCTTGCATGCTATCGGTTAAGGCAAAAGATGTTTAGACCCCGATGAAATGGGAAGAAATTTCATGGTGCAGGCAGGATTATCTGGATTATCATGATATTTTTGCCTTTCCAGAAAAAATGCCCGGTCCATGAAAGACCGGGCATTCTAGAGATAATGCTGCGGACAACCCTTATGAGCTTTGATCAGTCTCAATAGGGATAGACTTGCCGCCCTTAGCCTTTTCAGCCTTGGGTACCTCAATCCGCAAGATCCCATCCTTATAGCTGGCCTTCACTTCATCCTCCTTGATCTCCTGATCTAAGGGGATACGCCGATGGAAAGCCCCATACCGACGTTCTGTCCATGTGTTGCCAGTCTCTCCGGATTCCTTCTCTTCCTTTTTCTCTCCTTTGAGATCCAAGACGCCGTTGTTGACTGTGATGTTCACGTTGTTGGGATCCATGCCTGGCATTTCGGCATTGATCACGTAGGCGTTATCGGTCTCCTGCAGATCAATGCTTGGAACGAAGGATGTCTCTTCCTCCAACCATCGCTCCGGCATGCAAAACATCTCGGCTATGGTCGGAGCCTCATTGGTCAATAGATCCAAACGACGGTCTTGGCGAAGAGTGGTGTCCGTATTTGTGAGTTTCGGAGTGAGCCACATATACATCACCTCCTTTTCACAACATATTGTATTCATTCACTTCCTTTTATTGCTAATCCTAAATCATACTGCTGGCCTGTCAACAGGTTCATGGACAGTCCCAAAAGTCCAGGCCATTGGCTGAAGAGTCCCGGCAGGCATTTAGAACTTCAAATTTGGTGACGACCGCCATCCTGCTTCTTTGGCGCAAATTCAGAAGCTTATGAATGAAATCGAAACGACAAAGGATACTTCTTCAGGGCCAGGATCTCTGGGTCGGTAACCGAGCTGGCATGAAAGAATTCGTTATACCTGTGCTGGGCCCAGTCCTGAACCTCCCGACCCATATTTTCATCTATTGAGCCGGTCATGATCAGATATTCAGCCAGCGCGTTTAATGCACTCAAGATCCCCAAAAAAAATCGACGATTGGAGTCCAAAGGCAGGGTTGCTTTGCTTTTTCAGGGCTTTGGCCAGTGTTTTCCTGGTCAGGGGAAAGGCTTGCCTGGGGACCTTGCCCTCAGGAATAAGGGCCTCAAAAAAAAGGTGCATGAGCCTCTCTTTGTTGTTTCTGGTCTTTTGCCATACAGCATTTTTTGTATTTTTTCCCGCTACCGCAATGACATTTATCATTTCTTCCCAATTTCTTTGCCATAAAATCGATCCTTTGGGGTTTGTTCTTTGTTTTCAACTTTTATTAAGTCATTTATTCTGATTGTTTCGAATTTCGGATTTCGATATTCGAACTTAACAAGATTATAAGTAAAGCAATGCCAATTGCCAAAAATTGGGGCAACATATTTGAGGCGCCCAGTACTAGGTATTCATAGGCAAGGCTGGAAAGCTTTTGGATGTTAACCTGAGAAGGAACATTTTCAGCTCAAAAGGCCATAAGTTTGTTGAGCTAGTTAATCTGGCTCAAAGTTATAGGCCGGGCCATTATGGGCTCCTGCTCACTTCTATATGGATTGCGTTTCTGGCGGTCAACTCCTTCCCGATAACGAGCTTTTCCAACTGGATGAGCGCCTTGTTGCCAGCTGGTGACAGTGGGTATGGATGTGGAACCCAAAATTGTAAATCAAGTCACATAACTTATCATGGACTGCGATATCGGTGAATCTTCATCTTTGTCTTCACCCCCTGCGTGGAGCAATCTTCGAAAGCTCGGTGGTCTCAGAAATCTATAAGACCTTTATCCACAGCGGCATACACCCAAATCTCTTTCACTATCGGGAAGCTCGGGGGCCTGAAAACGACTTTCTCGTCGAGTATGGTCAAAAGCTTGCATATGTCGAGATCAAGTCGGGTGCAACAATCAGCGAAGATTTTTTAAATAACCTCAACATTTTGAAATAATTTGGCTTCCTCAGCAGAATTTGAAGCATCGTCGTCAGCGAAGAGTTCCAATTCTCAAGCAGACGAATTTGTTTTGACAAGGCAGTAATGTGGACTATGATAGCTATAAAATTCCACATGAAAGAGGTGCGATATGAGAACTGTTCAGATGACCCTTGATGACGACCTTGTCCAGACGGTCGACCGTGTATCCAAACAACTCCGTACAAGTCGTTCCGCTTTCACCAGAAAGGCACTTCGCGAAGCGCTTGATCGCTACAACCTGGAGCAAATGGAGCGGCAACATCGTGAAGGATACCAGAAACAACCCGTGTCAACAGATGAATTTTCGATCTGGGAAAGAAAACAAATCTGGGGTGTTGACGTCGGTCGAGCGATTTGTTTTGCCCTGGATCTTTGAAATATAAAAAGCCTCCAGAGGCAGGGTCTCTGAAGGCCATTTATTCCCTGATTCACTCCCGGGTGTCTTTGGGCAGTAATCAGGACAGTTTTTTTGACGAGTACCGTTTCTTATAAGTTCTGTCCCATATAGTGGCAATTTGTAATATTGATTTTCTTTTGAAACTTGACCCACTATTCAACGACACGGACATACGAAATACGAATATCGAAATCCGAAACGATCAAAGTGAAATTTGAATAAGAAATAATATTCAAAATAAGACACTGTGATATCTCGATTTGGATTTTTTCTTTGTTTTGAACTTCATTTTTTAAGTCATTTGTTCCGATTATTTCGAATTTCGGATTTCGATATTCGAATTTAATAAACTTATAAATGAAATAGAACCGATTGCCAAAAATTGAGGCAATATTTTTTGAGACGCAGTACTAGTCACCCAAAACAATGGAGGTTCCTATGCAACGCTTTAGCATCGCCCTTGTGCTCGCTCTTATCCTCGCCGGCACCGCGGGTGCCGCCGAGCATGAAGACCGGCACCTGCTTACGGTCATCACCGACGATTCCACCCAGACCCAGGCTATGGCCCTGATCCTCACCCGCCAGTGGGTGAAGGATGGCGGCAGCGCCCAGATCCTTCTCTGCGACACCGCTGGGGGCATGGCCGTCACCGGCTCCGACGTGGGTGGCGAGGCGGTCCAGCCGCCGGACACGGCCCCCCGGCAGATGCTCGGCGGACTGATCGAGGCGGGCGTGCAGGTTGACGTCTGCGCCATTTTCCTGCCCACTGGGGAAATGGAGAAATCCGCCCTGCGTGACGGTGTCGGCGTGGCCACGCCGATGGCCATCGGCGAGGTCATGGCCGATCCGGCTACACGGCTGTTCACCTTCTGAAGCCTCGTTCTCGATGGTTGCGTCGCAGCCTGGCGGGAGGCCGGTGGAGAGACGACCACCGCTCCCGCGGAGGGCATGGCCGCCGGTGACTTCACTGCCCGCGCGGTCCAGCCGGAGATCCGCGTTTCCGCTGACAGTGTCAAAAAGAACCTGTTCCCTTCTGCTCTCTCTCATCTCTTGAACATGCCCCACGCAGGGTGATCGCGGTTATCTCCCGCCGGGTCAAAAGACGCATCTGGGGTCCCCAACTCCCAGTGCCCTGGCTGACATAGAGACGCTCCCCGGAATCCCGGACATACAGCCCGGACACCAGGGGATATACGATTTTTACAATCAGGCCAAAGGGAAAAATCTGCCCCTTATGCGTATGCCCGGAGAGTTGCAAATCCCCCTGTGGAAGGGCGCACCTTGTCGGGGCATGTTTGAGCACAATCCTGAATCGATTCGGGTCCACATCCTGCAGGAGCGAGGCCTCCTGGGTGCATTGCTCTGCCCGGGCATAGTCCAGGCCGAAAAGAGCGATGCTCTGCCCGATCTCCCATCCCTCATCAATCAGCAGATCGAATCCGGCCCGTTCAAAGAAACGGCTTGCCGCTTCCCGGCCAAGATAGGTCTCATGGTTGCCTAAGACCGCATACTTGCCCAACTTGGGATTTAGGGCACGAAAAATGTGAGCCTGTTCATCCAACCTGGATATGTCGCTGTCGATCATATCTCCAGCGCACAGGATGAGGTCAGGATCCAGATCTTGAAGGATATCCCTGATGCGCCGCCCTTCTCCGGGTCCATTCATCAAGCCTAAATGGACATCGCTGATAAACACGACATCCACCGCCTTTGCCTGGCAGTCCATTTTCGGCGTTGAGATCTCCAGCGTGCGCAGGTGCACGACCCGATTGGCTGCCACCGCCCACAGGATAAGCCCTGCGCTCAGGACCAAAACAAAGACCGAGACGAGAACGGTACTGGGTTGCGGACCTCTGTAAAGGCCTGCCCAGGCCCCAAATGCTATGGATTTTTTGAGACCATAGGCGACCAGGTTGCACCAGAAGGCGATAAAGCTTCCCCCCATCCAGGAATAGCCTATCCAGGCCAGGAGCTTGGCCCAGTGGGAAAAACCGGCATAATCCAGGACATGGGTCAGGATGGGGGCACCAACCATGGCCGCCATCCAGAAGATGAGCGCCCAGTGTAATCCTCGACTTGAAGGCAAGACAGGGGCAAGACCGGCATACACCAGTACCTGCATCCCTCCGTAGATGATTATGTAACTCAAGAGAAACAGGATCAAGGGGACATTCCTCAAAAAATTTCAGGGTATATTTTCTGCCTGCAATCTCCACCAGCTGGCCTGGGCCTCAACGCGCCTACCCTTCGGGGTCGCCACCTCATGGATGATATCCGCTGAGTTTTTTTACCTATCATGAACAGGTTGAAAAGCAAGAGTATCTGATCATCAGATCCGAAAGCATGAAACACTCCTTCCAGCCTTGTTCCGACCTTTCCACCCATTCCATCTGCGATCTGTAGCATTAATGGGCATTGGGCCGTCTAGACGGGTCCAGCCCTCTTCCACAGCCTTATAGTCCTGTCCAGGACTACAAAATCCCAAATCTTCCATATGCACGATCTCAGCAATGGAAAAGCAGTCGTGGACTTCGCAGAACTGGATATCCCGGGCAGACAAGCCGGAGAGGAAACCATCTCCTGAAATGCTTTGGCCAAAACGTCTTTCGAGTCCTTGTCCCTGAACATGCCAAACCAGGACATCCCGGCCCCGACCACGCACACATTGCGGTTGAGTGATCTCTTCGTTTTCACAATCAAGCTCCTTTTTGCGCCTTCGAAAACCGATACTTCTTGCAGGCTTTCTCCGCATCCCGGAGGCAATATGATATGAATGCAATGCGTTTGGCCTGGCAAAGACTTTCAGCAGTGGCTTTGCCCGCCTCTCGTCGTTGACCCTATGCACTGCTGATGATAAGTGCTTTGCCAGTGGTTTTGTCTCAACCAATGTGGAGAACGAGCTATGGACATAAACAAGAGTATTGAGAACTGGCTGAACGTTTACGGGGCTCAATCTGTATCAACTGCTGAAATTCTGTGCGACCGGCACATAAACACAGCCGGTGAGCTCGCCCTGGTTTACGAAGACGGGCAGTCTACAGAAAAAAAACTTACCTACCAGGAACTGAGAAACAAATCCGCATCCTTGGCCGGCTTTTTTCAGAGCCTGGGGGTCAAAAAGGGCGATCAGGTCGCGGTTCTTCTGCCCAAGAGCGAAGAGCTTATGGTGAGTGCCCTGTCCATCTGGCGATTAGGCGCCTCATATATACCTCTTTTTACCGCCTTCGGTCCACAAGGAATCGAATATCGACTGAAGGCAGGGGAGGCATCCGTCATCGTAACAGATGAAACCAATCGTCCCAAGCTGGATGAGATTTCTGAACAATCACCTGCCGGACTGCAGATTGTAACTGTGTTCAAGGATAAAGCCACTACTTCTTCTACAGACCATAGTTTCTGGAAGTCCCTTAACCAGGCTGAACCCGTGTTTGAATCAACAGTGGTTTCCGGGGACGACCTGATGATACTGTTGTTTACCTCCGGGACTACGGGCAATCCCAAAGGAGTTCCCATCCCGGTCAAGTCTTTGGCCTCCTTTGAGGCATACATGCGTTTCGGTCTGGATGTACGCAGCAATGACGTTTTCTGGAACATGGCCGATCCTGGATGGGCCTATGGCCTGTACTACAATCTCCTCGGTCCGCTTCTGCTGGGCAAGACTGTCTATTTCTACGGAGGCGCTTTTTCACCGGAAGACGTCTACAGAATCATGCATAAATGGCAGGTTACCAATTTTGCTTCAGCTCCCACAGCCTATCGAGCTTTGATGGCTGCTGGTGAGGACCCTCTGCACAAGTATCCCCCGGCCTTGAGGGTGGCATCCAGTGCCGGCGAACCCTTAAATCCTGAAGTCATCAACTGGGGTAATAAGCACTTTGGTATTCCTATTTACGATCATTATGGGCAGACGGAACACGGAATGGTTATCAACAACCACCATCTGCCCGAGCTGCAAAAGGAAATAAAGCCTGGCTCTATGGGTGTTGCCATGCCAGGCTATCGAGCTGTAGTGGTTGATGAAAACGGGCAGGAGATAGGACCAGGAAAAGAGGGACTTTTGGCCATCGATACGCATAACTCGCCCTTGAATTGGTTCTATGGGTACTGGAAGGACAAGGAAAAGACGCGTAGCCGCTATTCGGCGGACGGGAGATACTGCCTTTTGGGAGATACCGTAAGCATGGACACTGACGGATATTTCTTCTTCAGCGGGCGGTCAGACGATATTATCTTAAGTGCCGGGTACCGTATAGGTCCCTTTGAGGTGGAAAGTTCGCTTATGCAGCACCCAAGCGTGGCCGAAAGTGCAGTAGTTGGTATACCCGACGAACTCCGAGGGGAAATCGTTAAGGCCTATGTGGTGCTGAAAAAGGACTGGAAAGAAAGCGATGAACTTGCCGAAGAACTCAAAAACATGATCAAAGAAAAACTTTCCAGGCATGTATATCCACGAATTATCGATTTTGTGGACGAACTCCCGAAGACTCCGAGCGGGAAAATTCAAAGATTTTTACTGCGCAATGAATGATTAACACAAAAGATACTCCCCCCACATGTCTGGATAACCGAACATATGGGGGGAGCATACAGAGTGCTTTCATTTAAGTGTCAGACCCATATGCACCCTTCTGATGAGCGGGCCTTGCCAAGAGGAGCTTAAGCTCCTCTTGGCTTTATTCAGTACATGAGCCCTGCCTGGAGCTGTCCGGGCTCTTCTAAAGATAAGCCGACTTTTTTTCACATGGTATTGCAGGTGTAAGGTATGCAAAGAAGCGGGATTAGCCCTGGATTTTCGGGGCTTATATGCCGGGTCCTATGCCTGGCAGCCGCGGCAGTAATTCTTGCTGTGGGGATATTTTCGGACCAGGCTGGAGCCCGGGAAAGTAAAGGGCCGACTGCCTTGCCCAGGTTCCCGTCAGTAAGCCCG
>JBNJII010000053.1:0-19180 GCA_051749205.1 Thermodesulfobacteriota bacterium | reverse complement strand
TCCGGGCCGGGCAATGACGGAGGGAATGGACCTCCGCGAGTTTCATACCTGATCAATCCGGCAAATTTTTCGTTTTTTTGCCCGCTTTGGGGCAAAAATATTTCAGATTTGCCGGAGGCAAAGCTGATACCTAAACAGTGGCCAGCAATCGCACCAAAGTTCGCAATTCGCTTTCCTGCGCAGATATGTCCGGAAAACCCCAATCTCCACGGTCGGACCATGAATATCGCCATCATCGGGGGAACAGAGTTTACAGCTGATGTTTTAGAGACAACAGCAGCCGATTATTTCGAATATAGCTCCCTGGGCGCCAAAATGCTCGCTGTTGCCGACAAGGACCCGGAATCCCCAGGCATGATCATGGCACGACGTCTGGGACTCATCACTGTCCAGGACTACACCGAGCTTTTCGACCCCTACTACGGCATAGAGCTGCTCATCATCCTGGATCCGGACCAGAGTCTCTTCTATGAAGTCCTTTCCCACCGTCCCCACAATGTGCGCATCATGTCCTACCAGGCCTTCAGCCTGTTTTGGGAGTCCATAACCAACGAAGCCAACAAGCTGCGGGAACGGACCCAAGAGATCAAGGCCATCCTGGACGGAATCCAGGACTTCATTTTGGTTATTACCCCGGATATGACCATAACCGAGGTCAACACAGCCTTTCTGGAACAGATGGGCTTTACCCGCTTTGAGGTCATCGGTCATAAATGCCACGAAGTCTTTCAGCGGATAAATCGCCAATGTCGGTGCACAGAGACCGGGGAAGTCATCTGCCCTCTGCAGGAAGTCATCAATTCCCAGGAGATGCGGCAGAGCATCTTTCCCCGGGTCAACCGGCAAGGGAAGGTGGTCTATATCGAGGTGACCATTTACCCTATCTGGGAACAGGACGGCTCCATCAGCAAGTTCATCGAAATCAGCAGGGATGTGACCAAGCGGGAGAAAGAGGACGAAGAGATCAACCGCCGCCTGGAACGCCTGGTAGAAGAACGTACCCGGGAGCTGAAGAAACGCCAGGAGGAACTTTTGCACCAGGACAAGATGGCCTCCCTGGGAAAACTGTCCGCTTCCGTGGTCCATGAGATCAACAACCCCATCTCCGGCATCCTCAACTTAACACTGCTCATGAAGCGCATGACCGGGAGCGGGACCTTGTCCGAGCAGGACCTCAAAGACTTTACCCGCTACCTGGGCCTTATGGAGACAGAAACCAGACGCATCAGCCGGATCACCTCCAATCTGCTCTCCTTTTCCCGGGAGACCAAGCTGGAAATGACCCCTTTAAATATGAACACCTTGCTCGAAGATCTGCTGTTTTTGAATGCAAACTTCCTCAAGATCTCCGAAGTTCGAGTCAAGAAGGATTTCGACCCCCAGCTTCCGGACATCATAGGTGATGGAGAACAACTCAAACAGGTGTTTATGAATCTGATTTCCAATGCCGCTGAATCCATGGATAACACCCCGGGGGGCACCCTGTACATTGCCACCAGCCACGATCGAAACAAGGTGACTGTTCTGGTCCAGGACACCGGCGTGGGAATATCTGAATCTACAATCCCCAGACTCTTTGACCCCTTTTTCTCCACCAAGGCCAAAGGCAAGGGAGTCGGCCTGGGCCTGTCCGTAGCCTACGGCATCATCCAGCAGCATTGCGGCTCCATCTATGTAGATCCAAAGCCTGGTCAGGGCACAGCAATCCGGGTCGGTCTGCCTTTGAAACAGCCCAAAGACAAGTATGAATGAGGCCTAAGGGGGCGACATGGCCAGAGCGAGCATCCTGATAGTCGATGATGAACTCATATTGCGCGAGTCCTTGTCCGCATGGCTGTCCAGGGACGACTTTTATGTTGAGGCTGTGGCCAGCGCAGAAGAGGCCATAGAACGTATCAGGCAGACCAGATACGATATCGTTTTCTTGGACATCAAGCTGGAAGGCATGAGCGGCCTGGAGGCTTTGAAGAGAGTCCGGGACTTGGACCCGGATACAGCCATCGTCATGATCACTGCCTACGGCTCCATCTCCACAGCGGTCCAGGCCATGAAAGACGGAGCCCACGACTATCTGCTCAAACCCTTTGAGCCGGAGACCCTGACTGTGCTCATTGAAAAGATCCTGGAACGCCGGGCCCAGGCCAGAGAGAATCTCTACCTGCGTACCGCCTACCAGGAGCAGACAAAGTTCGAAAATCTCATAGGCCAATCCCCGGCCATGCAGGAAGTTTTCGACCTTATCCAAGAGGTTGCCCCCACCGAGTCCACGACACTGATCACCGGGGAGACCGGAACGGGAAAGGAGTTGGTAGCCAAGGCCATCCATACCCGCTCCTCCAGGGCCCAGGGCCCTTTTGTGGCTGTCAATTGCGGCGCTTTGCCGGAACACCTTATGGAGAGCGAGCTCTTTGGGCACCAAAAAGGAGCCTTCACGGATGCCAAAAGCACCAGAAAAGGCCGTTTGGAGCTGGCCTTCGGGGGGAGCCTTTTTCTGGACGAGGTAGGGGAGATCTCTCTGCGCATGCAGATCGATCTGTTGCGGGTTCTGGAAGAGCGTGTTTTCTACCGGGTGGGCGGCACTCAGCCTATAGAAGCTGATTTTCGGGTCATCGCGGCCACCAACAAGAATCTGGAACAGGCCATTTTGGAAGGCAGCTTCCGCAGGGACCTTTACTATCGGATCAAAGTCATTTGCATCCCGTTACCTCCCTTGCGCCAGCGCAAAGAGGACATTCCCCTCCTCGCCGACCATTTCCGGCTGCGCTTCGCCCAGGAAACCAATAAAGAGGTGGACGCCATCAGCAGAGCGGCCTTGGACGAGATGATGCTCTACGAGTGGCCGGGCAATGTGCGGGAGTTGGAAAACGCCATTGAACGGGCTGTGGTGGTGGGCAAATCCCGGTCCATCCAGCCCCATGACCTGCCTATCTTTACACAGACCCAGAGCAAGGAGCAAAAGAGCAAAAACCTGCGGGAGCTGGAGAAGGAACACATCGCCTCGGTTTTGGAACAAACCAGCGGGAACATCAAGAAGTCGGCAGAGATACTGGGCATAGACCGGTCCACCCTGTATCACAAGCTCAAGCGCTACGGTCTGAGCAAGAAATAGCCTGTAGACCCCAATGCCTGACTTATGCATGCCCATATCCTGGTCACCTCACTGTATTCACCACCCCCCCCCCTGCTGGAACCCCTGTGCCAAGCAGTACAGCAGGCCTTTGGGTTTCCGGCCGTCTCCCATTCCCTGCTCCAGGACATAGACTTCGCCTTTCATTTCAGCCGCAACCAGTACCACTCCACCTCCATCCTCAAGGCCCTGGATCAGGCTGCCCCCTCCGAATACCTCAAGATCCTGGCGGTGACGGATGTAGACCTGTTCATTCCCATCCTGACCCATGTTTTCGGTGAGGCCCAAATGGGGGGCCGAGCGGCCATGATCTCCACCTACCGACTAGCAGATGGGCTCAGCAGCCCGGAGTCGCGTTCATACTTTTTGCAGCGAGTGCTCAAAGAGGCTCTCCATGAACTGGGACATACATTCCACCTCAAGCATTGCCCAGACCCGGCCTGCATCATGCACTATTGCCGAAGCATGAAGGACGTGGACAACAAATCCCACCACTTCTGCCGCTATTGCCGCATCCTGCTGGATGAAGAGATCGAACGTCTTGGGTCCGCACAGACTGGAGCCAAGGGAGAAAGGCCAGGATAACCTTCCGTACAAGCACTGATTTGAACTCTCTCCTCTCCCCCATGTTGTATTTTGCGAATCATAAGTGGAGATTTTCAACACCCTGGATTCTTCCATAACCAACTTCTTTTGCACAATAATAAAGGGAAGCTTTCCTTTTTTCCCACCTCCACTGTCGCACAAAACGACAACACCGTTCTGATCCCAGTTCGCTCTGGCCTGTGGACCTGTCCTCATCCTTGACGTTTGGTCGCGTCTACGCCCGCCATTTGGGCCTTGGTCTCTCTGCTAGGCCTTTTGGCCCGCATCTTGCTGACAATATGCACAACAGACACAGCAAGAACTTGGGAACATACCTCTTACAAAAAAAAGCTTTAAACCAGTTTTCAAACTGTGAGTCAAGGAGGCCGTTATGATGAGCATGATGAATCACAATTTCCCCGGCTATGGTTCCACTTCCGCCCGGACCCGGCAGCGAGATCCCCAGCAACGGGCCGGCATCGACACTGTATTGGGCGGACAGATCTGGCGGGTGCAGCCTGATGAGCAGGCCAAGGCCGCGCATCCCTGCCTCTGGATGCAGGCCGGAGTGGTCTCCTTCAAGCCCTGCACCAACTTTTACGACTGCACGACCTGCTCCTATGACCGGGCCATGCATAAAAAGGCCACAGCAGGGAAAGCAAGGACCTGGCAGGAGGTCATGCGCCGCATGCCGGACAAGGACCGTCTATGTCGGCACAGTCTGACCGGCCGCGTGGGTCGGCGCAGTTGTCCCTACAACTATGAATGCAGCCATTGCGACTTCGATCAGTACGTGGAAGAGATTCTGGCCGCGGTGAGCATGGACCGCCCGGAAGTCATGCATCAGGTCAAGGGATTTCACATCCCGGAAGGGTATATGTTCCATACCGGGCATACCTGGGCTCGGGTGGAGAGTGGCGGCAGTATCCGCATCGGAATGGATGACTTTGCCATGAAGGTCCTGGGTTCTTTTGACCGCTTTGAGCTACCGGTCATGGGCAAGGTCGTGGAACAGGCCCAGCCGGCCTGGGGCATGGCCAGAGGCAACCATGAAGCCGAGGCTTTGTCCCCGGTGGAAGGAATCGTCATGGAGGTCAATCAGCAGGCCAGGGAATATCCGGATATGGCGGCCCAGCGCCCCTACGAGGAGGGATGGCTCATGCTGATTCGGCACAACGACATCAAATCCATGCTCAAAAGGCTCATGGATGAGGAGCAATCCGTAAGTTGGCTGAGCGAGGAAGTGGCCACTCTGGAACACATGATCGAAGAGGTGCACGGGCCTTTGGCCGCTGACGGTGGGTTGCTGCAACCGGACGTATTCGGCAACTGTCCGGAACTGGGCTGGAACAGCCTGACCAAAACCTTCCTTCGGACCTGAATCAGGCAGGTAGCAGGCTCAAAAACACGACCAGCAACAGGAGATCGGCCATGCTTTCCTCCCAGTACCTGCATCAAACCGCGGGGAGCCCGGCTCCCCGCCCCTGTTATTGGGCCCAGGCCCGGGTGGTCAAGCACAAGATCTGCAACCGGGATTTTAGGTGCCAAAGCTGCACCTTTGACCGTGCCCTGCGCAAACAGGCGGCAATAAACACCACCCGCAAGGGCCAGCCGGCCACTCGGCCCAGGCATAGGATCGAGACCTGGCAGGACCGGATGCGACAACTCCCGGTCCTGCAAAGGCCGTGCATCCATTCCATGCGTGGAGAAATCACCTTCCGTCCCTGTACGGAGAATTATCTCTGCGCAGGGTGCAATTTTCACCAGTACTTCCAGGACATATACAGCGTACATACTGTGCTCTCGCCCATTGATTTCCTGGAATGCCGAGGCTTTCACACACCCCAAGGCTTCTATCTGCATCCCGGGCACGCCTGGGTCAAGCTCGAAGATGGGGACACGGTCCGTATCGGCCTGGACGAGTTCGCTTTCAAGCTTCTGGGGCCCCTGGATTCCCTGAACATACCGGTTTTGGGCAAGCGCCTGACCCAGGACCGTCCCGGCTTCGTCCTCCACCGCGGGCAGCAGTCCACGGCTGTTTTGGCCCCGGTAAGCGGGGTCATCACCGATGTGCACACTGCCTTGGAAGACAACCCCTCACCGGCCCTGGCCGATCCGTACGGTCAGGGCTGGCTGGTCCGCATCAAGGCCTCCCGTCTGCGTGAGGAATTGCCCCACTTGATCCTGGGTGCCCAGAGTGCGGATTTCTTGGATCACTCTGTGAACCGGGTCTTTTCTCTTTTAGAAGAGGATATTGGCCCTCTGGCCGCGGACGGGGGGGATTTGGCTCCGGACCTGGCCGGTCAATTGCCCCAAATAAGCTGGGACCGCTTGGCCGATACAATCCTTCAGCCTTGTCAGGGCAGAAGACAGAGGTCAGTAGTCAGAGGTCAGAGGTAAGGCCGCAACTGGCACAAGAGATCTCTTGTGGTCAGAAGATCTCATATGTACGAGAATCAACTCTGAACAGAGCCTGCCCTTGGGGCAAGGGTGGTGCTGAGTTCTGTCTTCTGTCCTCTTCCTGGTATGAAACAAGGCCCTGCTTTGTTCGTCATTCACGCGTAGGCGGGAATCCAGAGCGGATAGAAAGGCTTTCCCCTAGATTGCCCGGAAGCCTCATCCCGGTATATTCGAAGGATCCGGGCCGGGCAATGACGGAGAGGGGGGGCACACGTTTCATGCTCGATCAATCCGGCAAATTGCCTTTTTTGAGCGCTTTGGCCCCAAAAACATATCAGATTTTTTGGAGCAAACTGCCCTCTGATTTCTGGCCTCTGGCCTCTGGCTACTGACCGCTGTCTTCAGTGGGCAAAGTGATCACAAACGTGCTTCCCTGACCCTTTTGACTGTGCACCTCAATCCTGCCGCCTAAGTCGTCCAAAATGCCTTTGACAATAGGCAACCCCAGGCCGCTGCCGGTAATATACCGAGTCTTGTCATCCTTGACCCGGTAAAAACGTTCAAAAATCCTGGTCTGTTCGTTCTCGTCGATTCCATACCCAGTGTCCGCAACCCGCAGGATCAGCCATCCAGGCTGCTCTGCTTCCAGGCTCACGTCCACCCGGCCGTGCTCTGGGGTATACTTCAGGGCATTGGAAATCACATTGTTAAACACCGATTCCAGGGCCTTGGGGTCGGCCTGCACCGGATCCAGGCTGCCTTGGGGCAGGCTGAGATTGAGCTCTTGCTCTTTTTCTTGGGCCTGGTCGTGGAGATAATCGATCAACCGGGGCAAGACTTCCTCCACGTGCACATACTGGACCTCCTGATAGGCGGCACCGGCTTCCAGCCGGGATAAATCCAAAAGGTCTTCCACCAGATTGATCAAACCCTTGGTCCGCTCCTGGACCCGGGACAGGATACGCTGATCGCGGATCAGGCCTTCCTGCTCCAATAGGTCCTGGATGACCATGGCCATCTGCTCGTGAATTGTGGATAAAGGTGAGCGCAGCTCATGGGACACCTTGGCCACAAACTCGGACTTCAACCGGTCCAGTTTCCTGATGGCCGAAATATCCACAAAAACCACCACTGAACCCAAATTCCCTCCTTCTTCCCCCCGAATGGGTCTGGCTTTGACCAATAAGGTCATCTCCCGGCCCATTTCCAACTCGCAGGTGGAGATCTCTTTGTCATTGCCTTGCCCCACATTGCAGACAAATGAACATAATTCTTGATCCGGGATGTAAGAGTCTACGCTGTGCCCAATTTCAGACTCAGGATCCAGAGCCAACTGCTCTCGCACAGCCTGGTTCATGAGCACTACCTGTCCCTGGCTGTTGGTAACCATAACCCCATTGGGCATGGCCTCCACAATACTCCGGGTCCGACTCTTCTCTGTGGCCAAGTCGAACAAGGTCTGGCTGCGTTCTTCCTCCAGACGCTCGGTCTCCCGGGTCAAATGCAGCTTGTCCAGGGCCCGCTTGATCACCAGCCGCAGCTGCTCGGCCTCAAAGGGCTTGGGGATAAAGTCGTACGCCCCCTGTTTCATGGCCTCAATAGCCGTCTCAATGGTGGCGTAGCCGGTGATGATGATGACCAAGATGGAATCGTCCAGCTCCCGGATGCGCTGATGGACCTCCATGCCGTCCATACCGGGCATCTTCAGGTCCAAGAGGATGATATCCGCTTTCTCCTGGGCCAAGTGATCCAAACACTCCTGGCCAGTGGCTGCTTTGTATACCTGACAATCGATCCTGGTCAGGATCCGCTCCACGGCCAGGCGAATGCTTTCCTCGTCATCCACGACCATGACCTTGGGCTGCCATTTAGTGTTCGTCATCCCCTTCCTCCTTGGCCTGGGCTTGCAAGGGCAGCTCTATCCAGAATGTAGCTCCTTCCTGGGGCTCGTTCTTGGCTCCCAGGACCCCGCTATGGTTGTTGACAATGCGGTAGGCCACGGACAGGCCCAACCCGGTGCCCTTGCCCTCTTCCTTGGTAGTAAAAAAGGGATCGAATATATTGCGCAGGACATCGTCCGGAATACCCGGTCCAGTATCGGTGAAGGTCATAAGGATCTTGTCATCTCCCTGCTTGGAGGTAGTCACGATCAAGCGCCCCTCGCCTTCCATGGCCTCGGCTGCATTTAAGACGATATTCATAAACACATGGCTCATCTGCTGGAGATCACAGGGTACAAAGGGCAATTGGGGATCAAAATTCCGCTCAATGCTGATGTTTTGGAATATTGCGTGCTTTTCCAGCAAAAAGAGAGTCCGGTCTATGGCCTTGTTGATGTCTTGCAGCTTGGTCTTGTATGTGGACTGGCGGGCGAACTCCAGCAATTCCTTGACCGTGTCCCGGCAACGCTGGGCATCGTCTATGATCCGGTGCAGATCCTTTTGGGCCCCTTCTTCCAGCTCGTATTCTTCCAGTATCAGTTGCGCAAAGAGACTGATCCCCCCCAAGGGGTTGTTGATTTGATGGGCCACGCCTGCGGCCAGCTTGCCCAGGGCGGCCATCTTCGAGGATTGAAAGAGTTGAAGCCTGGTCTCTTCCAGTTCCTGCTCCATATTGATGGTCTCCCGCAGGTCGTGAAAAAAACCGATGGTGGCCACTTCCTGGCCGTTCTCATAAATGATGGAGGCATCCAGGCTTATGGGGATTGTGATTCCGTCCTTGGCCACCACCGTGACCTGCCAGGCCTTGAGCTTTCCCGGCCCTCCCAGCTCTTCGCTGCGCAGCATGCGCATGACGTCCTTGGCGCCGTCGCCTGGGTATATGTCCCGGATGTCCAGATTGCGCAGAGCCTCTTCCCGGGAATAGCCCAATATCTCGGAAGCCGCGTCGTTAAAGATGAGGATGGCTCCGGTCAAGTCGGCGGCAATCACCGCATCCACGGAACTCATGATCAGGTTGTGCAAGAAGGCGTTGGATCTGGTCAGCTTGCGCTCCAAACGGCCCATCTTGGGGGGGTCGAAATCCAAGCGGACCACACCTTCCATATGGCCTCCGTCAAAGAGTCCATAGCATGTGCCGCCATCTTCCAAATCCAGACCTTGGCAGCTTGTGGTGCTGTTCTGCTGCTCGCTGATCCGACCGAAAACAGGGCATGACTCCAGCCTCTTGCACGGCCCGATGGCCAGATCGTAACATAACTTACCCACAATATCCTGGCCGTACTTCTGCTTGGCAAAGTCGTTGGCGGCCAGGACCTTGAACTCCGGAGAGATGACCACAAGCTCTCTTTGCAGGGAATTGATGGCTTCCAGAAGATATCGTTCCTCTTCCTGCGTCTGCATAGCCCCCCCCTGATGTCAGGTATCGAAAAACAAAAGCGTCATCCGGAATGCCGGTGGCAGGTCCCCTCCACCCGGTTAATGAACTGGATATTGGTAAATTTCCCTCTGACCTTTTCCCGCTCAAAGCTTTCCTCACCCTCCCTTTGGCAGTGCTCACAGGCCTGGCGGGGAATCTCCAGCCCCAAACAGTTTTTGGTCTTGCTTGAGGAGGTCTCCACCCTGAGCAGGCCCGGACAGTGATCGCAATCCAAGAGAAACTCCCGTTGCCGCTCGGTTATAAAAGAGGTGTCGTAGAATATCTCCTTGGATCGAACAAAGTAGTCATCCTGTTTTTCCCGGCTCATATGGGCTGTTGGCGGACTGAAATATCCGTCCAGGGCAGCCATGGATATCTTCTTGATATATTCGGTGATCCGTCTTTCCTGGCAAATGGCCTGGGGATCGTAGTCTGGCTCGCGGACACCGCTGTAGTCCAAGCCGGCCATGGCCAGGGCAATACCCAAATTCACATAAGGCAGGGCTCCCTGAATGGAATATCCGCCTTCCAAAACCGCGATATCTGGATTGAGAAGCTGATTCAAACGGGCGTACCCCTGGGCGGAGACATTCATATTGGTGATGGGATCGGAAAAATGGTTGTCCTGTCCAGCAGAGTTGATGATCAGGTCCGGCTTGAAGTCCTGTAGAATAGGCAAGACCACATTTTCAATAACATAGAGCATGCCCTCATCCGAAGTGCTGGGCGGCAAAGGGATGTTCACCGTTTTGCCCAGGGCCTTGGGGCCGCCCAACTCCCCTGGAAAGCCGGTTCCCGGGAAAAGGGTCCTCCCGTCCTGATGTATGGATATGTACAGCGTATCCGGGTCGTGCCAATACACGTCCTGGGTCCCGTCCCCGTGATGGCAGTCTGTGTCCACAATGGCCACCCTCCCCACCCCGTAGTGCCGGCGCAGGTTCTCGACCATGATGGCTTCCATATTCACATTGCAAAATCCCCGCCCGCCGTGCACAACCTTCATCGCGTGGTGCCCCGGGGGCCGGACTAAGGCAAAGGTTTTGTCCTCTTCTTTCTCCATAACCAGTTGACCGGCCTTTATTGTTCCCCCGGCGGATATGAGATGGGAGCTGGTCAGGTTGGAAGCCGTATCCGGAAAACAAAAGTGTACCCGCCGAATGTCGTCCATATCGGCAACATCTGGCTTATATTCCCTGATCCCGGGGATATCGAAAAGCCCTTCTTCCTTGAGCTGGTCCATTGTATACAGCAGACGTTCCTGCCGCTCCGGGTGGGTCGGAGAGATGGCCCAGTCAAAGGCCGGAAAAAAAACTACGCCCAAGCTGTTTACTGCTCTTTGCATAGACACCTCACTGCGTGCTGGTAGTCGGGGGAGATGCCGGGCCTGATCTGGCATTTGACACGGATATCCTGTCCCACATGATAGACATCTTTGACCATGTTCATGGCGTTTTCTTCCACCACCTCCACCTCGGATTGGGGCACCCGCCAATCAAGATGATTGGTCATATATGCACATAGATGCTCCACCACATCGGATCTGGCCTGAGCCAAGGAATATCTGTTGCCTACCTTTTCGCTCACCCCCAGAACCGGGATGGTCATTATCCTCTTTTCCGTGTCCGCAAACAGCTCCGCCTGCATAGTGGGCCTGGCCAAAGCTGCCCCCAAGGCATTGGCCACGGAATAGTTGTCCGGAACCACAACCGGGAGTCCGAAGGATTGACTGATAAACGGGGCCATCACCTGGGCCGGACCGCCCATGAGATATATGCGCTTGGGCACGATTTGCCGATACTCCAAAAACTCATGCACAGTGTACACTGGCCGCTCATTAATTTCCACCAGCATCTCCAGGGTCTCCTGTTTGAGTACCCGGCAGAACTCGTCGATGACCTTCCAGGATACCTCATCCGGACTCCCTCCCAACTCCTGGCCCAGGGAGTGCATTCCCTGGTCCGAGGCCTGTACCTGGCCATAGGCATACTGCTTGGCACAATTCAGGGCGTCCACCAGGGTGGGCACAGCCCCTCCCTGGGCCATACACGGTCCCAGGCGTCTGGGGCCAACACACAGTGCACCCTCCCTTGCAGATACCGCAGAGTCCCCGCCAAGGGGTATGGACTTGGTCTTCATAGCCCGAACCAGAGTTGGCCGGTGGGCCAGCTCAACACTTTCAGCTTCGATCAAGGGATCCCCGTCGGCAAACACAGCCACATCCGTCGTCGTGCCGCCTATATCCAAGAGTATGGCATCCGATTCTATGGGGCACAGGGCCTTAATTCCCATGACGCTGGCCGAGGGTCCGGAAAAGATGCTCTCCACCGGAGTCTGTCTGGCCTGGGAAAAGGTCATGGTCCCGCCGTCCGCCTTGAGAATATTCACATGCGGGGGATGCAGCCCGAAGTCCTGGAGACTGTCGGCAACTGAGCTTGCGAAGTCATTAAAGATAGGCCAGATGGCGCTGTTGTAATAGGAGGTGGCCACTCGGCGGGGAAAGTTCAACTGTCCGGACAAAGTGTGACCCAGGGTCATAAAATCGCATCCATCTTCCAACAGGGCGGCCAGTTGCTTTTCGTGTTCCGGATTGCGGGGAGAAAACTTTCCGATGACGGAAAAGATGCGTGCCCCGCGTTCCTTGAACTCTGCGATCCTGGACTTGGCCTCTTCCAGATCCAGGGGGGTCAGTTCCGTCCCCCGGTGGTCCAAGCTCCCGGGAATGACTGCATAGCAGGACCCAATACTGAAGTGTTTCGGATCAATCCCCGGCCCGGCTGAGACCAGCACCCCCACCTCTTCCAGATCACCCTGGACTATGGCATTGGTGCACAAGGTGGTGCTCAAATTAAAACGCTTGACCTGTGTACTCTCATGACCCTTGATCACCTCGGCCAGGGCCGCTCGGACAGAGGACAAAAGGTCGTGGTGGTCGGTGGCTACCTTAGCCGCCGCCAGCAGGCCGTCTTTATTCAAAAGAACCGCATCAGTGTGGGTTCCTCCAACATCGATGCCCAGGATCATATATCCCCTCCGTGATGGCAGTGCAAAAAGTTAAAAAGATACATATTCTGTAGAACTCCCAACATGCGATCCTGTTTTGGAAATATCAAAATGCATCTTACGCCTTGGTGCGCGGTGACTGCTGCCCTGCTCCAACATGAAAAAAAGGCCTGCCTCGTTGTCAGATGTCTTCTCTCTGCGTATATTGGGTTCTCCATGAGCTGACATTTCTGCCTATCTTATTTAAAAAAATGTATCTGTTTTGCTATCGGACCGTCAAGGCATAACCTGTTCACTCTTTTGAGAATTTGGAGGACTCATGACTCAAGTAGCTGTATTTATGGGTAGTATATCAGACAAAGACACCATGCAGGCCTGCACAGCAGTCCTGGATCAGCTGGGCATCGAATACAAAATAACCGTTACCTCCGCTCACCGCACACCGGAACGGACCAAAAAACTGGTTCAGGAGTTGGAAACCGACGGGTGTCAGGTATTTATATGCGGAGCCGGTCTGGCCGCCCATTTGGCCGGAGCAGTGGCTGCTGCCACCCAAAAGCCTGTGCTGGGAGTGCCCTTGAATGCATCTTCCCTGGGAGGCATGGATGCCCTGTTGGCCACAGTACAAATGCCCCCGGGCTTTCCAGTGGCCACCTTGGCCGTGGACAAAGTGGGGGCCAAGAATGCAGGCTGGCTGGCAGCTCAGATCCTGGCCCTGCAGGACGTTGCTCTGGCCGACCGCCTGCAGACCGCCCGACAGGAGATGCGGGACAAGGTTGAACAGGATGCCCTTTATATCTAAACCGGGGCCATAGCGATGAATCACTCAGTACAGGTCAATGTGCGCTATGTGCATCCCATGTGGGAAAATGGGCCAATGACGTACAGCACCCGGGATGCCGTGGGCCTGGATCTCAAGGCCTGCCTGGACCGGGATATGCTTATCCAACCCGGCAAACGGGAGGCAGTGCCCGCCGGAGTGGCCATTGAGATCCTCACCCCGGGAATTGCCGGTTTTATATTTTCCCGCAGCGGGTTAGGGACCAAGGAGGGCCTGACCGTCAGCCAGGGGGTGGGAGTGATCGATCCTGATTACCGAGGAGAGATCATTGTCTCTTTGCTCAACACATCCACAACCCAGCGTTGGATACGTCCGGGACAGCGCATCGCCCAGTTGTTGTTCATGCCCGCCCTGCAGGCCCGGCTGTTTGCAGTCGACAGCCTGTCCTCCACTGCCCGGGGTGAGGGTGGATTCGGACATACCGGGGAATAGATGCACCCCACACACCTGAATTGACAAGACCTGGGTTTTGGGACAGAGTCCTCAGCCACTTTGGATAACCAAAGCAGAGGGAAAACGATCACACTACCGCTATGCGCCAGATTACCGACCGCAGAAAAAGACGGATTGAGCACGTCCTCAGCCGCCGCCAGCTAGACCTGACCCTGGTCATGGACAACATCCACGACCCGCATAACGTCTCGGCCGTCCTGCGCAGCTGCGATGCCTTTGGCGTGAATGCTGTACATCTGTACTACACCCGGGAATCCTTTCCTCGACCGGGCCGCAAAAGTTCCGCTTCAGCCATGAAATGGGTGACCCAGCACAAGCACACCCAGGCCCAAGCATTGATTGAGAACCTCAAATCCCAAACCATGGCCATTGTGGGCGCCAGGTTCAGTGCCGGGGCAACTCCCATCTCCAAGCTGGACCTGACCCGGCCTACAGCTATTGTTCTGGGCAACGAGCACAGTGGGCTCAGCCCGGAACTGATTCCCTTTCTGGATGCGGATGTGTATATCCCCATGCAGGGCATGGTGGAAAGCCTCAATGTATCAGTGGCCGCGGCCATCATGCTGTATGAGGCCTGGAGGCAGCGCAACCTGCACGGCAGATACGATCAGCCGAGCCTGGATGCTGAGACCCTCAATCTACTTACCCGGCAATGGGCCGAAAAATAGCCGGCGTCCATACCGCCGGCCCATGAACATAACCAAAGTAGAATCCAGGAAACATACTATGCCCGGCAACTCCTTTGGCACCTTGTTTCGGCTGACCACCTTTGGCGAGTCCCATGGACCCAGCCTGGGGGGAGTGATCGACGGTTGTCCGGCCGGATTGTCCTTGAGCGAAGAGGACATCCAGCTGGAGCTGGACAAACGAAGACCCGGACAGGGTCTGTCCACCTCGCCCAGAAAAGAGATCGATCAGGTCCAGATCCTGTCCGGGGTCTTTGAGGGGCTGACCACCGGGACCTCTCTAGGTTTTCTGGTCCCCAACCAGGACCAGCGTTCCAAAGACTACGACCATCTGCGTCGTTTATACCGCCCCGGACACGCCGACTACACATACCGACAAAAGTACGGAATCCGCGACCATCGAGGTGGAGGCCGAGCCTCGGCCCGGGAAACGGTCTGTCGGGTGGTGGGCGGAGCGGTAGCCCAAAAGCTCCTTGCAGCCTACGGCATATATATCTTGGCCTATACCCGGGAACTGGGCGGCATCCAGGCCGAGGTCATCTCCCCGGAACAGGCTCCGGAACGCCCTTACTTCGCCCCTGACCCTTCTGTGCTGGAGCTGTGGCAGAGCAAAGTCGAGGAGGTGCGCAAAATGGGAGACAGCATTGGGGGGGTCGTGGAAATCACGGCCCACAACGTCCCCCCCGGCTTGGGGGAACCGGTTTTTGACAAGCTGGATGCCCGACTGGCCTATGCTTTGATGGGGGTAGGAGCTGTCAAAGGGGTGGACATCGGCTCCGGCATGGACGCCAGCGAGCTCATGGGCAGTCAGAACAACGATCCCTTGCGGGAGAGCGGGTTCACCCAGAACAATGCCGGAGGCATCCTGGGGGGAATATCCAGCGGCCAGCCCATAGTGACCCGGGCCGCAGTCAAACCCATCCCCTCCATCGACCTGCCCCAGCAAACGGTGAATGATCAAGGTGAAGAGATCACCTTTACTACTAAAGGACGGCATGACGTAAGCGCCATCCCCCGGATAATCCCTGTGCTTAAATCCATGGTCAGCCTGGTCCTGGCCGACATGCTCCTGATGCAGGAAAATGCCCAGCTGAAAAAGTAAGCAACGCCATGTGCCGCCAGGCCCAGCCTCGCATGATGAAGAGGGCAGCCATACGACGGAAGACGCCTTGGCCTGCTCCTGAGAGCTGAGGTTATCTCCTGCTCAATTTCGAATTGAGCCAGGTTTTGTGGTCTGTTTCAGATGTGATCAATCCGGCAAATTATTTTTTGCCCGCCTTGAGGCGAAAGATATGTCCGATGTGCCGGTGGCAAAGCTGACCTTTGACCTATGCCCAACACCTCTTCCCGGACATCTTCTTCGGCCTCCCTAAGCCAATTCGGCCTGATCTGGCGTTTGGCCTGGCCGCAGACCCTGATGATGGTTTTTCACTTCCTCATCGGGTTTGTGGATGTCTATGTAGCCGGCCAAATAGGGGACAACGTCCAGGCCGCCCTGGGCATGATCACCCAGACTTTGCTCTTCTTTTTGATCATCGCCATAGCCCTGGCCAACGGATCTGTCTCTGCAGTCAGCCAATCCCTGGGGGCGGGCAAGCCGCAAAGGGCTGTACGCTATGTGACTATGGTTATCACCCTGGTCCTGGTGGCCAGCATCCTGCTGGCTGCCCTGGCTTTTCCTCTGCGCGGACTGCTATTGGACCTTTTGCACACCCCGCCTGCAATCCGGGGCTTAGCTGAGGACTTTCTGTGCATATATCTCGTTCTTTTACCGGTCTACTATCTTTTGGTGGTCAGCAACGCGGTCTTCCGGGCTCAAAAGCAGGTGCACATCCCTTTGTTGTCCATGATCGTGGTCACCACCTTGAACACCTGGGCCGACTTCGGCCTCTGCTTCGGGCTCTTCGGCCTGCCCCAGCTAGGGGCCATAGGCCTGGCCTGGGCCACATTGATTTCTGTGACCTGCGGCTGCCTGTTCAACTGCCTGTTGCTCCTGCGGCGGGGATGGCTCAATCCTTCGGCCTTTCCCCCCTGGCGATGGATAAAGCGGGCCCTTCCCTATCTGTGGTTAGTGGCCTGGCCGGCCGGACTGATGCAGGCCTTGTGGCAAACCGCATATCTGGTCTTGTTCGCCATCACGGCCAGCCTGCCCAGAGAGGAGGTTGTGGCCTTGGCTGCTCTGGCTGCCGGCATACGCGTGGAGTCCATACTTTTTCTGCCCGCGTTTGCCTTTAATATGACCGCCTCTATCCTGGTCGGGCATGCCCTGGGGGAAAACGATGCCGGGCAGGCCAAACGCATCGGTCTTTTGACCTGGAGCCTGGGGTGCTTCTTGGTTTCCATCCTGGCCGTGGGCCTGTGGCTGGTTGCAGATCCAGTGGCCGGATTGCTCACAAACCGGATCGAGGTCCAAGAGGAGATCGCCAGTTACCTGCATTACAATATCGCGGCCATCCCTTTCACCGCTACCAGCATGATCCTGGGCGGCGTCTTTCTCGGGGCCGGGGCCACCCGGTACACCATGCTGGCCATCGGGGGCACAGTATGGTGCGTACGTCTGCCCCTGGCCTTTCTCTTGGGCCACCTCGTCCTGGGCCGGGCCACCGGGATCTGGGCGGCCATGCTTATATCCCAGATCATCCAATCCCTGCTCATGGCCTATATCTTTGCCAGCAAGAACTGGACCCGCTTCAGTATGCAGGCCATGAAACACAAGAAAAAATCAACAGGAGCGCAGCATGCCTCTCACTTTCCGCCCCCTGTCCCTGGAAAGCCAAACTGAGTATAGACAACGGCTCAAGCAATGTCCTCAGATCAGCTCCGACTACAGCTTTGTCAATCTTTGGGCCTGGCGGGATATCTACGCCCTGGAATGGGCCTGGACCGATTCTTTGGTTCTAATCCGCCAAAATGAGCCGCAATTGCAATATTGGGCCCCTGTCGGACCTTGGCCGGAAATCAATTGGGCCTCGATCTTTGCCGAACTGCCGTCCAACCTCAGCCTGACCCGGATCCCCAGTCAGCTGGCCGAGCTCTTGAATGACCAGCTTCCGGACCGGGCGAAACTCTTTCCCGCCCCGGATCACTTCGATTACGTGTATGACGTCCAGGAGCTCATTGAGCTGCGGGGCAACCGGTTCCACAAAAAAAAGAATCTCCTCAACCAGTTCAAACGCAGCTATGAGTACTCCTATATCCCCCTGACTACGGAAGCGGTGGAAAAGGCTCTTACTTTACAGACTGAATGGTGTCTGTGGCGGGATTGCGAGGACTCAATCACCCTGGAGTCCGAAAACCGGGCTATTCTGAACACTTTTGAAGACTGGAACTACTTGGAAGGAGTCTTTGGCGGCGGGCTCCTGGTAGAGGGAAACATGGTGGCCTATACAGTGGCCGAGCCCTTGAACGATACGACTGTGGTCATCCATTTTGAAAAGGGCTGTCCCAATCACAAAGGGGCCTACCAGGCCATCAATCAGATGTTTTTGGCCCAATCGGCCTCAGAGTTCACCTATGTCAACCGGGAACAGGACTTGGGTGATCCCGGTCTGCGCAAGGCCAAGGAGTCCTACAACCCGGTCGATTATTTAAAAAAGTACAGCGGCAGCCTGGGCAGTGGACTGGAGGCTGACAAAAAACCGGACTGATCATGTCCGACTCTTTTTTGAGCTCATGCCCCCCCTTATGTCCCCCTTGACACATGGAGTGAGGGGGGCGCACTCTCTTTGAACCACCCCGACTGGTCCTGGGGGGTGTTCTTTTCTTGATATCTGGGAAGATCTGTGGATAAAAAATTCGCGGCCTCCTCATCTTCTATACCACCACTTTTCTGGCTTCAAGCTTTGATTTCACCGTCCACCAGGACGGAGCACTGACCACTGGCACCCTTGAAGGTGTATCTGATCCAATGAACCGCATGCGCATACGTGCAAAATCGAACCCTCCAGCAGGAGATGCGCCTGTCATTCATTTTCTGCAAAGCCTGACCCCCATTTTTCAAAACAATCTCGACAAAAGTCCGAACTCCTGGGTATATCTGAAGCTGACGACCGAGGTATTGGTCACCCTTTCCATCTCCTTCCACAGAGGTTGCTTTCATGCCCAGACGACAAATCCATGCCTACAGTCCAGAACTTAAGCATAAAGCCAGGCTTCTCAGAAAACATGGGACCAAGGCCGAAGCCATGTTGTGGAAACAGATCCAGAACAGACAGGTATGCGGGTGCAGATTCCTCCGCCAGAGACCGATTGATGAATTTATTGTCGATTTTTATTGTCCGGAGATGGATCTGGTTGTGGAAGTCGACGGGATCACTCATGAAAACAAGCAGGATTACGACAGGAGACGACAAGAGCGACTTGAAGATTTGGGCCTTCACGTTCTGCGCTTTCTTGATGACGAGGTCAAAAAAAATATTGAAGGGGTTGTGCAGTATGTGTAGACCTGGATTGAGGCCCAAAAAGATCGTTCATGTGGTACAAAATAAAAAAATCCATTTTGTCCATTGAAATGGCACTGCCGGAAGAAGAACACCCCCCAAGAACGTTCCGGGTATTTCAAGGGCGGTGCACCCCCCTGAAGGGGGGACGACGGGCCTGGGTGCTTCCTTGAGCAGAAGAACCGACTAATCAGGTCCGACGTTTCTTTTGAGCTCATGTCCCCCTTTATGTCCCCCCTTGAGGGGGGTGCACTCTCTTTGAACCACCCCGACTGATCCTGGGGGGTGTTCT
>JBNJII010000052.1:0-19384 GCA_051749205.1 Thermodesulfobacteriota bacterium | reverse complement strand
AAGCTTCCCCCCCAGGCGGCCGTACGGCGTGCGGCAGGCCTGGACCACCACCACGTCCCGGTGCTTGGCGTACTGGTTATCAACTTTGCGGCCCATAGTGGTAAAGTCAGGACTGCGTTGGCCGAAGCCGGAAGGACGTGCATCCTTGTACACATCGTTTCTGGATCGAGAAAGCGACTGAACTTTTTTACTCATAATATGACTCAGCTCATGTTATTTATCTATTCATCACTTCAACACACAGAAATGAGAAAGAATCATAGGGAGACTGTAGCGGTTTGCTACATACACGTCAAGGGCTTTTTGCAAAATCAAGCTTCAAAAACATCTTTACAGAACTGTCCAAGAGTTCCCAAATCCTCGCAGACATGGACCCCCCCCTGCCGCATAGCCTCTATTTTGCCTTGGGCAGTACCGCTTTTTCCGCTTATAATCGCCCCGGCGTGCCCCATGCGGCGACCCGGAGGGGCGGTCAGTCCGGCAATGAACCCCACCACCGGCTTGCTCACATGCCCCTGCACATATTCGGCAGCCCTCTCTTCTGCATCCCCTCCGATTTCTCCGACCATAACGATGCCCTTTGTCTCCGGGTCTTTTTCAAAGGCCTGCAGGCAATCGATAAAGTTGGTTCCGTTCACCGGATCACCTCCAATACCCAGACATGTGGTCTGTCCGATTCCCTGCTTGGTCAGTTGGTCCACGACCTCATAGGTCAAGGTCCCGGAACGGGAAACCACGCCGATAGGACCACCTGGAATATGGATATTTCCGGGCATGATCCCCACCTTGCTTTCTCCGGGAGTGGTGATTCCCGGACAATTGGGTCCTATCAGGCGCACGGAGGAATCCTGTATATAGTTTTTAACCCGCATCATATCCAACACCGGAATGCCCTCAGTAATAGCCACTACCACGTCCACTCCGGCATCCACGGCTTCCAGGATGGCATCCGCGGCAAAAGCCGGAGGTACGAAGATCAGGCTGCAATTGGCCCCGGCTTGCTCCACGCCTTGACGCACGGTATTGTAGACCGGAATTCCATCCATGTCCTGACCGCCCTTGCCCGGTGTGGATCCGGCGACCACATTGGTCCCATATTTCACACACTGCCGGGTATGAAACTGCCCTTCACGGCCGGTTATACCCTGCACAATGACCTTGGTATCCTTATTGACAAAAATGCTCATAATATGTCCTTACAGATTGCATTCTATCCCAGGATCGGGCTCAGTCCCGGTCCCTCTCAGTTGACCAGGGCGGCTACTTGCCCGGCGGCATCGGCCAAATCTTTGGCTGTACGCAGATCCAAACCGGATTCGGCTAGAATCTGGCGTCCCTGTTCCACATTCGTCCCTTCCATGCGAACCACCACCGGAACATTCAGCCCCACTTTGGATGCCGCCTGGACGACCCCTTGAGCCAATACGTCACACCGCAATATCCCGCCGAATATATTGATGAAGATCCCTTTGACGTTGGCATCGCCCAAAATGATCCGGAATCCGTTTTCGACCATCTCGGCACTGGCTCCTCCGCCGACATCCAGAAAATTGGCCGGCTCGGCCCCAGCCTTTTTGATAATATCCATGGTGGCCATGGCCAGACCGGCTCCATTGACCATATTGCCCACATTGCCGTCCATTTTGATGTAGTTCAGACCGTACTTTGAGGCCTCAACCTCCAAGGGGTCCTCTTCATCCACATCCCTGTATTCCAAGATATCCTTGTGCCGAAACAGGGCATTGTCATCAAAGTTCATCTTGGCATCCAGGGCCAGCAGGCGATTGTCAGTGGTCAACACCAAGGGGTTGATCTCCACCAAGGAGCAGTCATAGGCCATCAGCAATTTATACAAGCCGCTGACCAGGGCCATACACTCCTTTCTGGCTTCAGCCGGCAAGTCCAATCCAAAGGCCACCTGCCGGCAGTGATAGGCCTGAATACCCAGCATGGGATCAACAGTCACCCTGATGATCTTTTCCGGCGTCTTCTCGGCCACTTCTTCGATATCCACCCCTCCGGCCATGCTGGCCATAATGACCACTTTGGCCGAGGCCCGGTCCGGAATAACGCTCATATACAATTCCTGCGCGATATCCAGGCCCTGCTCTACGAGCAGCTTATTCACCGGCTGCCCCTGAGGTCCGGTCTGGTGGGTGACCAGGTTCATGCCCAGGATGCTGGATGCCGCCTCCTGGACCTCGTCTTTGGACTTGGCCAGCTTGACGCCTCCGCCTTTGCCCCGACCGCCGGCATGGATCTGGGCCTTGACCACGACCGGGTATCCGCCAAGACCTTCCGCAGTCTCCACTGCCTGGTCCACGCTGGTGACCATTGAGCCTTGGGGTATGGGTATCTGTTGCTTGGAAAAAAGTTCTTTGGCTTGATATTCATGAATCTTCATGCGTTCGTACTCCTGACACTCGTTCTCAGACTATTGCCAAAATCCCGATGGGACGAGCCCATCGGGATGCACAACCAATCCTACTTGGAGCAGAACTCGGTCAGTACTCCATGGGTGGACTTGGGATGCAGAAAGGCCACCTTCTTGCCTCCGGCCCCGGGGACAGGCTCTTGATTAATCAGCTTGCATCCGGCATCTTGCGCGCCTTGCAGCTGGGAATTGATATCGTCCGTGGCAAAGGCCACATGGTGGATACCTTCGCCGTTTTTGGCCAGAAACTTGGCGATTGGGCTCTCCTCAGAGGTGGGTTCCAACAGCTCGATATGTGTCTCTCCAACCTGAAAAAACGCGGTACGCACCTTTTGGGTCTCCACCTCTTCGATCTTTTCGCACTGTAGGCCCAAGGCCTGCTCATAATAGGAAATGGCTTCGTCCAAAGACTTGACTGCAATCCCTAAGTGGTCGATTTTCTGTAGCATAAAGTTCACCTCAATCCGGGCGACGCCGCCTCATTGATTTATCTTTTTGCGATACACATCATTTTCTATCCAGGGCCTAGCCTGGCCATAAGAGGGAGAATGATCATTCGCCCCTCCTCCACACTCGCCAGTTTCATAATGGTTCAAACTGGTGGTCTTCCACCAGCGACGGGGCTCGTATGAAACAAGACTCAACCCCGATCGGTGTTTGGCAGTTCGGGACCGTCAGGCCCCAGTCTGGCCAGGAAGGGCGACCGCCGGTCGCCCTTACAAACTTCACGCCAGTACGGTGTTTATATTTAACTAGGGGTTATCGAATAATTCGTAGGGACGACCGGCAGTCGCCCTTTTGGGAATTCCAGCATCCCCACAACACGTTTCATCCTTGATCAACCCGGCAAATTCACTTTTTTGGGCGCTTTGGCCCAAAAAATATTTCAGATTTGCCGGAGGCAAAGCTGACTTCAAACCTATACAGGTATATTCCCGTGCTTCTTGGGCGAGCGGACCTCCCGCTTGCTCCTTAATATCTGCAGGGCCCGGATCAAGCGTGGCCTGGTCTGCCTGGGCAGAATGACCGAGTCTATATACCCGCGGTTGGCTGCCCGGTACGGATTGGCGAAGAGGTCGTCATATTCCTCGATCTTTTCCTTGCGTTTGGCCTCCGGGTCCTCGGCTTCCTTGATATCCTTGCGGTGGATAATATTGGCCGCTCCACTGGCCCCCATGACCGCAATCTCCGCTGTAGGCCAGGCAAAGGCCAAGTCCGCCCCCAAATCTTTGGAGCACATGGCCAGATATGATCCTCCGTAAGACTTGCGGGTAACCAAAAGCATCTTGGGCACGGTTGCTTCCGAGTAGCACCACAGGAGCTTGGCCCCGTGTCGGATGATTCCTCCCCATTCCTGCTGGGTCCCTGGCAGGTAACCGGGAACATCGGCAATGGTCAGCAAAGGGATGTTGAAGGCGTCGCAGAAACGGATGAACCGGGTAGCCTTGTCCGAAGCATCGATATCCAAACACCCGGCCAGGACCTGGGGCTGATTGGCGACGATCCCTACAGGCTGTCCATCCAATCGGGCCAGGCCGACAATCATATTTTGGGCGTAGTGCTCATGAGGTTCAAAGAAGTCCCCGTTGTCCACCAGGGCCCGAATCACCTCTTTCATATCGTAGGCCTGGTTGGGATTGTCCGGGACTATGGTGTTCAGTTCCGGGGCCTCGCGGTCCGGAACGTCCTGGACAGCACTCACCGGCGGGTCCTCCATGTTGTTCAAGGGCAGAAAGGAGAGCAGTCGCTTGATCTCGTCAATGGCCTGCTCATCGCTGTCGCAGGCGAAATGAGCCACTCCGCTCTTGGTATTGTGGGACATGGCCCCGCCTAAATCTTCAAAAGTCACCTCCTCACCGGTCACCGATTTGATGACCTCCGGGCCGGTGATGAACATGTAGCTGCTGTTCTTGACCATGAATATCCAGTCCGTCATGGCCGGAGAGTAGACCGCTCCCCCGGCTGTGGGACCCATGATGGCTGATATCTGGGGGATAACCCCGGAGGCGTTGGAATTGCGGAAAAAGATCTGCCCGTATCCGGATAAGGCGTCCACCCCCTCCTGGATCCTGGCTCCCCCGGAGTCGTTCAATCCGATCATGGGCACCCCGGATTTCAAGGCCAAGTCCATGATCTTGCAGATCTTCTTGGCATGCATTTCTCCCAGGCTTCCGGCCCGAGCGGTAAAATCCTGGGCGTAGGCGCACACCGGCCGCCCATCGACAAGGCCGTGTCCGGTAATCACCCCTTCCGAGGGAATATCCACGTCCTGCATTTCGAAGTTGACGCACCTGTGCTTGACGAACATGTCCGTCTCTTCAAAGGTTCCGGGATCAAAGAGACGTTCCAGACGTTCCCGGGCAGTCAACTTGCCTTTTTCCTTGTGCTTGGCCACCGCTTTTTCCCCTCCCAGGGCGCGCATGGCCTTTTCTTTGTCCAAAAGCTCGTCGATTCTTTGTTTTGTCGTTTGCGTGGACATATATCTGCTTCCTTTTTTCAGCTTTGCCGGATTGATCAGTGTGGGGATCGCCAAATAAGCTCGCTTGGAATCTCACATTCAATGAGTTCAGATTTCAGGGCAAGCCCAGAAATCTGAACTCCGGCCCTTTGTCCGGCCTACTCCCGATGCTCGCCAAAGACCTCGCGCATAACGTCGCAGATCTCCCCAATGGTGGCGTAGGCCTTGACCGCCTCCACAATGGAGGGCATGACATTCTCCCCGGAGGAAGCCGCCTGACTTAAGGCCTTTAATGTCTTTTCCACCTGTTCGTTGTCCCGTTTTTCCCGCACTGCCTGCACACGCTCCACCTGAGCCTTGCCCACTTCCGGATCTATGCGCAGCAGGGGGACCTTGATGTCTTCAGTGCTCTGGAACTCATTGGCCCCGACCACAATGCGCTCCTTGTTTTCCACCTTCATCTGATAGTCGTAGGCCGAGTCCTCGATCTGGCGTTGGATGAACCCTTGTTCAATGGCCGGGATGACCCCGCCCATATCCTCAATCTTCTGCATCAGAGCCCAGGACTCCTCTTCGATCTTGTCGGTCAATTCTTCTATGAGGTACGATCCCCCGAAGATATCGATGCTGTTGGCTGCACCGGACTCATGGGCGATGATCTGCTGGGTACGCAAAGCTGTGCGCACTGAGTCCTCGGTAGGCAACGTCAGGGCTTCATCCTTGGAGTTGGTGTGCAGGGACTGGGTCCCGCCCAGTACCGCAGACAAGGCCTGTAAGGTAACCCGGACCACATTGTTGTCCAACTGTTGGGCGGTCAGGGTATGCCCTGCAGTCTGAGTATGGAAGCGAAGCATCCAGCTGCGGTGATTTTTGGCTTTGAAGCGATCCTGCATCAACTTGGCCCACATGCGCCGTGCGGCCCGAAACTTGGCCACTTCTTCCACCAGGTCGGTGGTGGCGTTGAAAAAGAACGACAGACGTTTGCCAAAGACATCCACATCCAGTCCGGCATCCATGGCCGCCTGGACATAGGCACACCCATTGGCCAGGGTAAAGGCCACCTCCTGCACCGCAGTGGAGCCGGCTTCGCGGATATGGTACCCGGAGATGGATATGGTATTGAAAGACGGTGTGTTTTGGCTGCACCACTCAAATATATTGGTGATCAGACGCAGGCTGGGCCTTGGGGGAAAGATGAATGTCCCTCGGGCCACATACTCTTTGAGCACGTCGTTTTGGATGGTGCCCTGGACTTTTTCCTTAGGTACTCCCTGCTTTTCACCCACTGCCACATACATGGCCAAGAGAACGGCAGCCGGAGAGTTGATAGTCATGGACGTAGACACCTTGCCCAAGGGGATCTGGTCGAAGAGGATCTCCATATCCGCCAGGGAGTCGATGGCCACACCCACTTTGCCTACTTCGCCCTTGCTCATCTCATGGTCCGAATCGTAGCCGATCTGAGTGGGCAGGTCGAAGGCCACTGACAGGCCGGTCTGCCCCTGTTCCAGGAGATATTTGTACCGCTGATTGGTCTCCTTGGCAGTGGAAAATCCGGCATACTGGCGCATGGTCCACAGCCGGGAACGGTACATGGTCGGCTGCACCCCGCGGGTGAATGGATACTGGCCGGGAAACCCCAGCTTCTCAATATATTCGTCGTCAATTTCTTTGGGCAGGCCTAGGCGGGGGAGATCCAATCCGCCCACAGTCTTGAACTCCGGCTTACGCTCCGGAAATTTCTCCAAGGCCTTGGCCAGAACCTTCTCTTCCCATTCTTGCAACTTCGGATGTTTGGACATATCACGTCACCCCTTTATCGTTCTGGCCCGCCCCACGGCTTATACCGTGCTATGGGCGAGTTTTGAGGTCCCACCGAGCATAAGAGGGCCGTCTTCAGCCCTCATTAAGATCCTTTGCAGGCTTTCGTCTCTTTCAAGAGACCGTCGACGATCTTTTTGGCCCTGATCCGGGGGTCTCCGCCGGCTCCCTGGCCTTGTTCCTGACTGCAGGCATAGAGATACGGGCGAAGCATCTCCAAGCCCCAGTCCACGACTTCCATGTTTCGGCATTCGGCCCTCTGGGTATCGCGCTGCCCGGAAGCCCGCTTGGCCTGAAAGATATCCGTCATGGCCTCCAAGAGTTCAGGCACACCCCGACCTTGGGCGGCAACGGTCATCAAGACCTGTCTTCCTTTGGCCCGGGCAATCTCGCTGAGTTCCATGGCCAGCATCTCTGCGCCCGGCTTGTCCGCCTTGTTGACCACCATGAGGTCGGCTACCTCCAGGAGACCGGCCTTCAAGGCCTGGATGTCGTCGCCCAATCCTGGAGCGGACACCAGGGCTGTGACATCAGCGATGCGGATGATGTCCATCTCCGATTGCCCCACGCCCACAGTCTCGATAATAATAGGATCACATCCAGCGCTGGCCATTATGCGGGAAGCGGCTCCGGCTGCAGCGCACAAACCTCCCAAACGGCCCCGTGTGGCCATGGACCGAACCACCACATCCTGATCCAGGGCATGCTGCATCATCCTGATTCGGTCCCCGTGTATGGCCCCCCCGGATATGGGCGAGGAGGGATCGATGGCGATCACCCCTACGCGTTTACCCTGTTCCCTGCATTCAGCAACAAGCTTGTCGGTCAGGGTTGACTTTCCGGCTCCCGGGGCCCCGGTGATGCCTATGACCGCACTGGATTCAATACGGGAGGCGTCCAACGAGGCCAGCAATTCATCCGCCTCATCCGCTCCGTCTTCCACCAGGGAGATGGCCTTGGCCAGGGCTCGACTGTTCCGGTTCTCAATCCCTTTTTGTATCTGCAAAATATCCATTCCCATTCCCAATGCTGATCCTTCCTGTTCAGCTTTGCTCCGGCAAATCTGAAATATTGTGTCCCCAAAACGGACAAAAAAGAGAAATTTGCTGGCCCGTCCATCTCTGAAGACTGCAAAACCCGGTCCTTACGGTCTTCAGCCCGCTCTTCGCTGAATTCTATATTCTCGCTTCTGACCTCTGACTTCTGATCTCTGACTTCTGACAATCTGTCTTCCGTCATTCACAGAGCCCCCGAAACGTGGAGATGATCTCGTCCATGCTGGTCCCGGGGCTGAACACGGCCTGAACACCGAAGTCCTTAAGGACCTGGACATCCTCTTCCGGAATGATCCCTCCGCCGATGACTGGAATGTCTTCGGCCTCGTGTTTTTTCAAGCTTTGGATCACCTCTGGAAAAAGCTGCAAGTGGGCCCCGGACAAAGAGGACAGGCCAATGGCGTCAACGTCCTCTTGAATGGCGGCCACTGCTATCTCTTCCGGTGTTCGCCGAATACCGGTGTATACAACTTCAAACCCATTATCCCGCAGGGCCCGGGCAATACACTTGGCCCCCCGGTCGTGCCCGTCCAAACCGGGCTTGCCGATCAGAATCCGTAACCTTTTCCCTTCTTGAGCCATGAGTGTCTCCTTATCACCAAGGATTCAATCTTCGGCCGGGCATGCAAAACACCCGGCCCTTCCCAGAACATCCCGGACTTTATGTTCACACGTCGATTTTTTGGACCAAACCTTTGACCGCCTGCACAGACTGTTCAAAGGCTTTTTTCTCTTCCGGCAACAGGGAGATCTCAATGACCTTTTCCACGCCGTTGGCCCCCAGTTTGACCGGGACCCCGACAAAGTAGCCGCCCACGCCGTACTCCTGATCACAGTAAGCGGCACAAGGCAGGATGCGCTTTTTGTCCTTGAGAATGGACTCGGCCATTTCCACCGCAGCCGCGGAAGGAGCAAAGAAGGCGCTCCCGGATTTGAGCAGGCCGACGATTTCCGCTCCGCCGTCCCGGGTCCTCTGGACCATGGCCTCGATCTTATCCTGGGGCAGAAGATCGGGCAGGGGAATTCCGGCCACAGTGCTGTATCTGGGCAGGGGAACCATGCTGTCTCCGTGTCCACCCAGGACAAAGGCGTTGATGTCTTCGACGGACACATCCAATTCCATGGAGATGAAGGTCCGAAACCGGGCTGAATCCAGAACTCCGGCCATGCCAAGGACCTTGTTGGGAGAAAATCCGCTCACCTTGTGGGCCACATAGACCATGGCGTCCAAGGGATTGGCCACCACTATAAGAACTGCGTTTGGGGAGTACTTGGCCACCTGTTCGGTCACGCCTTTGACGATCTCGGTATTCTTGGCCAACAGGTCGTCCCGGCTCATGCCCGGCTTGCGGGGCAGCCCGGCGGTGATGATCACAATATCCGAATCTGCGGTATCCGCATAATCGTTGGTGCCCACAACATCGGAATCAAAGCCTTCAATGGGCGATGCCTGGCGCAGGTCCAGACCTTTGCCCTGGGGCATGCCTTCCACAATATCGATGAGGCAGACATCGCCGAGCTCTTTCAAGGCCGCCCAATGGGCAGCTGTAGCCCCGACAAATCCGGCCCCAACGACGGTAATCTTTTTGCGCGTCTTCATCCTTGGCCTCCTTTGCCCTTACCCGATAACTACCAAAACATCGCCCTTTTTCACGCTATCCCCTTCCTTGAACCGGATTTCTTTGACCTTTCCGGAGGCAGGGGCATTGATGGAGTTCTCCATTTTCATGGCCTCCAGGATGAGCAGGGGATCGCCTTCATTGACTTCTTCGCCCTCATCAACCTCAAAACGGATGATCATACCCGGCATAGGAGCCTCTACAGTGGTTCCCGAAGCCGGGGCCGCTTTGGGGGCTTGCTGAGGTTGTGCCTGGGGCTGGGCCGGTTGTTGCTGGGCGGCCGGCTGGGGAGCCGGTTGCGCCGGCTGCTGTCCGGCCGGAGCGATCGAGCTGACCACAGGCTGTCCGCCGACCTGCTCCACCTCTACCTGATAGTATTCCCCGTCTACATACACATTAAAAGTACGCACGTCGTCTCCTTTGGCTGGTGCTTCTTTCTTGGATTTTTCCACGACAAGCCCTTTTTTGGCCTTTTCGATAAGGTCCATCACCTGTTGGCCTTCCTCCAGGGTCCGGGGCTTGACCTCTTCCGGCATTTCCTCCACCCCGTACTTCCACTTCAAGAACCGTTTGCCGGTTGTCGGATACAGGGCATAGATAAGCACATCGTCTATATCCTTGGCCAAGTCCTCCACGTCCTTCTTGGCCTTGTCCAGCTCCGGCTCCAGAATGTCCGCCGGGCGGCCGTTGAAAGGCTCCTCACCGCGGGGATACCCTTTCAAAGCCTTTTCTTGGACTTCCGGATCCACACCGGCCGGGGTTTGGCCGTAGAGTCCGTAGCACAGGTCTTTGACCTGGGCGGTGATCATCTTGTACCGCTCCTCTTCGGTGTCGAAAAGGACGTTGTTCACGGTTTGGGTGCCCACAATCTGGCTGGTGGGCGTGACCAACGGGACCTGACCCAGCTCTTTGCGCACCCTGGGCAGCTCCTTGAAAACATCGTCCAGACGGTCGATGGCGTCCATCTCCCGCAACTGGTTGACCAGATTGGAAAGCATTCCCCCGGGAGTCTGATGCAAGAGCACATTGGTATCGATGACCGAAATCCGGTCATCCAGCAGATGTCTGTACTTGGGGGTGATCTTGATGAAATGTTCGGAACAGGCGGTCAATTGCTTGAGATCAAAGCCGGTATCCCGATTCGTGCCCTGCAGGGCGACAACCAGAGGTTCCAACCCGGGATGGGAGGTTCGAAAGGCCCACGGGGCCAGACATACGTCGATAATGTCCACCCCGGCCTCTATGGCTTTGAGCATGGACATGTCCGCCATGCCGGAAGTGAAATGACTGTGCAGGTGAATGGGAACGTTTACTGTCTCTTTCAAAGTCTTGATCAACTCATAGGCGTCGTATGGGGCGATAAGACCGGCCATATCCTTGATGCATATGGTGTGCGCCCCCATATCTTCCAGTTCCTTGGCTTTGTCTTTGTAGTATCCAAGGTTGTATACCGGACCGCCCATTTTTCGCTCAGTGAGGGAGTAGCAGATAGATCCCTGAAAGTGTTTATTGTTCTCCTTGATCACCTTGACCACAGTTTCAAAGTTTCGATAATCGTTTAAGGCGTCAAAGACCCGAAAAACATCTATTCCGTTCACACAACAGCGTTCCACGAAGGCTTCGGCCACGTCGTCGGCGTAATTGCGGTAACCGACCAGATTCTGGCCCCGCAGGAGCATGGAAAAAGGGGTATCCGGGATGTACTTCTTCAGGGTCCGGATCCGCTCCCAGGGATCTTCACCCAAAAAGCGGTGCATAGTGTCAAAGGTCGCTCCCCCCCAGACTTCCATAGCGAAAAAGCCGACCTTGTTCATTTCCTCGGCAATGGGAATCAGATCCTCTGTGCGCCCCCGGGTGGCAAACAACGACTGATGGCCGTCCCGAAAGGTCAGATCCTGAATCTTTAGCGGATTGCTTGCCTCCACCGACTCATCCAGGGAGCCGGCCATGAGTTGCCCGTGTTCTTCACTCATATACATCTCCTTACACTCTTCATAGCATCCGTTGAATATATTTGATGGGCAGTGTCTGCCTCCAGGCTCTTTCCTGCGGCGGCCACAAACGCCAATACGGGAAAAATCCTCTCCTGTGGCCTATCGATTGAGCCGAAACTGCACGTGATACTGCCGATCCATCATAGCCTGACGTCCGGAGAGGGCCCAGGGGCTGTTGACAGGAAACCGCGGCCTGGTTTCCTGGGGCTGCTGCCCTGTGTATACAACCTCCCCTTCCGCTCCCAGGCAGGTATATATGGCCGAAGTGATCGCGGCCACTTTCTTGGCTGAAACGCTCATGCTTAGCTCCCTTGTCTTGATTCTGTTCACCTCTTCGGGGTCACATACAATTCACCGCCAAAGGCGTCGTTGACCACCAGGGCTGGAAACTCCTCCACCGTGAGTTGCCGGACAGCCTCCGGCCCCAGATCCTCATAGGCAATAACCTTGGCGTCCTTTATCCGTTGGGAGAGCAAGGCCCCGGCCCCGCCGGTAGCTCCCAAGTACACTGCTGTATGTTCCTGCATGGCCTCTTTGACTTCCTGAGCCCGTTTGCCTTTGCCCATTGTGGCCTTGACCCCCAACCCGTACAAGCGGGGTGCAAAGGCATCCATCCGGTAGCTGGTAGTCGGCCCGGCCGAGCCGATAGGGCGACCGGGCGGGGCCGGGGTGGGCCCTACGTAATAGATAACCGCGCCCTGCAAGGCAAACGGAGGCTCCTCCCCCCGGTCCAGGGCCTGGACTATCCTCTTGTGGGCCGCATCACGGGCCGTATACACAGTTCCGGACAGCAAGACCACATCTCCGGCCTTGAGCTGGCGGACCGCATCATCCGTCAACGGGGTGGTCAGTTTGTGAGTCTGCATCAGAGCACAACCTCCTCATGTCTGGATGAATGACACTGGACATTGACCGCCAAGGGAAGGCTGGCGATGTGGCACGGAGAGACGTTCATGCGCACCCCCAGGCTGGTGGTCTTGCCTCCCAGACCCATGGGGCCTATGCCGAGATCGTTGATCCCTTGCAGGAGCTCTTCTTCCAAAGCTGCGCATTCCGGATCCGGATGGGCCTGATCCAAGGGCCGAAACAGGGCTTTTTTGGCCAGAACCGGGGCCAGATCAAAAGTCCCGCCTATGCCTACCCCGACTATAGTCGGGGGGCAGGGGTTGGGGCCGGCCTCAGCCATGCGGTTGAAAACAAACTCCTTGATCCCCTCCCAGCCCTGAGCCGGAGTGAGCATCGTACACCTGGACATGTTCTCGCTGCCCCCGCCCTTGGACATGAACTGGATCTTCAGCTCCTGCCCGGGGACCAGCTCATAATGGATAAAAGCCGGACTGTTGTTGCCTGTGTTGGCCCGGGTCAAGGGATGACACAAGGACTTGCGCAAAAAACCCTGCTCATAGGCCTCGATCATGGCTTGGTTCAGAACTTCGCTCAGCTCTCCCCCCTGGACCCGGCACTCTGCGCCCATCTCCACAAAGAATATGGCCACTCCGGTGTCCTGGCACAAGGGCAATCCGACATCCCGGGCCAGACGAGCGTTCTCCAGGAGTTGATCCAAAACCTCCCGGGCCGTATCCGTGGATTCCGCACTCCTGGCCTTTTCCAGAGCCTGCTCCACATCCCGGGGCAGATGAGTGGCTGCATGGCGGACCATATCCCGCACCTGGGCGTGGATCTCCTGGGCATCTATATTGCGCATATTGGCTCCTACTTCTTCGTAAACACTGACTTCTGATACTCGCGGTTCAGCTTGGCGATAAACTTAAGATCGATCTTTTTGGGGCAGACCTCTTCGCATTCATAGTGGTTGGAGCAGTTGCCGAACCCACAGTCGAACATGGCTCCGGTCATATTCTGCACCCGCTGAGCCGCCTCCAGCTTGCCCTGGGGCAGTGCGGCCAGATGGGAGACCTTGCCTCCGACAAAGAGCATGGCCGAACCGTTGGGACAGGCGGCCACACAGGCCCCGCATCCGATGCACTCGGCCGCGTCCATGGCTTCGTCTGCGTCCCGCTTGGAGACCAGAACGGTATTCGCCTCTGGAGCCCGGCCGGTACTCACAGACACATAGCCCCCGGCCTCGACGATCTGATCCAGGGCTGTACGATCAACTACCAAATCCTTGACCGAAGGAAAGGCCTTGGCCCTCCACGGCTCGATATAGACCACTTCACCGTCGTGAAAATGCCGCATATGCAGCTGGCAGGTGGTGCTGCGCTCTCCTGGCCCGTGGGGTATGCCGTTGATCACCAGCCCGCAGGTCCCGCAGATTCCCTCTCGGCAGTCGTGATCAAAGGCAATGGGCTCTTTGCCTTCCCGGATGAGCTTTTCATTTACCTCATCGAGCATCTCCAAAAAGGACATATCCGGGCTCACATCCGTGGCCTCAATGCGCTCCATCCTGCCCTTGTCCCCAGGGCCGCTTTGCCGCCATACATAGAGTGTAAGGTTCATTACTTATAGCTCCTTACGGCCAGTTCAACATTTTCAAAGTGCAGAGGCTCTTTGTGCAGCTCCGGCTTTTGCCCCACGCCTGTAAATTCCCAAGCCGCAACATAGGCATAGTCCTCATCGTCACGCTTGGCTTCGTGATCCTCGGTCTGGTACTCCGTACGGAAGTGCCCGCCGCAGGACTCGTTGCGGTTCAAGGCGTCGTGGGCCATGAGTTCGCCGAATTCCAGAAAGTCGGCTACCCGCAAGGCCTTTTCCAGCTCCTGGTTCAGATCTGCCCCTTTTCCGGGAACGGCCACGTTTTTCCAGAATTCCTCCCGCAGGGCCGGGATGCTCTGCAGGGCCTTTTTCAGGCTCTCTTCGCTTCGGGCCATCCCGCAATTTTCCCACATAATGGATCCCAATTCCCGGTGGAACTCGTTGACCGTCTTTGTGCCCTGGATTGAGAGGAGGGTTTGGATCCTGTTGTGCACCTCCTGGGAGGAGTCCTTGAAGGCCTCATGGTCGGAGCCCACTTTGCCCGGAGTGGTTTGGGCCAAATAGTTGGCAATGGTGTAAGGCAAAACGAAGTAGCCGTCGGCAAGGCCCTGCATCAAGGCGCTGGCCCCCAGACGATTGGCCCCGTGATCCGAAAAGTTGGCCTCGCCGATCACAAAAAGGCCGGGCACATTGCTTTCCAGATTGTAGTCCACCCACAACCCGCCCATGGTATAGTGCGGGGCGGGATAGATGCGCATGGGCTGTTCGTAGGCGTTCTCCGCAGTGATCAGCTCATACATCTCGAACAGGTTGCCGTAGCGTTCTTCAATGGTCTGTCGGCCCAGACGCTTGATGGCGTCGGAGAAATCCAGGTACACCCCAAAGCCGGTGGGCCCCACACCTCGGCCCTCGTCGCAGACTTCCTTGGCCGCTCTGGAGGCGATGTCCCGGGGAGCCAGATTGCCGAAGCTGGGGTACTTGCGCTCCAGATAGTAATCGCGTTCTGATTCCGGAATCTCCTGAGGGGGCCGGTTGTCGCCCTTCTCTTTGGGTACCCAGATCCGACCGTCATTGCGCAGGGATTCGGACATCAAGGTCAGCTTGGACTGATGGGTCCCGGTAACCGGGATGCAGGTGGGATGGATCTGGGTATAGCAGGGATTGGCGAAAAAGGCTCCCCGCTTGTGGGCCCGAAAAGCTGCGGTCACATTGCAGCCCATGGCGTTGGTGGACAGGTAGAAGACATTGGCATAGCCCCCGGTGGCCAGAACCACTGCGTCGCCGGCATAGGAATCAATGTCTCCGCTGACCAGGTCCCGCACCGTTATCCCCTTGGCTTCACCGTCGACCATGACCACATCCAGCATTTCGGTCTTGGGATGGATGCGCACAGTCCCGGCTTTCACTTGCCGAGAAAGGGCCTGATAGGCACCGAGCAAAAGCTGCTGTCCGGTCTGGCCCCGGGCATAGAATGTACGCGACACCTGGGCCCCGCCGAAGGAACGGTTGACCAGATATCCACCGTAGTCGCGGGCAAAGGGCACTCCCTGGGCCACGCACTGATCGATTATCTGGGAACTCACCGTGGCCAGTCGGTAGACATTGGCCTCCCGGGACCGAAAGTCTCCGCCCTTGACCGTATCGTAGAACAGCCGGAATATACTGTCTCCGTCGTTGGGGTAGTTCTTGGGCGCGTTGATTCCACCCTGGGCGGCGATGGAATGGGCCCGGCGCGTGCTGTCCTGATAGCAGAAGACCTCCACATTGTAGCCCAGCTCGCCGAGACTGGCTGCTGCCGAGGCCCCGGCCAGGCCGCTGCCCACCACCAATACAGTGTATTTGCGCTTGTTGGACGGATTGACCAATTTCATGGCCTGCCGATGGTTGTCCCATTTGTCCTTGAGCGGACCGCTTGGACATTTGCCGTCAAGTATCACGATTGACCCCCTAAATATTCAAGAATCTGAAAAAGATCGCCAGCGGCACAGCCAAAAAGCCGAGCCCGATAACCACCGCAGCAACCCGGCCGCCTCGGACTATGGCCGGCAAAGTACGGTCGGTATTCCAGCCCATGGTCTGAAACAGGCTTTGGATGCCGTGACTTAAGTGCAGAAACAGGGCCCCCAGGCCTATGACATAGACCAATACGACAAAAAAGCTCTGCAGACTGCCCACAACCATGGTGTACACGTCATGGCGACCGGCGCTGTCCATGAGATGGGAAATCTCGGGATGCGTGAGCCGAAAGGTAAAGTGGAAGAGATGATAGAGGAGGAAGGCCAGGATGACCAATCCGCTGTAGATCATGGTTCGGGAAAAAATGGTGCTGCGTTGATAGGTTCGTCGGACATACTCAGTGGACCTGGACTGCCGGTTCTCCAGGGTCAGGGAGATCCCGAAGAAAATGTGAATTGCGGCCAGGGCCAGCATGACCAGCCGCTCCAGCCACAGGACCGGCCCCAGGGAATGGATATGATGGGCATAGCTGTTCAGGCTGGACTGCCCGAAAAAGATGGTCGTATTGCCCAGCATATGGCCAATGATGAACAGGAGGAGAAAAATGCCGCTGACCCCTACCAGAATCTTCCGGGCCAAGGTTTTTTCGGTCAAAATCATGCGCGTTTACTCCTTACAAAAGAATGTGTCACCACCACCTCCTCACCACAGGTTCGATCCCTGGGCAAGCGTGCACTGAACCGGACGACACCGGGTGTCAATATACAAAACGTGGACACTGTCCTTTTTTCGTATCACCTCCCCACGGTTGCAGAGCCCCTCAATGGCCTCAAAAGCGAATTTGTCGATGCCCAAAGCAGCAATACTGCTACAGACTTTCCATCTTGTCCGGATGAATCTATAAATAAGCCAGATAAGACACAATGCGGGAAAACTGTGGACAAAATACGTAGTATGCGTACGCATTAAGTGCTTTTGCACCCAACTCCGACGATGCCGCTAGGTGCGCAGAGCCCTGAGGTTCATTGTACAGCCCCGTTGGTCGCAGACACCCAGTTTGATCCAGGATGAAACCGGCAAAGAAGGGCAGCGCCTGGGGGCAAGCCCGCCCTAAGAAGAATTGGTTTCCAGATCCAGAAGGCAGGAGCGGAGATTGCGGGACGTGTTGGAAAGACCGAGCTTTTTGCGCATGTTGTGCCTATGGGTATCGATGGTCCGTTTGGAGAGCTTGAGCATGGAGGCCATTTCTTTGGTGCTCAGCCCTTGCTTGATGAGCTCGGCCAACTGGGACTCCGTGGAGGTAAAGCCATACTGCTGGGCCAGGCTCCTCTGGGCAGGGGAGAGGATATGCTCTATGCTGGCCCGGATCATGTCCATCCAGGTGGCTTGGCGGCTGGTCAGTCCCTCTCCTTCCAACTGGGCGAGCAACGGCAGGACCGTCTGCTTGAGATTGGAAACCATGGTCTCCTGCATAATCCCCCGGCTTTCATCCTTTTGCTCCAGCAAAACCCGCAAGGCGATATTGGCTTCCTCCAGCTTGGCATTAGTGGACATGAGCTCGGAGGTACGTTCCTTAACCCGTTGTTCCAGGGCCTCATTGGTCGCTTGCAGCATCTGCTTCGTTTTTTGCAGCTGCAAATGGGCCTCTATCCTGGCCACCACCTCTTCGCGCTGGAAAGGCTTTGTAATGTAGTCCACCCCGCCGCTTTTGAAGGCCCGAACCTTTTCCGAAGTCTCTGTGCGCACACTGAGAAAGATCACAGGAATAAAAGCATAGTCAGGGTTTTGTTTGAGCCTGGTGCAGACCTCAAAACCATCCAAGCCGGGCATGGCTATATCCAGCAGGATGAGCTGGGGCCGATGCTTGGTCACAAAATCCAGGGCCGCCTCCCCGTTTTCAGCGACTGCCGTCCGGTAATTGCTCTCCCGCAGCATACTGCCCAACACCTGGAGATTGGTGACGCTGTCGTCCACGATGAGGATAAGAGGGGAGGTGTCACGTGTCTCCACAGGCATGGATCTTCCTAAAGGCTTGTGACATATACAATCTCGCCTCTGCGGCTGTCTACATGTCGGCAGTTTGCACAAAATCCCGAAGCATGGCCCGCATGCCGGGGACATCAAAGGCCTGAGCCCGATTATGCAACTCTTGGGCCCAGGACTGAAGATCATCTTCCCAAGCGTTGCAAGACACAGCCTGACCCAGGTCCAGGGCCAGCTGCAAAACATCGTCCACAATCAGGGCTTGATCCAACTCCTTGCAGCGGGAAGCGAACTCGGTGCGCAATCTCTCCCGGGTCTGACCGTCCAAGGACTCCAGGGCCCGGGTGAGCTGTATCGGCCTTGGGCCTTCCAGGCCCGCATTCTGTCCTGGGCAGGCCTGAGCCCCGGCTTGTCTTGACTGAGAAGATAAGAACAGGGAGCATATGGACACAATCTTATTCTGGGTCAGCGGCTTGGACAAAAAGTCGTCGAAGTGGTCGGCTACCATATCCTGATCTTCTTGCTGGATGCTGGCCGTAAAGGCCACCACCGGCAAGCCCGGTATGGATTTTTTCAACAAATCCGCGGTGTGCAAACCGCTGAGATCGGGCAGCTGCATATCCATGAACACCATATGCGGACGTTCCCGTTCGCATATCTCCAAAGCCTCATTGGCGCTCTGGGCCCCAAAAACCCGAAGCGGGCTGGCTTCCAGGAAACCGCTGAACAGTTCGGCGTTCGCCGATCCTTCATCCACCACCAGGATCTTGGCCGGTCCAAAGGAGGTAAGCTTTTTCCCCGGACGACTTTGACGCCCGGTCAAAGCCCCCTTGGGGACAGCCGGCAAATGGATCCGGAACAGGCTTCCTTTGTTCACCTCGCTGAGCAAAGAGATTTGACCGCCCATCATAGTGGTCAGCTTTTTGGTGATGGCCAACCCCAGCCCGCTTCCTCCATATTCCCTGGTGGACTGAGAATTGCGCTGCCTGAAGTTTTCAAAAATGACCTCATGCTGGTCTTGGGGAATACCAATGCCGGTATCCTCAACCACAAAAGACACATCCGTCCCCCCGGACGGGCTCGCACTCAAAGAGCCGCTGACCTGTAAACGGACAAACCCCTTGGCTGTAAACTTCAAAGCATTGCCCACCAGATTGATAAGGATCTGGCGAATGCGCACCTGATCCAAAACCAGGTCCGCCGGCAACTTGGGATCAATCTCAGTAATCAGGTCCACCCCTTTGTCGTCGAAAGAGGGCAAAAACATGGCCTCCACATCCTGGACCAGACTGCGCAAATCCAGGGGCTCGGGCCTGATATCCAGTTTTCCGGCCTCGATTTTGGACAGATCCAGGATATCGTCGATCAATGTCAACAAGGTCTGCCCGCTGGACAGAATGGTCTGCAAGTACCGCTTGTTCTGGGCATCCTGGACTTTGTGCAGCAAAGCCTCGCTAAAGCCCAAAATGGCGTTCATCGGGGTCCGTATTTCATGGGACATATTGGCCAAAAACTCGCTTTTGGCTCTATTGGCCGCCTCGGCCTCTTCTTTGCTCTTTTGCAGGGCGGCCTGAGTCTTTTTTATCTGGCTCAGATCCCTGGCCACACAGACACTGCCGATAGTCCGT
>JBNJII010000051.1:0-19627 GCA_051749205.1 Thermodesulfobacteriota bacterium | reverse complement strand
CAGCCCTTTTCATACTCTGTTTCTTTCTTGATCAAACTGGGCGGCTGCGGCCAGCGGCGGCGCTGAACACTGAAACCTGAACACTCCTGGAAACTTACACCTGAGAACAAAATTACCGTGCTGGTGTCGGACCCAAGCTTGACCTCGGGAACAAACGTATCATATTTTCCGAATTCTTGGATGGTTAATGTTTTTTTTGGTCCATGCTGGCCAGAACACAATTCTTCTCCTTGTGAGAGAGGGCGCACCATGTATACACCCATTGAAATCCTGGATCAGTCCCAGATGGGACTCAGCCTGGAACGCCTGGCTTCAGAAATCGTAGAGCGGCATGCCCAGTCCCGCAATCTGGCCTTGGTGGGCATCCAACGTCGCGGCGTCTATTTGGCCTCTCGGCTGAAGACCCTTTTGGATCATCGTTTGGACCTGGACCTGCCCTTGGGTAAGCTGGACATCAATCTCTACCGCGACGATTGGACGACCTTGCGCAGTCAGCCGGCGATCAACAGCACGGAAATCTTCTTTCCCATGGAGGACAAGGAGATCGTTCTGGTGGACGATGTCCTGTTCACCGGCCGCACCATACGGGCTGCCCTGGAGGCCATACTGGACTTCGGGCGCCCGCGTCGAGTGGAGCTTTTGGTCCTCATAGACAGAGGACACCGGGAGCTGCCCATACACGCCGATTATACCGGGAAAAGAGTAAATACAGCCTTAGAGGAGCAGGTGGACGTGCTGGTCACAGAGCTGGACGGGAAGGATACGGTCGTTTTGCAGATGAAAGAACGCGACCGTATGGAATCTGAGAAACAGTGAATACCATCATCCCTCGTTGCTTCTTCTGGCAATTGTTCGGCAGTAATGTGCCCAGGTTATCGAATGTCGATAGCAGCACTTTGCATACTCAATTTTCCTTATACTCGTGATTGCCAGCCGGCTTACACCGCCTCACAAAAGTCCGGCCTGGGACAATATTTCCTTGAGTTTGACTTCATTGTCCGGATGCATGGGGACCAAGGGCAGCCGCAGACTGAGCTCCATGCGGCCCATAAGGGACAAAGAGGTTTTTACCGGAATGGGATTGGTCTCTAAAAACATGGCCCTGCTCAGCGGGGCAAGTTCATAATGGAGGCTTTTGGCCTTTTCCAGGTCATGGTCTGCATAGGCTGCGCACAGCTCGGACATCTTGTCCGGAAGGAGATTGCTGAGCACGGAGATCACCCCTTTGCCGCCCAGGGACAATAAGGGAAGAACCACAAAGTCGTCTCCGGCCAGGACTGAGAAGTTCGATCCGCACTGCTCTATCACTTCAGATATCTGGTTGATGTTTCCGCTGGCTTCCTTGACCCCGATAACTTCCGGGACCCTTTTCTTGATCTGGGCCAGAGTCTGGGGCAAGACGTTGAGTCCCGTCCGTCCCGGAACGTTATAAACCACCATGGGCATGGGCACTTCCCGGGCAATAGCCTGAAAATGAGCCACGACACCTGCTTGAGTGGGCTTGTTGTAATAGGGGGTAATATGCAGAGTCCCGTCTGCACCAGCTTGCTTGGCAAAGGTGGTCAGCTCTATGGCCTCCCGAGTATTGTTCGATCCGGCTCCGGCCAAAATCGGCACCCGTCCCTTGGCCTGGTCGACGCATATCTGAATGGCCTGCTTATGTTCGGCATGGGTCATGGTGGCTGATTCGCCGGTGGTACCACAAGGAACCAGCCCATTGATTCCTCTGACTATTTGATCTTCGATATGGGCTCGATAGTTTTCCTCGTCGATTTGCTCTTTATGAAATGGGGTGACCAATGCGGTCAGAGCTCCGTGGATTTCCATGCTGTCCTCCTTTGTATGCGTAATCTTTACTTCGGTTCCAGGCCCACAGCTTCCAGGTCCAGCTGGGCGGTATACACGAGAACGGCTTGCCCCTGCAAATAAATATCTTCTCCAGGAAGGGATATTCCCAACTCTTCGCCTCCGGAGGTTCGAATTCGGACCGGATTGCCGCACAGTCCCAGTTTGGCAGCCACAAAAGCCGCGGCCGCAGCCCCGGTCCCGCAGGCATAGGTCTCGTCTTCAACTCCACGTTCATAGGTGCGCACATACAGCGTGTCTGCATCCAGGACCTGGACGAGATTTACATTGGCTCCGGCGGGTGCGAACTGCTCATGAAAGCGCACAGCCGGCCCAATATCCTGAATGTCTTCACTGTCAGCTGAGTCCGAAAAATAGACCACATGGGGCACGCCGGTGTTCACCAAATGCACGGTTATGACCCGTCCGGAATGCAGAGAGAGTTCAATGTTCGGAGTGAAGCTGTGCGGAGCGGTCAATTGGACCTGGACTTTCCGGTTGGGTTCGTCCACCTCGGCCCGCACAGGCCCAGCGTCTGTTCCCAGGACATGTCGGGCCGGAGCCATTCCCAAGCGGTGGGCCAGCCTGGAAGCGCATCTGGATCCGTTCCCGCACATCTCCGCCCTGGTACCATCGGCATTGTAAAAGTGCCATTTGTAATGGACTTCTTCTGTCTTTGGAGCATTCTCAAGGAAAATAAGGCCGTCCGCCCCAACCCCAAAGGCTCGGCGGCAGATCCGGCGAGCCCATTTTGGCATTTGGGATTCAGGAAGCCGGAGTTGATTGTTGTCTATGAAAACAAAGTCGTTGCCACTGCCCTGCATTTTGTAAATAGTCAGTTCAGCTGCTGGGGAGCCCATAAAGCAAGTTACCTTAAAACAGAGTTGAGTTGGTTTTCCATGTGCGGGTCTGTAGGGACTTTTTGGTCCAGGACCTGAAATTGGTGGCGGACGTTGGTGTTGATCTTCCACCCGTCTTTCCATCCCTTTTCTTGGGGATCGTAAATTGTGAGCACACTGAGTGCTCTGCCCCGGGAATAGGGGCGTATCCATAAGGTCCGCCCATCAGCAGACAATTTGCCTTGTACAGCGGCTCCCGGGCCGCTTCCCAGAAGAATATCCGGCCTGGAGGCCTTTGAGGCCAGGAAGTGTTTTTCTTGTTTCCAGCCCCACGGGCTGAGCCCGATAGTCAAATCGCAGGTTTCCTTCAGGTTTTGCAAGGAATTGCTTATCTCCGTGAATTCAATGCTCTGGTCGGGATGGTCGGTCCCAGATGGGGACGCCTCGGTCTCAGGCAAGAGAATAAATCCCAGCCGCAATCCCTGATGCGTGAAAACAGCAGTTTGTGGTTGAGAGGAAAAAGTCATCCACCCCGAGGGAAGTACATTGCCTTCCGGGTAGGCTGCGTGGAGTTGCTGGGCCTCCGCCCTGCTCAAGGCGCCGATATCGTATCCCAGCTTTCCAAAGGCATCCGGAAAGATCCGCAGGGCGGTCTGCAGGGCTTGGTGTTCCGGTCGACTCAACTCATACCCACCGGCAACGGCCACGGCATTGTGCTTTTCCTGCCACTTCTGCAATACGGAGGCCCGCCGGGCCAACCCACCCAAGGTGCGACCCCCTCAGGAAGGGCAGGGAAAATAGGCTCCAAAGGTATTGGCTGAATACACAATGTTGAGCGGTGAAGCCTGAACCGGGGCCCAGGCCACTGCAAGCAGACCACAGAAGCTGGCAATAAAAAAGAGACGGATCATTGATTCAAATATTCCTTGAGATCTTTGCCCACCCTGAAGAAAGGAAGCCTTTTGGGCTGGACCTGGACCATTTCCCCGGTGCTCGGATTACGTCCCTGATATCCTTCGTATTCTTTGATTTTAAAGCTTCCAAACCCCCGGATTTCCACCCGGTCGCCGCGTTGAAGGGAGTCTTTGATGCTGTCGAAAAAGGTGTTCACGATCACCGAGGCTTCATCCAAAGAAATTTCTTGCCGGTCGGACAGAGTCTTGATCAGTTGGCTCTTGTTCATAAATACTCCTTGGGTTGCCGAATCAGATAGAGCACATATATCTTTTTGAACTCCTTCATTATATCATACAATTCGGGAAAAAAGTCAAGACAGAGCCCCAGAAAAGGGCAACCTAGGAGACTTGGTTTTCCTCAGACCATTTTTGGCCGTGCAGGCTGAGCAGATAATTGCGCATGAAATCATCAAGTCCGCCGTCTAAGATCCGTTCCACGTTTCCGTCTTCGGTATTGGTTCGATGATCCTTTACCAAGCGGTAGGGCTGCAGGGTGTAGGTCCGGATCTGGCTTCCCCAGGCAATGGCGTTTTTGGACGAATATTTGAGTTGCTTGTCTTCCTGCTGTTTTTGCAGTTCCTGTTCATAGAGCCTGGCTTTGAGGATCTTATAGGCCGATTCTCGGTTTCGGAATTGAGACTTTTCGTTTTGGCATTGGGCCACGATCCCGGATGGAAAATGAGTGATGCGCACGGCTGAGCTGGTTTTGTTCACTGATTGTCCGCCGGGTCCGCTGGAGCGAAAGACGTCGATGCGGATGTCCTCATCCTTGACCTCGATCTCGATGTCCTGGCTCACATCCGGGTAGACATCAACTGAGGCAAAGGAGGTATGCCTTCTCCCGGAGGTGTCGAAAGGAGAAATGCGGATCAAACGGTGAATGCCCTTTTCGCCCTTGAGCAGTCCATAGGCGTAGTTTCCTTCCACATACAGGGTGACGCTTTTCAGACCGGCTTCATCTCCGGGCAAATAGTCCAAGAGCTCCAGCTGAAAGTTGCTTTCCTCAGCCCACCGCTTGTACATGCGCAAGAGCATCTCCGCCCAGTCCTGGGCCTCTGTTCCTCCGGCTCCGGGATGAATTTCCAATATGGCGTTGTTTTTGTCTTCAGAATCTGCAAGCAGAGCTTTGAGTTCAATCCTTTTCAGTTGCTTGTTTAAGACCTTGCATTGTTCGTTGAGTGCCTCCATGGCCTCCTGGCTCTGTTCCTCCTCGGCCAGCTCCATCCACTCTTCCAGGCCAATCTTGCTGCTCTCCAGATGCTCTAGTTCCTGGATCCATTCTTCCAGGATGCTCTTCTCCTTCAGCAAAGGGGTGAGCTTGTCCGGATCATCCCAGGCATTGGGTTGGCTGAGGGCCGCCTCGATTTCCGCATGCCGCTGTTTGCTTTGTTCGAGGTCAAAGGCGCCTCCACAGGGTCTGGAAGTGCTGGATGGCCTGGGTCGAAGCGCGTTTGACATCTGATAACTGAATAATTTTTTCGTTCATGGCAATAGTATGTGCTTTGGGAATATGGTTGTGGTTGTAGAAAAGCGGCCTTATGGCGGCTCCTATGCGGCCTTATCTCTCCAGTGGGCCACACCGAGAAGGCAGGCCAAAAGGATGAGAAAGCCACCGGGAAGGAGATGAAAGTGCCTGGAGTAGAAGGTCATTTCTTGTACAGCCCGGAGCCTGTGTGTCTTGATCATGTCCGGCTGCATCCAATCGCTTTGGACCAGGATGCGACCTCGGGCGTCGATAAGGGCGGAAATCCCGGTGTTGGTAGCCCGAAGCAGATAGCGCCCCTCCTCGACAGCCCGGAGGACAGCCTGGTTCAAGTGCTGCCAAGCCCCGGAAGAGCGTCCGAACCAGGCATCGTTGCTGATATTGACCAGGATGTTGGCCCCGTCGGCCACTCGTTCATGCACAAGGCCTGGAAATATTACCTCATAGCAAATAAGCATTCCCATGGCAAGACCTCGGTGGGTCAAAGGGGAGCTGTGTGTCCCGGCCCGAAAATCGCCCACACCTTGCACCAGCTTGTCTACCCATGGGATGTATCGGCCGAAAGGCACATATTCTCCAAAGGGGACCAAGTGTTGTTTGCCGTACATGCCCTGGACTGTGCCCGAAGGGTCGATGAAAAAGGCCTGATTGTGGTAGACGACCTCCCGGCTTGAAGACAGACTGTATCCAGGGGCTCCGGTCAGAACCGCAATCTCATGTTTGCGGGAAAACTCTTGCACCCTGGAGGTCAGCTCCGAATCTTCCTGCAGGTAAAAGGGCATGGCTGTTTCCGGCCAGATCAAGAACTGCGCTTGGTGTTCCTGGTGGGCCCGGCGGCTCATGTCCAGGTAACGCTGCAAAGTTTGTTTCTGGTATTCCGGGTCCCACTTCAATCTCTGCTCAATATTGCCCTGGATCAAAGCCGTTGGAAGAGAAATCCACCGACCGGGGATCGGGTGCTGCAGGTGCCAATATCCGAAGCCGGCCAGGCCGCAGACTGCGATCCCGGCTGCGATCCAGGCCCATTGACGGGTAAAGCCAAGGACGATGCACAGACCAAGGGCAGCCAGGAAACCGGACACACCGTGCGCGCCCAGCCAAAAGGCCCCTTGCAGGCTCACCGGCCAGGGAGCCAAAGCCTGGGCCAGGCCCAGCCAAGGAAAACCAGTGAACAGAACTTCCCGGGTATATTCCAGAACTGTCCACAGAGTCCAGGCTAAAAAGCAAAGCAAGGCCCAGTGCAGCCTGGAAGCACCCCAGGAGAGCACCAAGCAGAAAAGGCCTGCGTACAGGCCGAGATACAGGCCCAGAAGGACAGGGCAGGGCAAGGCTGCAGCCCAGGGCAGGGAGCCGTATACGTGCACCGGGATGCTCACCCAGTACAGACAGGCGGCATAGGCTGCAGAGCTGGCCGTCCATCCCAGGATGAAGGCCTGCTTCAGGGACCTGGCCTGCAAGGCCAGCCAACCCAGGGTGATGGGCAGGGTCAGAACCAAGGGCGGCAGGTGCAGGACGGGGTTGGCGAATCCCAGCCATGTACCGGCCACACAGAGAATGACTGCCCAATGGAAGCGATCAGTCATGCCCATCGGCGGTCTGAGGTCCGGGATGGATGAGGACCCACTGTACCTGCTTGATGTCTGCTTCCTGAACTTGGAAGGAGTAATCACCAAAAGAAAACTGTTCCCCGGTTTGCGGCACGCGGCCTATACGTTCGGTGAGGTAGCCGCTGACGGTCTCCACGTAGTCCGACTCCAGGTTGATACCCAACTCGGAGTTGAGATCCTCCAGGGACGTCCGGCCGGACACCAGGCAACTTTCATCCTCCAGGATCTGGATGTCTTCAGGTTTGGGGCTGTCGTATTCGTCCTCGATCTCGCCTACGATTTCTTCTAAAACATCCTCCAGAGTGATCAGCCCGGATGTCCCCCCGTACTCGTCTATGGCGATGGCCAGGTGAACCTTCTTGTTTTGAAACTCCAAGAGCATGTGCTTGGCGTTTTTGGTCTCTGGGATAAAGAAAGGAGAACGCATGAGCTCTTCCAGACTGCGATCCGCAGTCTCGGGATGGAGCAGGCTGGGCAAAAGATCCTTGGCGTGGATGATGCCTGCAATGTGGTCTTTGTTGCCCCTGTACACCGGTATCCGGGAATGACCACTATCTATGATCACTTGGGCCACCTCGGCCAGGGATGCATTTTCTTCCACACAGTCAATATCGGTTCGAGGGACCATGATCTCCCGAACCTGATAGTTGCCCAGCCTGAGGATATTCAGGAGCATGCCGGCAGTGTCGGCACTGAGCTCGTTGTCCAGCCTGGCTTCGGTGATGACGTTTTCAATAGGGCTTTCGCTTTTGCCACTGAAGAAGTTGCGGATCGAGGTCCATAACCCCCCTTCAGAAGATTCGTCCACTATGACCCTCCTTAGTGCTCCGATTCGTAAGTTCGGTAACGTATTCTCTATCAGTCCAGTCGAATCATAACATTTGTACATACGAAATACGAAATTCGAAATTCGAAACAAATTCGAAATTCAAATGACCAAATGATTGAAACATAGAGAAAACCCTCTGCTGATTCAGTTCAATTGGGGTGGAATTCCGTTCTGTTTTGAATTTTGGTCATGCGTGCTTGTTTCGTACTTCGTGCTTCGGATTTCGGATTTTTCAGCGTCGCTTCAGATCCCAATAGTGAACCTGCTGTCGGCTTTGTAATGTCACTGTATTTATGACTGCGTGTACTTAGGTATAAAAAGCGGTTTCATAATCAAAAAGCAGTCTCCCTGGCAGGCTTAGGCCGGATCAAGGGCCAGCCGAGCCATGACCTTGGCGTCTTGTATTATGCCGGCAATGGAGGTCTGCTCATTGGGCTGATGGGCATTACCGGGCAATGTGGCCCAAACTGCGGCCGGAAATCCCTGGTGGCGCGCATAGGCGGCCACTGTGCCTCCGCCGATGCCGTAAGGTTGGGCTTGGACAGCGCATACATCGGCTATTGCTTTTTGCAAGCTGTGAACAAGGGCGCACTGCGCAGAAGTGTGCGAGGCCTGCTGTTGGTGGACGATTTCCACCTCGATACGCTGTCCTGTGTCTTGGGATACGTTGCGCACGATTTTTTGAACTCCAGCCAGAACATCCGAAAGAGGATACTCGGGGAGGACGCGGCAGTCTAGGTAAAAAACGTCCCGGCCGGGAATAGTGTTCACATTGGGCACATTGGCTTCGATTTTGGTGGATTCAAATGTGGAGTGCTGCGGATTGAACAGCTTGTTTTCTGCGTTGAAAACAGCGTATAGCTCGCGCAGGCTCAGTATGCATTGGGCTGCGGCCAGCAGGGAATTTTTGCCTTCCTGGGGGGTGGAAGCATGGCATTGCTTGCCAAAGACGGTGATTTGAAACCACATCAGGCCCTTTTCGGCAACTTCAATCATGGAGGCGTCAGGCTGACCGAAGTCAGGGACCAAAAACCGATCCCCCTTCTGAAAGATATGGTTGTTATGGTTGAAGACATGCTCCAAGCCATAGGAGTTGCCGGTTTCTTCGTCTGCTACCAGCAAGAGGCCCAGGTTATTGGCTGGAACAGACTCGGTGTGGACGAGGGACTTGGCTGCCAGCAGGGAGGCCACTAATCCGTGGTGGTTGTCTTCTACTCCCCGGCCGTAGATGCAGTCCCCATCCCGGTGCAGGACATAGGGGTCCGTGTTCCACAGTGAGCTGTCCCCCGGGGGGACGACGTCCATATGGGAAACGATCCACAGCGTGGACGAAGGATCTTGGCCGGGTACAAGGGCCATGAGATTGGGGCGTTGACCGCTGGATACTCTTGGGTCCGGGGCGGACAGATTGCGGATGTCGGTCAGCCCGATCTCATGCAGGCAGGAAGCCAAGTATTCGGCCTTGGCCTGTTCCCCTTGTCCTCCATTCTCCGGACCCAGGGCTGGCCTGGACACCAGCTCCTGTTGCAGATGGATGACGGTATCCTGTTCCTGGTCTAGGTATGAGAAGGGTTCAGGATGCATAAAAGGGTATGGTTGGCAATGGGTCTTTAGGGTCAGGTTTCAGCTTTGCCTCCGGCAAATCTGAAATATTTTTTGCCCCAAAGGGGGCAAAAAAGGGGAAATTTGCCGGATTGATCAGGTATGAAACGCACAAAGGTCCGGTTTCGGTCCCTTCGTCATTGCCCGGCCCGGATCCTTCGAACACACCGGGATGAGGCTCTCCGGGCAATCTAGGGGAAAGCCCTTCTATCTGCTCTTGATTCCCGCCTTGCGCGGGAATGACGGACGAAGTGGTATCTAGTTTCATACGAGCCCCGCCTCTGGCGGCTTACGAAGAACAAATAACTCATAACGAACAACAGGCCGCCAGAGGCGGGGCTGAAACCAAAGGATTCTAGAACTGCCTCTCAAAAACGTTGCCTCATTTTTTGGCAATCGGTGCTATTAGATTTTGGTTTTCTTCGAGTTTGTTTCCTGTTTCGATATTCGAATTTCCGTGTCGTTGCATAGTGGGTCAAATTTAAAATGAACGACACCATGAGAAACTGCCGCTGTATGGGGCAGAACTCATTAAGACTCGCTTAGCGTCCTCGGGCCGCCCGCTTGGAGGCCTTGAGGGGGTTGACCTTGACTTTCCCTTCCTTGTCCATGTCCGCTTTGACATGGGTGGCGAAGTTGCATGCTCCGTGTCTCCATTTGGCCGCCGGTTGCGGATAGCTGGAGCAATAGCGCTCTCCTGCCACGGTGTGAATACGCTCGCAGCCTTCGCATTGCTCCACCACGGGATGCAATATAAGGCCGTTGAGCTGGAGACCTTGTTCGGTGCGAACTGCTTGGTCGAAAATGCTGGTTTGAGCCATGACTGTCCTCCATTGGCCGAGTAAGTTTGCCATATGTCAGCAGATAAAAGTCTGCATTTGGGTACGCCGACTTCCAAAGGACCAACCATCCACATGGGTGGTGGATGTCCGGTACGTTTGAAAGTAAATTTTCTACCCTGAGCCATACGAATCTGTCAAGAATGAATATAGAGTCATCTCATCTGTTTCTCCTTCTTGACTCTTGGGCGCTGGGTATTAAATTTTACAATGTGCTTAGAAATGCAAACAAAACGTTTTCAGGCGGATGCCTGAGCTGGATACAGGCTCTTGTGAATCGATGAAGAATAAACGATATCTGCCTGCGGTGAAGACTATTTGTAAAAAGGGGATCTGATATGAGTGTGGCCTACAAAGATTACTACGAAACCCTGGGGGTATCCAGGGATGCTTCCCAGGAAGAAATCTCCAAGGCGTTCAAAAAGCTGGCCAGAAAATATCATCCGGATCTCAATGCCAACGATCAAGAGGCGGAAAAGAAGTTCAAGGAAGTCAATGAAGCCTATGAGGTGCTCAAGGATCCGGATAAACGTCAGCGCTACGACCAACTGGGCGCGGATTGGGAACATGGACAGAACTTTGAGCCTCCGCCCGGATATGAAAATGTCCGCTTTACCTTCGGCGGACAGGGAGGCGGTGCGCAATTCGGAAGCGGCTTCAGCGATTTTTTCGAGACTATATTCGGTGATCTGTTCGGTGAAGCCGGAGGAAGCGGACGAAGGTTTCAACGCACTCAAGGGGGATTTGGCGGGGCCGGAGGGCCTTTCGCCGGACCCGGATTTTCACAGCGCGATTTTGGCGGAAAAGGGCAGAATGCAGAGTCCACCCTAGAGCTTTCCCTTGAGGAAGCCTATAGGGGAGGACACAAGAAGATTACCTTGCAGGAACAGGCTGTGGATCAGAACGGGCGGCCGCAAGTGCACAACAGGACTCTGGATGTCAATATTCCTCCCGGAGTGGTGGACGGATCCAAAATACGCCTCAGCGGCCAGGGCAGTCCGGGCCGTGGTGGTGGAGCTTCCGGGGATCTGTTTTTGAAGGTCAAGCTCTTGCCCCATTCTCAGTTCCGGGTGGATGGACACAATATTATCTACGAGCTGCCTGTTGCCCCCTGGGAGGCAGCTTTGGGCACCACGGTGTCCGTACCCACCTTGGAGGGCAGTGTAGACATGAAAATCCCTGCAGGGACCAGCGGAGGACAGAAGCTGCGCCTGCGGGGCAAGGGCTTGGGACGAGGAGGTAAAAAAGGCGACCAGCTGGTGCAGGTCACCATCAAAGTGCCCAAGCAGCTCAGTGAGAAAGAAAAGGAGCTCTTTGAGCAGTTGGCAGCCGAGTCCCGATTTCAACCCCGAACGTGAGGAAAATAATTTTTTAGGGGCGCTTTGGCCCAAGAAAGGAGGAAATATATGGATATGAATAAATTCACCCAAAAATCCCAAGAAGCGCTCTCTGAAGCGCAGAATATAGCCACCCGCTACAATAACCAACAGGTGGAAGTGGAGCACTTGGCCCTGTCCCTGGTGGAACAAGAGGGCCTGGTCAGCGATCTCCTGCAGCGCGGCGGTGTGAATATTAAGAACTACAAAGACGCTCTTATAGCCGAGGTGAAGAAAATTCCCCAGGTCAGCGGACCGGGGGCCCAGCCCGGCCAAGTGTATGTCACCCAGCGCCTCAATGCCCTTTTGGTCAAGGCTCAGGACCTGGCCGCGAAGATGCAGGATGAATACGTCAGCGTCGAACACCTGTTTTTGAGCCTGCTTGAGGAGCCGCAATCCACGAGTGTGGGCAAGGTCAACCGCAGCTTCCGGATAGATAAGGACAAGATCCTCTCTTTGCTTACCGAGGTCCGTGGCCATCAGCGGGTGACTTCGGCCAATCCAGAAGGGACCTACGACGCCTTGAAGAAATACGGCCGGGACTTGGTGGAAGAAGCCCGCAAAGGCAAGCTGGATCCGGTCATTGGCCGGGATGGGGAGATCCGCCGGGTGATCCGCATCCTCAGCCGCAGGACCAAAAACAATCCAGTGCTCATCGGGGAGGCCGGCGTGGGCAAGACGGCCATAGCCGAGGGATTGGCCCAGCGCATCGTCAAGCAGGACGTACCCGAGGGTCTCAAGGACAAAACCATATTCGCATTGGATATGGGTTCGCTCATCGCCGGAGCCAAGTACCGCGGCGAGTTTGAGGAACGTTTGAAGGCAGTGCTCAAGGACATCCAGGAGTCTGAAGGGCGAGTCATCATGTTTGTGGACGAGATGCACACCATCGTTGGTGCGGGCAAGACCGAGGGTTCCATGGATGCCGGGAACCTGCTCAAGCCCATGTTGGCCAGAGGTGAGCTGCACTGCATCGGGGCCACCACCCTGGATGAGTACCGCAAAAACATTGAAAAAGATCCGGCCTTGGAACGCCGCTTCCAGCCGGTCATAGTCACTGAGCCCACTTTGGAGGACTCCATCTCCATTTTGCGGGGCCTGAGGGAACGCTTTGAGGTCCATCACGGCGTGCGCATCAACGATTCAGCCCTGGTCACCGCGGCTACGCTGTCTGATCGGTACATCACGGACCGGCATCTGCCGGACAAAGCCATTGACCTTGTTGATGAAGCCGCGGCCATGATCAGAACGGAAATAGACTCTTTGCCCACTGAGCTGGACGAGATCAACCGCAGGATCATGCAGCTGGAGATCGAACGCGAGGCCCTGCGCCGGGAAACGGATAAGGCCTCCAAGGACCGCCTGGAGAATCTGGAAAAGGAATTGGCCGAAGCCAAGGAAAACCAATCTCAGCTCATGGCCCAGTGGGAAAAGGAGAAAAACTCCATCAAAAGCCTGCAGCAGCTCAAAGAAGAGCTGGAAAAGACCAGGTTGGAAATAGAAGAAGCGGAACGCAACTACGATCTGAACCGGGTAGCTGAGCTGCGCTACGGCAAGCTGGCCGATCTGGAGCGGCAGATCAAAGAGAAGGAAGAAGCCCCGGAAGAAGGGGAAAAGCCGCAGCTGCTCAAAGAAGAGGTTGGCCCCGACGATGTGGCTGAGATCATTTCCAAGTGGACCGGAATTCCTTTGTCCAAGCTCCTGGAAGGGGAAAAGGAAAAGCTTTTGCGTCTGCCTCAGGTCCTGCATCAGCGGGTTGTGGGCCAGGACGAAGCGGTGGAGGCAGTGGCCGACGCTGTGCTCCGGGCTCGGGCCGGGCTCAAGGACCCCAACCGGCCTATCGGCTCCTTTATCTTCCTCGGTCCCACCGGCGTGGGCAAGACAGAGCTGTGCAAGACGTTGGCCGAGTCCTTGTTTGATTCCGAGGAGAACATGATCCGTCTGGACATGTCCGAGTACATGGAAAAACACACTGTGGCCCGGATGATCGGAGCCCCTCCGGGATATGTCGGATACGAAGAAGGCGGACAGCTTACGGAAACAGTGCGCAGAAAGCCCTATTCGGTCATACTTTTGGATGAGATCGAAAAGGCCCACCCTGATGTGTTCAACATCTTGCTCCAGATACTGGACGACGGTCGGCTCACGGACAGTCATGGCCGGGTGGTGGACTTTAAAAATACCATCATTATTATGACCTCGAATCTGGGCTCCCAGTTCCTCCTGGAGGGGATTACCGAACAGGGCGAACTCAAAGACGAGGCCAGAAATCAGGTCCTGTCCACCCTGCGCTCCGAATTTCGTCCGGAGTTCCTAAACCGGGTGGACGAGATCGTTATGTTCACTCCCTTGCTTGTGGAGCAGATCAAACAGGTTGTGGACCTGCTTATGCAGCGCTTGGAGGGCCGTCTGGCCGAACGTAAGATCCAGGTCCGCCTGTCCGAGGCTGCCAAGGACTTCATCGCCCGGGAGGCCTATGATCCGGTTTACGGAGCCAGGCCTTTGCGCCGCTATCTGCAGACGCATGTGGAAACCCCCTTGGCCAAGAAGCTGATCGGAGGCGAGATCATGGACGGACAAAAGATCCTTGTCGATGAGCAAAACGGTCAGCTGGCCTTTGTGTTTGAACAAACTGCAGAGGCAGCCTAAAATGGACGGCCCCCAAAGCGGGCCGTCCATTTTATCACCGCGCAATACACAAAAGGCTAAAAGAACTCCATGAATATCCTGTGCATAGATATCGGCAGCGGAACTCAGGATGCGCTGTACTATCAATCTGATCAGCCCCTGCAGAACTGCCCCAAGTTCGTGATTCCATCCCCGGCCCAGATGGTGGCCCGGCAGATCCAGAATCTGACTGCCTCCAAGCAGCCTGTCTATCTCTACGGACAGGTCATGGGCGGTGGATTCGGGGGCCGGGTATGGGCCCATCTGGACCAGGGGCTCTTACTGGCCGCCCATCCCGCGGCCGCCCTGTCCCTGGCCGACGATGTGCAGAAGCTGGAGAAGAGAGGGGTCCAGATTCAAAAATCCTGTCCCCGCGGATATTGTCCGGTCTATCTCTCCGACTTCGATCCCGGCTTTTGGCGCGGGTTTCTGGCCCAAGCCGGTCTGGACATGCCGGAGCTGGTCTTGGCCGCTGCCCAGGATCACGGCTTTCACCCCCAGTCCAGCAACCGCTTGGGCCGATTTTCCTTATGGACGGATCTCTTGAGCCGGACTCAGGGCCGGGTTCAGGACCTGCTTTTTGATCATGTCCCACCGGAATTGACCAGGCTTCAAGCGATACAGACCATGACCGGAGGCGGCCCGGTGGCAGACACTGGAGCGGCGGCAGTGCTCGGGGCCCTGTTTGATCCGGAGATCAGAGCCCAAAGTCAGGATCAGGGAGTTCTGGTCGTCAATGCGGGAAACAGTCACACTATTGCCTTTTTGGTCTTCCAGGAAGTGATTTACGGAGTCTTGGAGCACCATACCGGACTGTTGGGTGCAAAGAAGCTGTGGGAGATGCTGACCCGTTTTGTCCGCCGGGAGCTGGACAATGAGGAGATCTTTGCCGATCAGGGGCATGGATGTATGTATGTCCATGAGTTTTCCCCGGGAGTCGGATTTGACTCCGTGGTTGTCTTGGGGCCCAGAAGAGACATGCTCCACGGTTATCCGGTGAGCTTTCCCGCCCCGGGAGGGGACATGATGCTGGCCGGGTCTTATGGTCTCCTGCACGGCTGGAAGCTCAAGCAGGGCGGAGAATGAGTGTGTTGCCGGGTTGATCGAGTATGAAACTGTGGTTGCGGTGATGCCATAATTCCCGAAAGGGCGACTGCCAGTCGCCCCTACAAGTTGTTCTATGACCCCTATGTAAAAAATCAATACCGTGCTGGCGTGAAGTAAAACCGTCAAATCGGATTCTACGTTTCATTCGTGATCAAACTGGCGGCTTCTTGCAAATAACAGATAACCGATAACCAATAACAGGCCGCCAGAGGCGGGGCTGACTACTGAAGACAAGGAGATACTCTATGCCCAGACCCACATCCATCCAGGCTTGGAAATCTCTGGCCGATTCCCAGCAGGACATGGAGCATATCCACCTGCGGGACATGTTCCGGGACGACCCGCGTCGGTTTGAACGTTTTTCCCTGCGCCTGGGCCCTATCCTGTACGACTATTCCAAGCAGTGCATAAACACCAAATGTATGCAGCTCTTGTTCTCCCTGGCCCGGGAAATGGACCTGGAGACAAAGATCCAGGCCATGTTTTCCGGAGAACGGATAAACCGGACCGAAGATCGCAGTGTTTTGCACATCGCTTTACGCAATCGCTCCAATCGTCCTATTCAAGTCGATGGTCAGGACGTGATGCCTGAGGTGAATGCGGTTTTGGATCAAATGCGGGATTTCACCTCCCGGGTTCAAAGCGGGGATTGGACTGGATGCACGGGCAAGCAGATCACTGATGTAGTCAATATCGGCATCGGGGGCTCGGACCTGGGTCCGCGAATGGCGGCCAAAGCCCTGTCTGCCTACGGCCACCCCGGCCTCTCCTGCCACTTTGTATCCAATATCGATCCCACTCATCTCAACCAGTGTCTGAGTTCCTTGGATCCGGAGACCACGCTGTTCGTCATCGCCTCCAAGACCTTTACCACCCAGGAGACCATGACCAATGCCCGTTCCGCCCGGCAGTGGCTCAAGGACAGGCTCGGGGAGAAGGCGGATGTGGCCCGGCACTTTGTGGCTGTGTCCACCAATGAGCCGGAAGTACGCGCCTTCGGCATTGATCCGGCCAATATGTTTTGCTTCTGGGATTGGGTCGGAGGACGCTACTCCGTGTGGTCGGCCATCGGTCTGCCCCTGGCCCTGTTTGTAGGCATGGAGCGTTTTGAAGAGTTCCTGCGCGGGGCGCACATGGTGGATGAGCATTTCCGTACTGCGGAGCTGGAAGAAAACATCCCCGTGATTATGGGTGTGCTGGCTGTCTGGTATTCCTCCTTTTTCCAAGCCGAGACTCAGGCAGTGCTTCCCTATGACCAGTATCTTGAAGACTTCCCAGCCTATCTGCAGCAGGGGGAGATGGAGAGCAACGGCAAACGGGTCACCCTGGACGGTGAGATCGTGGATTATCCCACCGGTCCGATTATCTGGGGCGAGCCGGGGACCAACGGGCAGCACGCCTTTTTTCAGCTCCTGCACCAGGGGACCAGGCTTATTCCCTGCGATTTTATCGCCTGTGCCCGCAGTCTGAACCCCATCGGCCAGCACCAGGAAATCCTCTTGGCCAACTTCTTCGCCCAGACCGAGGCCCTGATGCGGGGCAAGACCGAGGAGGAAGCCAGGCAGGAACTGCAGGAGCAGGGACTTGCAGAGCAGGAGATAGAGCGTCTTGCCCCCCACAAGACGTTTCCCGGAAACCGACCTTCTAGCTCCTTTCTGCTCCAGGAGCTCACTCCCTATTCGTTGGGCGCACTTATGGCCCTTTATGAGCATAAGATCTTCGTCCAGGGGGCTCTATGGGAGATCAATTCCTTCGATCAGATGGGCGTGGAGCTGGGCAAACAGCTGGCCAAGGCCATTTTGCCTGAATTGCAGAGCGATGAAGCGGCGGCGTCCCATGATTCTTCGACCAACGGTCTGATCAATGCCTGGAAGGAGTTGGTCAAAACTCGGTAACCAGGCCGGGCCAACTGTTCCTGCCGGGCTGGATATATCCTATGCCCAGGCGGGGAGAAGAGCTGGGTAAAGGTCAGCCTTGGCAAGGAGGGGACCCTAGTGTCGAGTCATACGTGCATTGTCCATTATCGGCACGAAGCCTTTTCTCCTCTGATTCCCCTCCTTGCCGCCTGTCTTCCAGGCGGGAGGGAGGGGCCAGGGGAGGGTTCTTTTTTGCGACATGTGATATGTGTCCAGGCACTAGGGGGGGGGTTGAATAATGACCATTACCTGAGCCCACGGTGTCATGTGTGCATAAAGACCAGGGTGAGGAGAGGGAGGGAAGGGGTTTTTATGTGCGGCATCTCCAAGATGTGTATAAACGAGTGTTTGCTGATAACCAACCTGAAAAGGAGGGAATATGTACGCATTGGCCCTGAACGGCAGTCCACGGACAAAGGGAAACACCTTCACCATGCTCCAAGAAGTCCTCAAGCCTATAGAAAAAGCTGGATGGGATACGGAACTGGTGCAGGTAGGCGGCAAGGAAATCCGGGGGTGCATCGCGTGCTACAAGTGTTTTGAGAACCAAGACAAGCGCTGCTCCGTGACCACCGACGCATTCAACGAGATCATGGACAAGATGGTCCGGGCCGATGCCCTCATCCTTGGGTCTCCCACTTACTTTGCGGACGTCAGTGCAGAGCTCAAGGCGGTTTTGGACCGTTCCGGACTGGTTTCCCAGGCCAACGGGGTCTTGTTTCGGGGCAAGATCGGGGCGGCTGTGGCCGCAGTCCGCCGCGGCGGGGCCATTCATACCTTTGATACAATAAATCACATGTTTTTGATGTCCCAGATGATCGTCCCCGGGTCCACCTACTGGAATATCGGCATGGGCTTTGATCAGGCCGATGTACAGGGAGATGATGAGGGCATGGCCAATATGCGCCATCTGGGTTCGGTTATCGCCTGGCTGGGCAAAGCTCTTTGCAATCAACTTGATACATATCCCCATCCCTGAGGATACATGCTTGCAAGGAAAGTGTTTCGTGGATGCCTGACCTTCGGTCACCGGCCATAAAGGCCTTATGTGTTCTTGATCAGCAACACCCCGGCGCTGAGCAGAAGCACACCCACGACCCGCCAGATGGAGATGGGATGGACAGGGTAGCCAAGGAGGCCGAAGTGATCCAGGATCAGGGAAGCCAGCATCTGTCCGGCCAAGAAAAAGGCGAACATGGTGGTGGCCCCCAGCTTGGGCACAGCCACGATGGTGACAGTGACTAAGAAGGCCCCTCCCAATCCGCCCAGCCATACCCACCACGGACTCTGGGAAAGGGTGGTCAGAGGCGGCCAGGGTATGCGCAGGATCATGGTCAGAGTGAAAAGCCCCAATGTGCCGACCATGAAGGAGACCAGGGCGGCTAAAAAATTACTGTGCAGCCACTGACTGAGCCTGGCGTTGATCCCGGCCTGGGTGGGGGCGACCATGCCGGCGGCAACCACAAGAAGGGCAAAGAGAATTTTCATATGCGCCCTGTTTTTTTTCTGCTAACTGACTTCGGACTCCAGGATCCATATGTGGGTCAGATGAAGGCCGTGATCTGGTCAAAGATGCCGCAGGCCAAAATCCTGGATCTCAGCCATGGCGTAAAGCCCCATAATGTGCTGCAGGCCGGTTTTTTCCTGGCCGCATCCTGGCCTTATCTGCCCACAGGTTCCGTCGGCCTGGCTGTGGTCGATCCCGGAGTGGGCACCAGTCGGCCCATTCTTCTTTGCCGCCAGGACACTACATATGTTCTGGCTCCGGACAACGGTCTGCTCAGCCTGCTTTTGGACCGGGAGGCCGATTGCCGGATATGGCGCATGCATCCTTCGGTCCCGGCCCAGGAGGTCAGTTCGACCTTCCACGGTCGGGACCTCTTCGCTCCCGTGGCCTGTCAGCTCGCACATGGATGTCATCCCAGCCAACTGGGTACTGAGATCAAGACTGAGGATTGCCGACATCCTGTGTTTCGCCCCCCACGCAAAGAAGGCAGCCGTATTGAGACCCATGTTGTGCATAGAGATCATTTCGGCAATTGTCTGCTCAGCCTGGAGGCTGGGCAGTGGTCCGGCTGCTTCCCGGCCGGGAGGTCTGTGGACCTTGTGTATCCCAGACAGGCCAGTGTCTATAAGGTATCTACATATGCCCAGATACCGCAATCGGCAGTGGGCCTTTTGATCGGCAGCCAAGGCTTTTTGGAGCTGGCCTGCAACCAAACCTCCTGTGCCCGGCATCTGGGGCTGGATATCGGGGATCAGTGCGCCTTTCGTCTTTGACCACTACTTTTCCCCAGACCCTGTTCAGCTTTGCCTCCGGCAAATCTGAAATATTTTTTGCCCCAAAGCGGGCAAAAAAGGGAAATTTGCCGGATTGATCACGAATGAAACGCACGGATATCCCCCTCAGTCATTGCCCGGCCCGGACCCTTCGAATACACCGGAATCAGACTCACCGGGCAATCTAGTACTGCGTCTCAAAAATATTGCCTCAATTTTCGGCAATCGGTTCTATTTCATTTATAAGTTTATTAAATTCGAATATCGAAATCCGAAATTCG
>JBNJII010000050.1:0-19756 GCA_051749205.1 Thermodesulfobacteriota bacterium | reverse complement strand
TCCCCACAACACGTTTCATCCTTGATCAACCCGGCAAATTCACTTTTTTGGGCGCTTTGGCCCAAAAAATATTTCAGATTTGCCGGAGGCAAAGCTGAACACTGAAACCTGTACACTCCTGGAAACTTACACCTGAGAACAAAATTACCGTGGCCCCAAGCCCGATAAGGCTTGACCTTTTCCTGCATATTGCAGTATAAGTATAAGCTTTCCTAGCTGTTTTCAAAATATTGTCTACCGCCCCGGGCTGCTGCCTTGGGGCACAGCCCGGCAAAAGAGTTCATGAATACCCCCTGCGCCCTCTTTGTGGATACATTATACAAGCGTTTCGGCTCCTTGGAGGTCCTCAAGGGAGTATCCCTGACCGCCCATGAAGGGGATGTGATCAGCATGATCGGCTCCAGCGGATCAGGGAAAAGCACCTTTCTGCGCTGTATCAACCTCCTGGAAATGCCCACTTCCGGCCGCATCTTCCTCGGCCGGGAACAAATCAAACTGGCCACCAACCGGCGAGGGCAGACCGTTGCCCAGGACAGAAAGCAGGTGGACCGTATTCGAACCAGACTGGGCATGGTCTTCCAGCATTTCAATCTCTGGTCGCACATGACTGTGTTGGACAACATCACTGAAGCCCCTGTGCATGTCCTGAGAAAGCCCAAGAAAGAGGCCAGGGAGGAAGGCATGGCCTATTTGGAGAAGGTGGGCATCGCCGACCGCTCCCACTATTATCCGGCCCAGCTCTCCGGGGGACAGCAGCAGCGGGCGGCCATAGCCAGGGCCTTGGCCATGGAGCCGGAGATTTTGTTGTTCGACGAACCAACATCAGCCCTGGATCCGGAGCTTGTGGGCGAAGTCCTGCGGGTCATGCAGGAACTGGCCCAGGAAGGACGGACCATGATCCTGGCTACCCATGAAATGGGCTTTGCCAAGGACGTCTCCTCCCATGTCATTTTTCTGGATGCCGGGATTATTGAAGACCAGGGACCTCCGGCGTCTATTTTTCAAAATCCCACTTCAAAGAGGTGCAAACAGTTTTTGTCCAGATTCTTTTAAACGTGCTGTACATAACCCGCAACGCAAGCTGTAACTCAAGGAGGATCCTATGCGACGCATCTTGAAGGTTTGTTTTCTCACTGCCATGGCCCTGTGCGTCTTCGCTTCCTGGTCCCAGGCCCAGGACACGGTGCGCATCGGCACAGAAGGCGCCTACCCCCCTTTTAATTACATCGACCAAGAGGGCAATCTCAAAGGCTTTGACATCGACATCGCCAAGGCCTTATGCGATGCCGCGGACTTGAAGTGCGAATTCGTCACTCAAGACTGGGACGGGATGATCCCCGGCCTGTTGGCTAAGAAATACGATGCCATCATCGCCTCCATGAGCATCACCGAGGAACGCAAACAGCGTGTCAACTTCACTGACAAGTATTATCAAACCCCGGCCAGATTCGTAAAACACAAAGACGCAGACATTGAGATCACCGAAAAAGAGCTGCAGGGCAAGACTGTGGGCGTCCAGCGAGGGACGGTCAGTGCCAACTTCATTCGGGACAACTTTGAGGACACCCTGAAAATCAAGTCCTACGCCACCCAGGAAGAGGCCAATATGGATATGGCCTCCGGACGGGTGGACCTGCTCTTTGCCGACGCCGTGGTCTTGCTGAAGGGGTTTTTGGACACCCAGGACGGGCAGGACTATGAGTTCGTAGGCCCGGGCTTTACAGACCAAGAGTGGTTTGGAGAAGGCATCGGCATCGCTGTGCGCAAAAACGACGACAAGCTGCGCAAAAAGCTGAACAAAGCCATTGATACCATTCGGGAAAACGGCACCTACCAAGAGATCAACGACAAATACTTTGACTTCGACGTCTACGGCGACGAATAGCTTGCCGGACGTGGCAAGGGCCGGAACTCTGCCTGCGAGAAACCGGTCCTTGCCTGTCCATTCCCCTCGCACCCTGATAATTGTGAGTGTACGGTTTGGGCCAAAACCCGGCTGCTTTAAGGCCAAAACGCCAGGGCAGGTTTTCAAGAAAGACTCATAATCGCTAATGACAACTGGCAATGGGAGGATATGTGCTCGGGCTCGAGGGCTATGAATGGCTTTTGCTCAAAGGGGCCAAGCTGACCGTCTATGTAGGGGTGTGCTCTCTGGTCATCGCCATCATCCTTGGCTTGATCGGCGCATTGTGCAAGCTCTCCCGCTCCAGGCTGATCCGGTTTGCGGCCAGCTGCTACACCACAATCATCCGGGGCATTCCGGAGCTGGTGCTCATTCTTCTTGTCTACTACGGGGCCCCGACCTTGATTCAGGATATCCTGGGTCTTTTTGGATACGATATCTACATTTCCTTAAATCCCTTTGTGGCCGGCATTGCTACCATCGGCTTCATTTACGGTGCGTTCACCACCGAGGTCTTCCGCGGCGCCTACATGGCGGTTCCCAAAGGGCAGATCGAGGCCGGACGGGCCTGCGGCATGAATACCGCCTTGACTTTTTGGCGCATCACCCTGCCCCAAATGATGCGCTTTGCCTTGCCCGGATTGGGAAACGTGTGGATGGTCCTGATCAAGGCCACAGCCCTGATTTCGGTCATCCAGCTCCCGGAGCTGATGCGCAACGCTGATATTGCCGCCCGGGCCACACACAAGCCATTCACCTTTTTCTTTGCCGCCTCCCTTATCTATCTGGCAATCACCATCGGCTCCAATATCCTCCAGCAGTGGGCGGAAGCCCGGGCCAACAGAGGCGTGCGGAGAGCGTAGCATGATCTTGGACATCGTTGTCGACAGCTTGCCCCGCCTGCTCCAGGGCACCCTGGTGACCATAGAGATCACCGGCCTCAGCGTCATCATCGGCTTCTTCCTGGCCCTTCCTCTGGCCGTTATGCGCGTCTCCCGGCTCCGCTGCCTGTGGATGCCGGTATACGCCTTTATCTTCTATTTCCGCGGCACCCCCCTGCTGGTCCAGATATTTCTTATCTATTACGGAAGCGGACAATTTCAGGATATGTTGTCCAATGTGGGCCTATGGTACCTTTTTCAAAGCGCTTGGTTTTGTGCCGTGCTCTCCCTGACCCTGAACACAGCCGCTTACTCTGCGGAGATCTTCCGCGGGGGCATCGAAGGGGTCCCGTTTGGGGAAGTGGAGGCGGCCAGGGCCTGCGGCATGTCCGGATCTGTTCTCTACAGACGGATCATTCTGCCCAAAGCCCTGCGCATCGCCTGGCCCGCCTATACCAATGAAGTCATATTCCTTTTGCAGGCCTCCTCCCTGGTATCCATCATCACGGTTATGGATATCACCGGAGTGGCCAGGGTCATAGCCGCCCGCAGCTTCGCCTTTTATGAGCTTTTCTTAACCGCCGCCCTGTTGTACCTTATTCTGGTCTACGCCGTGCTTTTTGTCTTCCGGCGCATTGAAAACCGGATCTCGGCCTACCTGAACACATCGCCCTGACCCATGCCTGCCCAACGCCACCTCCAAGGGGACCTTCTCTTACTGCTTACGGCCTTGATCTGGGGCTCGGCCTTTGTGGCCCAAAAGGCGGGAATGGAGCATATCGGTCCCTTTGTCTTCAACGGTGTCCGCTTCGGGCTCGGGGCCCTGGCTTTGACCCCCCTGGCCCTGCGCACTACAGGTCCCCAAAGCTTTGTTCAGACCAAGCCGCGCCCTCCGTCCCTTCTTTTCAGCGGGATTCTGGCCGGCCTGCTTCTGTTCGCCGGAAGCAGCCTGCAGCAGGTGGGCATCATCTTCACCACCGCCGGCAAGGCCGGATTCATCACCGGGCTGTATGTGATCATCGTTCCCCTCTTGGGCCTGATCTGGGGCCAAAGAGCCGGGGTCGGGGCCTGGCTGGGAGCCTGCCTGGCAGTGATCGGTCTGTATCTTTTGACCGTCAAGTCCGGCCTGACGGTCAACCCCGGGGACAGCCTGGTCTTTCTCTGCGCCCTGATGTTCGCCCTGCATGTTTTGGCTATAGGCTGGCTGGCCCCCAAGCTGGAGGTCATCAAGCTGGCCGTTCTCCAGTTCTGGGTCTGTTCCCTGCTCAGCCTGGGCGTTGGCTTTTGCACAGAGCAGACCAGCACAAGCGGCCTCATGGACGCAGCCGGCCCGATCCTGTATGGAGGTCTGCTCTCCGTCGGCGTGGCCTATACCCTGCAGGTCGTGGCCCAACGCCGGGCACCGCCCACCCATGCAGCCATTATCCTGAGCCTGGAAACCGTATTCGCCGTGTTCAGCGGCTGCCTGATTCTGGGAGAAACCTTAAGCCTCCGGGGCTGGCTCGGTTGCGGCCTCATGCTCTGCGGCATGCTGGCCGCCCAATTGGACCCGGCCGTCAAAACTTGACCACCTGCGCAGCATTACAGTACAAAGGCCGCAGGAAGCGCTCAACGAGTGCCTGACTGCCCGCAGTCACAAACCCAGCCGAGGAGATGACCAGCATGGAACGACTCTGGGCCCCATGGCGGATTGAGTATATCCTGGGGCCAAAACCGGATGAGTGTGTGTTTTGCCTCCCTGAAGAAACCGATGAAGACGAGGAGCGTCTTATCCTCTATCGGGGAAGAAACGCCTTTGTGGTCATGAACAAATTCCCCTATAACAACGGACATCTCATGGTCACCCCGTACCGGCACCTGTCCTGCCTTACCCAACTATCCCCCAAGGAGCATCATGACGTAGCCGATCTGGTCCAGGCCTGTACCAACATCCTGCTGCAGATTTTTACTCCGGATGGGATAAACATTGGCTTAAATATTGGTGAGGCCGCAGGGGCCGGGATCCAGGAACATCTCCACTATCACCTTGTCCCCCGCTGGAACGGAGATCACTCCTTTATGGCCGTCATGTCCGAGACCATGGTCATTCCGGAACATCTCAGGTCTACATACAATCGCCTCAAACCCCATTTTGCCCAACTCGACCAACCAGCCTAACGCCTGTGCAAGGAGCCGTCGTATGCGTTATGTCAAAGTCATTGCTCTGGTTTTGTTTTTCTTTGTGGCTATGGTCTTCTTTGTGCAAAACACGGAAATCCTGACCAGGAGCATACAGCTGAACTTCTCGGTTTTTGGCCTGGAGTGGAGCTCCTCGCCCATACCCATTTATCTGTATATCCTGATCGCCTTTGTTCTTGGGGTCGTGCTGAGCACAGCCTATTTCGCCCTGGACAAATTGCGCATGAACAAGGAAATCAAGCGCCACCGGCAGCAGATCCAATCCATGCACAACGAACTGAACTCCCTGCGTCCTGGCTCCGCACAGGAAAGGTCCTCTGAACCGGAAGACCCTTCGTCGTCCGTTCCCCAGCCACTGAGTTGAACAGCACAAAGAATCGGCCGCACGACAAAGTGGGGCATAAACCCGTAGATTGGTTCGCGCTTTCATGCTAAAGGACATGTTTCATAAGCTGGGGGCCTTGCTCAAGGGCCCCCCACAATCCCCCCCCCCACCGCCCTCGCCCCTGGAAGGACACTCCCTGCCCTGGCAGGATACATTGGCCGCTATCGAGGATCTCAAAAAGATGGCGGCAGAACATACAGGAGCGTTCACCATTCACCTGGCCCTGGGCAATCTGTACCGGGCCCAGGGCGACCTGGATCAGGCCATAGCCGCCAGATCCGCGCTTCTGCACCACCCCGATGTGTCTGCAGAGCAGAATGGGCGCATATTTCTCGAGCTGGGCCGGGACTACAAGCGGTCCGGACTCCTGGACCGGGCCGAGGACATGTTTGCCAAGGCCGGGGAGATTCTGGGCCGCGATGCGATCTTGCTGGATGAAATGGCCAGTCTGGCCGCGGCCTCCCAGGACCATGAGCAGGCTGCATCGTTGTTTGCCGAGGTGGGTAAGCCGGTGGCCCAGGCCCACCATATCGTCCAGCAGGCCAAAGCCTTGGCCCGCAATGGAGACCTGGAGCGCAGTGCGTGGCTTGTGCGCAAGGCCCTCAAGGTATCCCCCGGATCTGTGGAGGCCTGGATGACACGTATGATCCAGGCCTATGAGCATGCAGACTGGAAGCAGCTCTCCCGGTACTTCACCCAGGGTCTTTCCGCAGTGGACCCCAGGTTACGCTTTTTACTCCTGGAAGGCCTGACCCAGCACATGTTCACCCAGCGCAGCCCCCAGGAGCTCTTTAGCCCAGTTGTCCCGCCGGAAGCGGGTCAGACCCTGGTCCAGGTCATCGCCGCCCATCCCCCGGATGTCCATCTCCTCTACTACGGGGCCTGGATCCAGATCCAGCTGGGCAATACCTCCCAGGCCAAGACCCATTTACAGCACTGCTGTGAGCTGGACCCCGAGTTCTGGCCGGCCAGACTGGAGCTGTTGGGACTTTTTGCAGAGGAAGACCGTCTTTCCCCGGCATGCCGAGAGCATTTGGAGTATATCCTGCAAAGAGGCAGGCAGGTCAAAAAGTTCGTCTGCGCCAAGTGCGGATTGAAGCTGGATCAAATCTTTTTTCAATGTCCCAGGTGCCGCAACTGGCACTCCATAGCCTTCCTCAAGACCCTGGACTCCTGACCAAGATGACTGAGACCAAAATGACCCCCATGCTGGAGCAGTACCTGCAGATCAAGGAGCATTATCCGGACGCCTTGCTCTTCTTCCGCATGGGTGACTTCTACGAGCTCTTTTTCGACGACGCGGAGACCGCTGCCCGAGAGCTGCAGATCGCCCTCACCTCACGCAATCCCAAGGCCGATTTGAAGGTCCCTATGTGCGGGGTACCCTACCATGCCGTCCAGGAGTATCTGCGTCCCCTCCTGGATCGGCGCTACAAAGTGGCCATCTGCGATCAGATGGAGGACCCCGGCCAGGCCAAAGGCCTGGTCAAGCGGGCGGTGACCAGGGTCTTGACCCCGGGGACAGTCCTTGACGACGGCTCATTGCAGGCCAAGACGCACACCTATCTGGCCGCCTTGTGCTTTGACAGCCGACACGATCAGGGCGGACTGGCCTGGATCGACTTTTCCACCGGAGAATGGACCGGGCTTTCTGCAAAGAAAGCAAATGAACTCTGGGCCTTTGCCCGCAAGATCGATCCCCAGGAGATCATCTGCCCGGAGGGACACAGTGTTCCGGAGCGGGCATTGGACCTCAAAGAGCGGATCACCTGGCTCCCGGAAAAGGCCTTTTTCCAGTTCAACCGCAGCCGGGATCTGGTCCTGGAGGCCCAAGGGGTGGCCGGCCTGGACGTTTTGGATTTGGAGGACAAGCCGGGCCTGGTCCGCAGTTGTGGGGCCCTGGTTGCCTATCTCAGGCAGACCCAGAAACAGGCCCTTGAGCACCTGCATGCCTTTCGTCCCCTGCAGCTGAATAAACATCTTATCCTGGATGAAATCACGGAACGTAATTTGGAACTCTTTGTGCGCCTGGACGGTGGCAAAGGTCCTGGCACTCTCTGGCATGTTATCGATCAAACCCAGACCCCCATGGGTGGGCGTCTGCTCCAGGAGAGACTTCGCCACCCCTGGCGGGAGCTCAAGCCCATCCGACGTACCCAGACCGCCGTGGATTTCTTTTTCCGTCAGGCAGAGCTTCGAGCCGGCCTCCGCCCGGAACTGGATGCTGTCTTTGATTTGGAGCGCTTAAACACCAGGATACAGCTCAACCGCTTTTCACCCAAGGACTTCGTCTTTTTGCGCACCAGCCTGCACAGCCTGCCCCGACTCCGGCAGTGCCTGGAAAAATCTCCGGCCATCCAGGAGATCCCGGAGGACGTATACACCCTCCTCCAGGAATGGGACGACATCCAGGACCTGGCCCAACTGCTTGCCGGCAGCCTGCGGGACAATCCCCCCCAGGTCATAACTGAAGGGGGCTTGTTCCAGTTTGGATACGACCAGCGCCTGGATGAGCTCATCGATCTGACCGAGCATGGGGAAAAAAGGCTCCAGGACCTGCTGGCCCAGGAACAAAAGGCCCACGACCTGCCCAAGCTCAAGCTCGGATTCAACCGGGTCTTTGGCTATTACTTTGAACTGTCCAAGGCCCACAAAGGGCCGGTGCCCGAACATTTCCACCGCCGCCAGACCCTGGTCAACTCCGAGCGCTACGTCACCGACGAGCTCAAATCCTTGGAGGACAAGCTCTTTTCCGCGTCTGAGCAGAAAAAGAATCTGGAGTTCGAGCTGTTCCAGGAGCTGCGCCGGGAAGTGCTCACCCACAAGGACCGTATCCGGCGCACGGCTGAACGTATCGGGCTTTTGGACTTCTGGCAGGGCCTGGCCCATACAGCCGCCGCCTGGGGATGGGTCCAACCTCAGATACATTCCGGGTTGCAAATACACATTGAGCAGGGTCGGCATCCGGCTGTGGAACAGGCCCAGGGCAGAACCAATTACATCCCCAACGATATCCAGATCAGCGAAGAGGGCACCCTTTTGCTCATCACCGGTCCGAACATGGCCGGAAAATCGACAGTCCTGCGCCAGACGGCCCTGATCGCCATCCTGGCCCAGATAGGCTCCTTTGTCCCGGCTGCCTCCTGCTCTCTGGGCCTGGCCGATCGTATCTTCACCCGGGTGGGGGCCTCGGACAACCTGGCCCAGGGCCAATCCACTTTCATGGTCGAAATGACCGAGACGGCCAGAATATTGCGCCAAGCCGGGAAACGCAGCCTCGTGGTCTTAGACGAGATCGGCAGAGGCACAAGTACTTACGACGGGCTTTCCCTGGCCTGGGCCGTGGTGGAAAACCTGGCCGGAAAACACACCCATGGGGTGCGCACCCTGTTCGCCACCCATTATCATGAACTCACCGACCTGGAAGATCGGATCCCGGCTGTGCGCAACTTCAACATCGCGGTCAAGGAATGGAAGGGAGAGATCATCTTTTTGCGCCGCCTGGTCCCCGGACCGGCGGACCGCAGCTACGGCATAGAGGTGGCCAAGCTGGCCGGGGTGCCTCAGCAGGTCATCACCCGGGCCCAGGAGATCCTGTATCGGCTGGAAAAAACCAGCCGGGACATGAAGAGACAAAGATCGAGCCGGGACAAACCCCGGCAGTCCCTTCTTCCCGGACTTCTGAGTCCCAAGGCCCAGGAAGAGCCCCCCTCTGAACCGGCCCAACATCCCCTGATCAGCAAGCTCAATGAACTGGACGTCCATCACCTGTCTCCAATGCAGGCCCTAAACATCATCCATGAATGGAAGCAGGAGTGGGGAAACAATGATCAAGACTAGCCTGCCGTCTGTGTGTGTATTGTGCCTTGTGCTGGTATCTATTGGTCTGAGCTTGGGGTGCGGAAAAAAGAACTGGCCGGAGCCGATTGCGGAAAGAGATCGCTTCGTGTGGTCGGAAATGAGCACCAAGGTGGAAGGCAATTGCCTGGACATCACCGCCTTGCTCAGCGGCAATGCGCAGAACCTGTCCGGCCTGACCCTGGAAGTGGAAATGCGTTCCGAGCCCTGCTCGGGCTGCCCTTTTGTGCCCACCACCAGAGTGCGCATGGGCCCGGGCTCAGAGAATTGGGAACGGCGCGGGGCCTTGGTGCATGTGACCTGGTGCGGCCTGGATCCGGACAAGGCCGTGCGCTGGCGGCTCATCGGACACCCCCTGCATACGGAAATGGCTGATGTGCCTTCCCGGGTATACAGCCTGGAGGCTGAAGAGCTCTCACCCGACAGCGGCCAAGACAACGAGCGATAAGCCCAGGACTCCGGCACCTGCCCATTCCTTCAGGGTAATGGGGCGGCTCTGCTGCCAGGCCTTCTCCTCCTCCAGCCCCCGAACAGCCAGGGCCAGGGTCTGGTCCCAGGTGGTTCGGGACAGGGTGCGCATCACCGTGGTCACAAAGAAATGCATCCTCTGTTTCATGGACAGATCCTGCCCGCGCAGGGACAGAGTGCGCTTGACCGTCTGCAGGGTCCCAAGAGCCAATGGTATAAAATGTATCATCAAGGCCAGGGAAAGAGCAGCCTGCCAGCTCTTGGTGCCGCATAGAGGGCGCAAGAGAGAAGACAAGGCCAGGCCTACTTGGACTCTGGAGGTCAAAGCCGCCAGACACACTCCCACCAGGACCAGAACAGCCAGACGGCCTCCCAAAAGGAGGCTTTGTTCGAGCCACTGCGGGTTGCGGCTGTACAGTTCCAAACAGGCCTTGATTGCCGTCCACGCTCCAGCCAGATAGACAAGACCCTTGAGTTGCCCTCTGCCTATAAGCCCCCTGCCCGCCACCATCCAAGCAACTCCAGCTGCGGAGAAGGCAAACAGGCCCAGAGCCACAGGTCCGGCTTTCCAGACGCAGACCCCGGCCACAATGCTCACTGCCATCTTTATCCGGGCATCGCAGGCCTGCATCCTATACACCAGCTTGTTTGCGCTCATGTCCACCTCTTGGGGTCGGGTGTGGAGATCGGCTCTTTCAGGACCGCTTTTTTCCATTTTACTATCCTAGTATTCCAGGATGTCATTTTTCACCCATGGATCATCCCCAATCAACCAGCCGCCTTTCCCTCTGCCAGGAGCAGGGGGGGCGCACCCCGTAATGGGCCAGTTGGTCCATGGCCTCCGGCAAGGGACCGCTGTACATGAGCCTGCCTTGATCCAGGACCAGGCACTTCGTGGCGATCCCCACCAGGGGCTCCACATCATGGGCGGCCACCATCTGGGTGATGCCCTGCGCGGCATTGGCGCGCAACATACTGCGCAACTCCAGCATTGCCGGGTAGTCCAGACCGCTGAAAGGTTCGTCGTAGAGCAAGACCCTGGGCTCGCGAAGAAGCATTCCGGCCAGGCACAATTTGCGTTTTTGCCCTCCAGAGAGATGATGAACCGGTGTCTCCCACTTGTCCTGCAAGGAAAACAGTCCGGCCAAATCCCAGGCAGCAGCGTGTCCCCCCTGTTCAGCTTTGGCGCTGAGCTCAAGATCTTCCTGGACTGTGGCCCCCAGGATCTGCAGATCCGCATCCTGGAGCAAAAGCCCCACAAAGCGCCGCAAGATACGCTCCTGTCCCGGACTGACCATATCATGGACCTTGATGAGGCCTTGACTGGGGACATACAGCCCGGTGAGAAGCATAAGCAGCGTCGATTTTCCGCTGCCATTGGCTCCCAACAGGGCCACGCATTCGCCGCTGGAGATATGGGCGGTGATGTCTGTGAGCACCGCCTGGCGGTCATAGGCGAAATGGAGACAATCAATATCAATCATAGCTTATTCAGGAACCAGGCTGTGTCTTTGCAGATAACGGACCGCGCTCACGCAGATAGCGATCTGCAAGCAATCGGAAAGGAGAAAAGGAAGCATGCCCACTGTTGCCGCCTGAGCCCAGCCTACGTCCAGGACCCGCTGCAGCCACGAAAGCCCCAGAACGTAGATGCTTGCGTAAGCCAATAAAGCGATCAAAATGCCGTATATCCAGGGCAGGGACCCAGTCTGCACCCTCTTTGAACCCCAGCCGGTGATCAGCACCGCCGGGACAAAGCCCACCAAATACCCTCCGGTCGGGCCCAGAATGTGGCCCAATCCGCCATGGCCTCCATGGAAAACCGGCAGTCCTACTAATCCGGCCACGAGGTACAACCCCACGGCCAGAAGACCCCTTTTGGGGCCCAGGATAAATCCGGCCATAATGACAAAAAGGACCTGCAGACTGATCGGGACCGGCCCGAGGGGAAAATGCAGGTAGCCACCCACTGCAATCAAGGCAGCGAGCAGGGCGCTCCAGACCAAAGCATGGGTCTGGGTCAAGCTGTGCTCCTGGACCGATCTGGTCCTGGCAATTCGATCTGCACACATATACGGACTCCTCCTTCCTTACAAGACACGGCACTGATGTTGCCCCTGCACCGGCACATACGGGAGCCCCGGTCCGCTGTCAACCCTTGTCAGCAATTTGTTAACAATACATTGCACTGCGTATGTATATGCTGCTCAGCCCTTGTGGTCTCAAGGCCTCCCTTTGGCCTCTTCCAGGCCTTTGTCTTCTTGAAATATTTTTTATTTTCCTATTTCAGGAAAGCGCACATATACATACCTTAACATATCGCAATCATTTGTTTATTATCTTTTTTCATCCCCCTTATTGCCATCACATCTTTCTTTTGCTAGGCTCTGAAGACATAGACTCAGATGGTGCGAAGTGCAAGCACAAGCACCGTCTCTTTTCACCGGCCCTGATCTTGTCATTGCAACAGGAGGACATGTCCATGATGCAGCGTCGAATCGTCACCAGTATCTGTTGTGCCCTGCTCTCTGCCTGCCTCCTCTTGGCTTCTCCTCTCCAGGCCCAGGATACGAAGCCAGTCAACATCAACACCGCTCCGGTGGAAGTCCTGGTTGAATTGGACAATATCGGAGAAACCCTGGCCCAAAGAATCGTGGACTATCGTCAGGAAAAGCCCTTTGAATCTATTCAAGAAATCACTGAAGTCTCCGGCATCGGGGAAGCTACCTTCCAATCCATCAAGGACGATATCACTGTGGAATAACCTGCACCCCTCAGGCGGCCGCAGCCTTGCGGCCGCCTGCACCACCATCTCCTCTGATCAGTTCCAATACGACGGTGAGTCCGGCATCACGGTCATTTTGTTCTCAGCTACAACAGACGAAAAGAGTTCCTATTTCAGCCCCGCCTCTGGCACCCTGTTATTGGCTATTTGTTATTCGTAAGAAGCCGTTAGTTTAGTCAAGCATGAAACGCACCGATATCCCCCTCCGTCATTGCCCGGCCCGGACAGTTCGACTACACCGGGATCAGACACCCCGGGCAATCTAGGGGAAAGTTATACTCTTTTCATTCTTCTCTTTGTTTCTTCCCTTCCTTCCCAGGGTCCTCCCCGGGGGACGTCTTTCTGGTTCTTCGACGCTGGTTGTGGAATGCTCCAGAAATTAAGAATTTTTGACAGGATTATCAGGATCTCCTGGATGTAAAAGCCCTCTCTTCTATCGCTGAGAGGCGATTGGACCTTTCTTGGCAGGTGTCTGGCACGCCAAGCTTAGAAGGGCAAGCGCCGCTCGCCCCAAAACCACACGTTTCAGCGCCATCCAGACTGAACGTCTGCGGCCAGATACGGCGCTGAAACCAAACACTGGCATAATTATGGTTTAAACCTGAAGAGGGCCAGCCTTGGGGACAAGAGTGGCCTGCGAGCCGGTCTCTTCCAGGAAGGCGGGCCTTGACCCCAAGCCCTGCCTCTCGCACATCTCCCCCTTGCCTGTTTGCACTGGGTATAATAAGCTCCCTGGCTTTACACCCAACATGCAAAGGCCACTATCAATATGACCACTCTTTTATCCACCAAGGACGTGGCTTCCTTGCTGGGAATCCATGAAAAAAACGTCTACAAGCTGATCACGGACAAAGGGCTGCCGGCCACCAAAATCACCGGTAAATGGCTTTTCCCCAAGCACCTGGTCCAGCAATGGGTGGAAAACAACACCATCAACTACCCGGAGCAGGATGAGCTTGTCTTTTGCTCACCAGCCTTGTTTGTTGTGGCCGGAAGCAACGACATCCTTTTGGATCGAAGCCTCAGCCTTTTCATGCGCCAATTCCCGGAATACACAGCCGTTTTCGGCAACCTGGGAAGCATGGGGGGCATCAAAACCCTGCGCCAGGGGCTTTGTCACCTGGCTTGCAGCCATATGGCCGAAAAGCAGGGCACAGACTTCAATTTCGGCCAGGCGGCCACGGAACTGGAGCACATGCCGGCAGTGGTCAACTTTTGTCAACGCGAACAGGGCCTGATCGTTCCTCCGGGAAACCCCGAAGGAATCCGGTCCATCCCCGATCTGGCCCGAAGGGGCCTGCGCCTGGTCAACCGGTCCTTGAACACCGGTACCAGACACTGGCTGGACCGGGCCATTGCCCAAGCAGGCCTTTCCAGCGCAGATATAAACGGCTACGACCGGGAAGTGGCCCGGCATCTGGATGTGGGCCTGGAGATCCTGGCCGGCCGTGCGGACTGCGGCCCGGGCATCCACACTGTAGCCCACCTCCTGGGGCTTGATTTTTTGTCTATGCACTGGGAGCGCTTTGACCTGCTCATGGCCAAAAAACGTTTCTTTGACCCCAATATCCAAGACTTCCTGCACACCCTTTCCACGTCCGAATTCACCAAGCTGACCGCTGATCTGGCCGGCTACGATCTATCCCAGTCCGGAAAGATCATCCATCCCCCTTCCTAATCACCCAGGCCACCATGCGGGCACAAATAATTTCAATACAAGGCCGTGGTTATATGGCATCAAACGTATAAGGCCGGGGTTATATGGCATCAAACGTATGGAGTGCCCCCTCCGTCATTGCCCGGCCCGGATCATTCGAGTACATCGACATCAGACTCGCCGGGCAATCTAGGGGAAAGCCTGGATATTTTAGGCCGCTTTATTATGTGGGGGCATGCCTGGATTCCCGCCTGCGCGGGAATGACGGGAAAAAACTGAAGTTTCGCTGTAGTGTTATACCTAAAAACAACATACCGTGCCAAGCCCCATGCTTGTTGTTTATGGTAATATTCTGTAAATATATTCATTATATTGATTGAAACTCCCTTTTATTGACAATTCATCCAATTTGATTCACTTTTTGGGCATTGTTTTCAACCAGCCTTGCATGACCTGGACAACCAGAGGAGAGGTGCGATCATGCCCAAGCTTTCTTTTCTATGGGCCACACTCATTGGATGCCTTCTGCTGGCCGGCGCCGCCCAGGCCGGAGAAACCCTTATGCTGGCCACAACCACCAGCACGGACAACACCGGGCTTCTGGACCAGCTGGCTCCCAGGTTTGAAGATGACACCGGTATTGAACTCAAATGGACGGCTGTAGGCACCGGCAAGGCCCTGGAACTGGGCCGCAACTGCGACGTGGATGTCCTTTTGGTCCACGCCCCGGCTGCGGAAAAGACGTATGTCCAAAACGGCTATGGAGTGGACAGACAAAAGGTCATGTACAATGATTTCGTCCTCATCGGACCCAAAAAGGATCCGGCCGGCATCAAAGGCATGAGCGTTTTTGAAGCCATGCGCAGGCTGTCCCAAAAGAAGGCTCAGTTCGCCAGTCGGGGGGATGACTCCGGAACAAACACGAAGGAGCGCCGGCTGTGGTCTTTATCTGACTTGCAGATCCCGGATGGACAGGAGTGGTACCTGGAAACCGGGCAAGGCATGCTGGCCACCATCCGGATTGCGGCCCAACGCGATGCCTACACCATGACCGATCGCGGAACGTACATGAAGTATTCCCATTCCCACAACGGCAACCCACCTCTGGATATCCTGGTTGCAGGAGATAACTCATTGTTTAATCAGTACAGCGTGCTGGCCGTGAACCCGAAAAACTGTTTGCATGTCAAATATGACTTGGCTGCCAGCTTTACCGAGTGGATAACCTCTCCCCATGTGCAGGAGGCCATTGGGAACTATAAGCTGCTGGGCAAAGAGCTCTTCACTCCCAACGCCAAGCAGAACTAGAAGGTAGCTTACCTACCGGAACTGAACAGGGTAAACCCTGGGAACGAAGAGGGAGAGAAGAAAGCTTGACTTACACCTGGATTGCCCGGCAACTCGATTATTTTTGCGCCCTGTGGCCCAAAAAAATATTTCAGATTTGCCGGAGGCAAAGCTGAATATGGAATTCCTCTGGCACGGTCTCCTGCAGGCCTTTGCGCTTCTCACCTCCGGTGATGCCCAGACCTTCTCCGCCATTTGGGTGACCCTAAGGGTTTCCACCCTGTCCATTGCCGGAAGTCTTTTGGTGGGCATTCCCTTGGGATTTTTGCTCGGATACCGCAGTTTCCCGGGCAAGAGGGGAATCAGGCTGCTGGTGGACACTCTCCTCTCTTTTCCCACCGTGGTTATCGGGCTTTTGGTCTATGCTATGGTCTCCAGACAGGGCCCCCTCGGAGACTTCGGCCTGTTGTTCACCTTGCCCGGCATAGCCCTTGGCCAGATCATCCTCGGCCTGCCCATCATCATCGCCTTGACCGCTTCCGCCGTAGAGCACATCGACGAGCGCCTGCGCCATACCCTGCTCACCCTGGGGGCCCACAGGGTGCAGGTCATGCTCTCAACCCTCTGGGAGGCCCGTTTCGCCATCCTGGCCGCGGCAGTGACCGCGTACGGCCGCATCGTATCCGAGGTGGGCATCTCCATGATGGTCGGAGGCAATATCAAATGGCACACCCGAACCATCACCACGGCCATCGCCCTGGAAACCAATAAAGGACAATTCGGGATGGGCATCGCCTTGGGCCTGGTCCTGCTGGGCATAGCCTTTGCCGTGAACCTTTTTTTACATTTTTTGCGCCAAAAAACGGAATAGCTGCCTATGTCCTTCCTCTACTCCCTGCATCAGGTCGCAGTCAGTTATGCCGGCCAGACCGTGCTGGAGATCCCTGCCTTGCAGATTCCGGAAGATACCATCTTGGGCATATCCGGACCCAACGGCAGCGGCAAAAGCACTCTGCTCCGTCTTTTGGCCTTTTTGGAAGATCCCGATCAGGGGTGGGTGTATTATAGAAAGGAAAGGGGAGGCGTGTCCCGGGAAGAGCTTCGGCGCAGCATCACCCTGCTCACCCAAAGCCCCTACCTGCTCAAGCGGTCAGTATACGGCAATGTGGCCTATGGGCTGAAGCTACGCAAGCTACCAGACTCAGCCGATAAGGTACAGGCGGCCTTGCACATGGTTGGTCTGCCTCCGGAGCGTTTCGCCCGCCGCAAATGGCATCAGCTCTCCGGAGGCGAAAGGCAGCGGGTGGCCCTGGCTTCCAGGCTGGTTCTGCAGCCGGATGTCCTTTTGCTGGACGAGCCGACCGCCAGTCTGGACCAGGAAAGCACCAACCTCACCCGCCAGGCCATGCTCCAAGCCAGAAAAAAATGGGGTACCAACCTCATCGTGGTCAGTCACGACCTGGCCTGGTTAGACCAGGTCTGTCACCAGGTGGTGTCCATGCACAAAGGACGGATCCACAAAGAGGAGTGAGCCCTCACTGCGAAGACTTGGAGAGCTTCTGACCCAGAGCCTTGATTGTACCGTTCATTTCCTTGAGCTGAGCCAGCTCGTTCTGGAAGAACCATCTGTATGTCAGCATGTTCACCGCAACATACACTAGAACCATCAGAACCAGTAAAGCTCCCATCCCCCAGAGGACATGACTGCCTTCAAGCATAGGGAATATCAGCCTGGCCCCGGCCAAGCCCAGAAGAATGATCAAGACAAAATCAACCAGAGCCAGAAGCAAACCCTTATTCGGTTTGGGATAGGTATCGTTTAATTCGACTGTGTCCGTATCTCGGTTGTAAATATAATACGGCTTTTTGATGTCCGGATTGTCCATGTCCACAGCATACACCACATCAATAACCTGGTCTTGTTCCACATCAACCTGCCAGGGAATATCCAAGTCCAACTCGTCGTCTTCGCTGGCTAATCTGATTTTGCGGGCATGGCCGCTGCTGCCTTCCACGTCCACAATCCGCCCGTGCAGGGCATACAGGGTGTAAGTCCTGTTCTGAACATAAAATTCGCCTTGTCTCGCTCCCTGCGGCATATCCCCCCTCCAGTCACAACTCGTATGCTGACCATATATAGATCCCAACCATTTTAAAAACCATAAATACTCTGCACCTTGGCAGTCAATCATTTTCACGCATTTGCCAAGCCACCTGGGCAAACGGACCAGTTCTTACACAAGCCGGGAGGTAGTTGCCGATCCACTTTCCGTCAGCATTGACGAAGAGATTCTGTTCGCTGCCAAGTCCGGTGAGGAGGACAGGAATATAGGTCTCCTGCTGATGGATGAATCCAATGATAATTTTTGGGCTTCATCAAATACTTATGGCTGTGCCTCTTCGCTGATACAGAGCACACCCACTTCAAGCTCATCTTCTTATTTGTTACCATTGACGTAGTACGTAACAAGCCTTAATATCTCCAACAATGATCCAGTCGTTCAAGGACAAAAGACCGAAAAGCTCTATTGCGGGGAGTTTGTTTCCGAATACAGCGGCTTTGAACGGCAAGCTGTCCGGAGGTTACAAATCCAGGACAGTGCAACCTCCCTGGACGATCTAAAGCAACTGCCTTCAAATCGTTTTGAAGCCCTCAAAGGCGACAGGAAGGGTCAATACAGCATTATGATCAATAGGCAGTGGAGAATCTGCTTTAAGTGGTATGCTGACCGTCCCCAAGAAGTGGAGATAACCGATTACCACTGAGAGGAACATAATGCAGAACAGAATACCCTCGGTCCATCCCGGAGAAATACTTAGGGAAGAGCTTGCAGAGTTGGAACTTTCTGCGAGGGGTTTGGCCCAACGACTTGATGTGCCAACCAATCGAATCACAGCAATCTTGAATGAAAATCGAAGCATAACCCCGGATACCGCCCTGCGTTTTGCTCGGTACTTTGGGACGTCTCCGGAGTTCTGGCTCAATCTACAGCAAACGTATGATTTAAAGATCGCCAGACAAAACAAGGAAGCCGAGATAAGGGCAACTGTGCAGCCTTTGGAAGTATAGGCTTTACTGTCTCACCCCTTCCTGACTTTGCCCAGCAAAAGCCCGACCACACCACTCAAACGTCCCCTCCAGCCCCCAGTCCGCCTTTCGGGATATCTCGGCCAAAGAGTACAAAAAGCTGTGGATCTCCTTCCAGCCCAGGCTCAGACTGACCAGGTGGTCCTTGTGTCGGAAGAACTTCAAGACAACCTTTTTCTCTGTGTACTGGACATTGATCTTGGTCGCCAGCTTTGCCCCGGCAAGTTCCTGCTTCTTCTCCCGCTTTTGCTTTCCGTCCCAGTTTTGGGGGTTCTCCTCAAGCTGGCTCATGTGCATGAACTGGAAAACGTCGTCCTTATCCTCGAAAGATACGGACTCGGGCAGCGAGGTGTGCTTTTCAACGTATTGTCGCAGGTATGCGCCCAGCATCTTGACCAGACGGCGGGTAAGGAGAACGGCGGGAACCGCCTCGTCTTCCTTGGAAAAAGTCAGGGCGAGGCGGTCTTCTTCGGGGAGGAAGTGGAAGGAAAAACCGGACATCAGCTACTGCACCCCGCCTTCGCTTTCCTGCCGAGCCTCTTTCAACTTCTCATCCAGATTCTTCAGACTTCCCGCCAGCCCATTCACAAAATTGTTGGCTTGATTGGCCGGGATGATCAGTGTCCCAGCATCCACTGTCTCATCATCCGTTCCCCGCTGGGTAAGCTGGATTCTCAGGTTTCCATTACTCAAGGTAATTTTGCTTATTGCATCTGCGAAAACGTGCATGTTGGCTCCTTTATGTTTGTCTTCCTGATATATTTTAATTTCTTAGGGATATATCTGGTCTGTAAGCCCTCTATGTCATCAAAGACTCATTGCCTTTGTCCCATCTCCTGCTGAGCCAAAGCCTGCCCACTCCATTCAAATACAGTTTCCAGGTTCCAATCCGCCTGCCTGGACATCTCAGCCAGGGAATACAAAAAGCTGTGGATCTCCTTCCAGCCCAGGGTCAGGCTGACCAGGTGGGTCTTCTGCTTGGAAAACTTAAGCTTTACAGATCGTTCTGTATGCTGGATATCGATTTTGGTCACAAGTTTAGCTGAGGACAGGTCCTTGGCCTTGACCGGTTGCTTCTTTTGCCCGGCATTCCAGGTGGGGGGATTCTCCTCCAACTGGCTCATATGCATGAATTGGAAGATGTCGTCTTTGTCCTCAGTGGTCACTGACTCCGGCAAAGAGGTGTTCTTCTCGATGTAGTGGCGCAGGTAGTTGCCCAGGAGCTTGACCAACTTTCGGGTGAGGAGAACGGCAGGAAGCTTCTGG
>JBNJII010000049.1:0-20098 GCA_051749205.1 Thermodesulfobacteriota bacterium | reverse complement strand
CCTGGTCCGGGCCAAGCAGGACCGGGAATTTGATCCGGACGTACTGCTCATCGTGGAACACGATCCGGTTTTTACCCTGGGCCGCCAGGGCCGCAGAGACAGCCTCCTGGTCTCAGAAAGCTTTTTGACCAGGCAGGGCATCCAGGTTGTGCACATCGAACGGGGAGGAGACATCACCTATCATGGACCTGGTCAGATAGTCGCCTATCTGATCATGGACCTGCGCAAGGCCGGATTGCGGGTCACTTCCTTTGTCACCAAAATGGAGGACGTCATGCTCCGCACTTCTCAGGATGTCCAGGTCCAGGCCTGCAGAGATAAGCAGAACAGGGGGGTGTGGGTGGCCCATCGCAAGCTGGGCAGTGTAGGTATCGCTGTCAGACACGGGATTACCTTTCACGGTCTGGCCTTGAATGTGAACACGGACCTGACTGCCTTTTCCTACATTCACCCCTGCGGACTGACCGGGACGAGCATGACCTCCCTGGCCCAGGAGACCGGGGCGGCCCATAATTTGGAAGCGGTCAAAGACAACCTTGGCCGGCACATGCTGGATATCTTCTGCCTATCCACCAGGAAGAAGGAGAACATCCCGGATCCTTTGCTGGGTGATTGCTCTGTACCCTCCCAAAAACTTTGACGAATGGTAGACAACGCGTTAAGGAAAAGCCTGACCCAAGCAGCCGGCACGATTGCTTTGTTCTCAATCGAGGGTGAAACTGACCAAGAGGGCTGGGCCCGGCACTCACTTTGATAATGGGCGTCTATGGGCGTCTGTTTTTGATAGCAACTTGTGAAATGAAAGTGAGTGCCGGGCCCGCCCTACTGGAGGAGCAGCAGAAGTCACCCTTGTCTTCTTAAGGAAGACCTGTATTGAGATAGCAAAGAGGAGTCTGGGCCTTGGCTTACTGAAGCACCACCAGTAGGCCGTCCTTGCCCCCAAGGACAGGCCTTTTCATTCAGTTTCATACGAGGAGTAATGCATGAGTACGCGCTACATCTTAACCGCCTTTGGCCAAGACCGGGTAGGTATCGTGGCCGATGTCACCCAGATCATGTATGAGCTGGGATGCAATCTGGAAGACTCGGAAATGACCCGCCTCTCGGATGAGTTTGCGGTCATATTCCTTTTTTCGGCCCCTCAGGCCGATATTGAGGGCAAACTGTCCTCTGCCTGCCGCCGTCTGGAGCTGGACAAAGGAATCGCCGCCTTTTTCCGGCCCTTGCAGGGCGAAGCTCAGCCTCCTCAAGGCTCCGGGATCTTGGCCAATATTTACGTGGAAGGCGTGGATCAATGCGGTATCGTCTACAAGGTCAGCCGATACTTGGCAGACAACAAGGTAAATATCATCCGAGTCCACTCCACGCAAAACTATTCCCCCCAAAGCGGGACAGCCATCTACGCCGTCCATTTGGAAGTAGAGCTGCCCCAGCATATGAGCCTTAGTGAACTGAAAAAGGGCCTCCAGCATGTGGCGGATGCCCTGCACGTGGACATTCAAATAAACTAAAGGAGCGATTTCATGAAGATCGGATGTCCCCAGGAGATCAAGAACAATGAGTTTCGGGTAGGTCTCACACCGGCAGCTGCCCGGGCCTACATCGAAAACGGGCATGAGGTTGTGGTCCAAAAAGGGGCCGGGCTCGGATCAGGCATTACCGACCAGGAGTACGAGAAGGCCGGGGCCAAGCTGGAGAATTCAGCCCGGGCTATTTGGGATAAGGCGGAGATGATCGTCAAAGTCAAGGAACCCCTGCCTGATGAATACGATCTCATGCAGCCGGAACAGATCATTTACACCTACTTCCACTTGGCGGCTGAAGAAAAGCTGACCAAGGCCTGCTTGGACAAAAAGATCATTGCCGTGGCCTATGAAACCGTCCAGGAAGACAGCGGCGCCCTGCCTTTGCTCAAGCCCATGAGCGAGGTCGCCGGGCGTATGGCCCCGCTCATGGCTGCTTTCTACATGGGCAAGCCCTTTGGCGGCCGAGGGCTTCTGCCTACCGGGGTGCCCGGAGTTTTACCCGCCAATGTGGTCATTGTCGGTGGCGGGGTGGTGGGCAGCAATGCCGCCAAGACCGCATCCGGATTCGGATGCAAGGTGACCATCTTGGATATTAATGTAAACACCCTGGAGCACCTGGAGAATATCCTGCCGGTGAATGTCTTTACCCAGTTCAGCAACAGCCACAACCTGGAAGCCGCTCTGGCCCAGGCGGACATTGTGGTCGGCGCGGTATTGGTTCCCGGTGCCAAGGCCCCCAAGCTTATCACCCGCGATAACCTGAAGATGATGAAGGAAGGGGCCGTGCTGGTGGACGTAGCCATTGACCAGGGCGGATGCACAGAGACCTCCAAGCCCACGACCCACGATGAGCCCATTTATGTTGTTGACGGTGTGGTCCATTACTGCGTGGCCAATATGCCCGGGGCCTTTGCCCGCACCTCCACCTTTGCCTTGAACCACGCCACCATCCATTACGGTCTGCAGTTGGCCAACAAGGGCGTGGAAAAGGCCTGCAAGGACAACCATATCTTGTGCCGCGGCTTAAACGCCTACAAGGGCACCCTGACCTGCACCCCGGTAGGTGAGGCCTTTGGATTGCAGGATGTGTGCAAATTGCCCGAGGAAGTCATTTAAATACAATTATTCACCTTTTGCATCAGCAAAAGGTGAACAATTGTATGGAGATCTGCCATGCATGAGCAGCCATTATGGGCGGAAATCGACTTACAGGCCATTGCCCATAACTGTGGCCATGTGCGCGAGCTCATTTCCTCTTCCACCCGGTTCATGGCCGTAGTCAAGGCCAATGCCTACGGCCATGGGAGCGTGCCTGTGGCCTTGACCGCCCTGAACAACGGGGCGGACAGCCTGGCAGTGGCCCGTTTGGATGAGGCCGTGGAGCTGCGCCGGGCCGGTATTTTGGCCCCTATACTCGTATTCGGTGCCCTTCCGGAGTCCAAGCTGACCACTTTGCTGGACTACTCCTTGATTCCCACCATCTCCTGTGTATCCATGGCTGAGGCCTTTTCCCGAATTGCCGTTCAGTTGGGAGTCCGGCTTCCAGCCCACCTGAAAATCGACACCGGCATGGGCCGGCTGGGCATCAATGCCGTACCCCCTCCCGGAGACGAGCATGACTTCCGGGTGCAGGCCAAGGACCAAGTGCAGGACATGTGCCGTCTGCCCGGGTTGGACTTTCAGGGAATATACACTCATTTGGCTCAGGCCGATGCCGACGACACATCCCATGCCTTGGGCCAGGTCACGTGTTTTACCTCCCTGCTGGAGGCTTTGGCCAGGGATGGCCTGGAATTCCCTGTCCGCCACGCAGCCAACAGCGCCTCTGTCCTCCGGCTGCCAGATGCCCATCTGGACCTGGTTCGGCCCGGACTCATGCTCTACGGCCTCTCTCCCCGGCCTGAAGATGCTGTCGTCAGCCATCCTTTACAGCCGGCTATGGCTGTGAAAGCCAGGGTCGCTCATGTCAAAAGGGTTGCGCCGGGTTTTAAAATCAGTTATGGATCAACATTTACCACCCAAAAAGAAACTACAATTGCAACTATTCCAGTAGGTTATGCAGACGGCTACTTTCGGGTCCTGTCCAACGCCGCAGACATGCTCATCCGCGGGGAACGGGCCCCCATCGCAGGCCGGATCTGCATGGACCAAACCATGCTTGATGTCGGCCATATTCCCCATGTCCAGGCCGGCGATGAAGTGGTCATCTTCGGCAGGCAAAAAGACAATCGTATAACCGTGGACGAAGCTGCCCGGCAGTGTTGGACCATCAACTATGAAATTGTCTCTTCCCTCATGGCCCGGGTCCCCCGGATCTACACCTCAACACGCTGGTGACTGTCGCACATATTGCACCTCAAATCTCAAACCCAAGGAGGAGGTTGATGGACGCCTTTCTAAACTTACTCAACGCCATCAGTGGATTTGTCTGGGGCCCGTACATGCTTGTCTTGCTTGTCGGCACGGGCATTTACCTGACCCTGGGCATGCAGTTCAAGAGCATCACCAAGATCGGGTACGGTTTTAAGCTCCTGTTCCAGGGCCGGGACAAATCCAAACAGGAAGGAGAAGGGGAAATCACCCCATTTCAGGCCTTGACCACCGCCCTCTCGGCCACCATCGGGACCGGAAACATCGCCGGTGTGGCCACTGCCATCTATCTGGGCGGACCCGGAGCAGTGTTTTGGATGTGGATCACCGCCATATTCGGCATGGCTACCAAGTACGGAGAGGCCGTCCTGGCTGTGCGCTACCGGGAGACCATGCCCGACGGCTCCTTTGTGGGCGGGCCCATGTATTACATTAAAAACGGCATGGGGAAGAACTGGCAATGGCTGGGTTTCCTCTTTGCCCTGTTCGCAGCCATCGCCTGCTTTGGGATCGGGAACACCGTACAGTCCAACTCCGTGGCCCTGGCCGTAAACCAGGCCTTTAACCTCCCGCACTGGATCACCGGACTGGTCTTGGCTGGGTTGACCTTTGCAGTTATTATCGGCGGTATTAAGCGGATCGCCAATGTCGCGGAAAAAATCGTTCCCTTCATGGCCGTGGTCTATGTTATCGGCGCTTTGATCGTCATTTTTGCCAACTTCTCCGAGATCGGCAGCGCTTTTGGCCTTATTTTTACCGACGCCTTCTCCGGAACCGCGGCCACCGGTGGATTTGCCGGAGCCGGCATTGCCGCGGCCATGCGCTTTGGTGTGGCCCGGGGCGTCTTCTCCAACGAGGCCGGCCTGGGCTCCGCACCTATCGCCCACGCCGCGGCCCGGACCACAAGCCCGGTGCGTCAGGGACTGGTAGCCGGATTGAGTCCATTTATCGATACCATTGTGGTCTGCACCATGACCGCCCTGGTCATCATCATGACTGGTGCCTGGACCAGCGGGGAAACCAGCTCGGCCTTGACCGCCATGGCCTTTAACAAGGGTCTGCCGGGTCCCGGCGACTTTGTGGTCGGCTTCGGCCTCATTTTCTTTGCCTTCTCCACCATCCTGGCCTGGAGCTACTATGGACAGGTGTCTGTTGAATACATCTTCGGCTTGAAGGCGGTGACTCCTTTCCGTTATGCATACGTTATCCTGGTCTTTGTCGGGGCGGTGATCAACCTGGACGTGGTGTGGACCTTCTCAGACGTGATGAACGGCCTGATGATCGTGCCCAACCTGATTGCCCTGCTGGTCCTCAGCCCGGTCATCTTTCGGATAACCAAAGAGTATTTTGTCAATCAAAAATAACAGCTTTTCAGGTTGTTAGTAGGATCACAAAAGGCCCCGGCAGTAACTGCCGGGGCCTTTTGTCTTCGTTACCAGGGTCCTCCCTGGGGACGTCTTTCTCTTATGGCTCCAGCCATCTTCTTTTATATTTTCTGATTTCAGCCTTGCCTCCGGCAAAGCGCGTATGAAACTCGTATGAAACTACAATTTACTCCGAAGAGGGCCTGCCCTTGGGGGCAAGGGCGGCCTACTTGCGAGCCGGGCTTTTCCAGGAGGGCGGGCTTGCCCCCAAGCCCTGCTTTCTTTGCCAGTTTCATCCCGGATCAAACTGGCCGTCTGCGGCCGGAGGCAAAGCTGATACCTGAAACTTTGGGATCTTGTTTCATGCGAGGTTACAGCGTGATGGTGAAAGAGGGGGGCTGGAGCCCCTGCATTTCGACTTATCCGGTCTTTACTTTCTCCACTACCCGCCGGGCATGCTCTGGGTGCTGGGCATACAGGTGCAAGGCAAACTCTTTGACGTTCTCCTTGACCGCTTCCAGAGAAGGAAAGTCCGGATAGGCCTTCAGACCGCTCTGAACGAAGTCAGGCACTGACATGGCCATGTCCTGGTCCAGGGTATACTGCATGGGCACTCCCACCAGGGACTCCTTGGCTGATCGCTCAATATCCAGCTGTTTGACGAACTGCAGGACCTGGGAAGGAGAGTTGTCCTGATTGGCCTTGCGGATTTTTTCTTTGAGCTGGGTAAAAAAGTCGTACACCTGGTTGTAATTGATTGTGACTCTCTGGCAGCGGGGATCCTCAGGATCTTTATAGCTCTGCCCGTGCATATAGGCCTGCACATGGCTGGAAAACTCAGCATAGGCGATGCTGAGCAATTTCACAAATCTGGTTTTGACCCGGAAAGCAAAAGGCGCTGAGAGCAGGCGCTCATCGTGAAAAGCACCGGCGTCGGGTCTGGGAACCAGTTCCGGGTCAACCCCGATCTTCCGGTAAAAGCTGTCCACAACATCCTGGCTGTCTTGGGTCAAAACAAAATGCAGGTTTGCCTGCCGGATCTGCAGCTGGGTCAGGACCTTTTGCAGCTCCCGCACCCGCTGGCTGAATATCTGCATTTCATATTCAATGCCTTTGCGCTGACCGAAGAAGGTGTCCGCAGCCTCTTGCAGAGTTTCCTCAGCCAGGGAATCAGCCAAGTTTTCATAGCTGTCACTGCTCTTTTTCCTGGACATATACTTCCTCAATTCTGGCTCCGGCCCTGAGCTCATCCGGAGTTGTCACATACAAAGCGTCAATATGGGCCGTTTGAAAGCTCCCTGGAGCAGCTGCCGCCTGTCCAGCCCGCTCCCCGGCCAAACCGAAAAGGGACAGGGCAAAGCCTGCGGCCCGGAGCGGGTCGTGGGCACCAGCCATAAAGGCCGCACATATGGCGGAAGCTGCACATCCGGTTCCGGTGACCCGCCTCATCAAGGGGTGTCCGTTGTCCACCCGGATAGTCCGGTACCCGTCGGTGATCAGATCCGTCGAGCCGGTGATCGCGACAATTGTGTTGAGCTCCCGGGCCCAGGATCCGGCCGTTCTCGTCGCTTCCTGCACCGAATGAGAGGCATCCACGCCCCGGGTTTGAAACTTCCCCCCGCTCAAGGCAAGTATCTCCGAGGCATTGCCCCGGACAAGCCCTACTTTGCATGCGGCCATGATCTGAGTGCAGGCCTGGGTGCGCAGACCGGTGGAACCGGCCCCCACTGGATCCAGGACCACCGGAACGGCCAGTTCTTGGGCTTTTTTTCCGGCCGCAAGCATAGAGTGAATCCATTCCCGGCTCAAGGTCCCGATATTAAGGACCAGGGAACCGGCCAACGCGACCATTTCCTCCACCTCGTCCTCACAATGAGCCATGACCGGGGAAGCGCCCAGGGCCAAAAGCATATTGGCCGTAAAGTTCATAACCACGTAGTTGGTAATGTTGTGCACAAGGGGGCTTTGCTCCCTGAGACGGGACAGGTGCTCTCCGGCTTGCTCTTGGAGGGTGTCATCGCCCTGGGTCATATTGAGTCTCCTGGGACGTTTTCCGGATCCTTGATCCGGAAAACGTCCCTGCTTAGTCCGAAGCCAACTTGCCTGCCCTGGCCAGATGCTCCTTGGGCAGCTCCCTGATCATAATGGTCACCGCGTCCTGTGGACAGTCAAGGGTCCTGGATATGGCCTCGGTCACCTCTGCAGCCATCTTCCTCTTTTGTTCCACACTCCTGCCTTCCAGAATTTCCACTTGCACGATGGGCATTTTGTCCTCCGTTATGTTATTGATATTGCGCATACTCCGGCTCATACATAGCCTCCTGCAAAGCACAAGGCAGGTCCTTTGGCCGGGACTTGGAGGCCAAGCCGCTTGCATATGCAGACTCGGCCACGGCTTGGGCGATATCTAAGGAGACCTCCCTGATCCTGGTCAGGGAAGGATAGATGCACCCCTGCGCATAGTCCTGGTCAGTCACTTTCCGGGCCAGGACATGAGCTGCGGTCAGGAAAATCTCATCCGGAATGCGCTGGGCGCCGCAGAAAATTGTCCCCAGCCCCACTCCGGGAAATATATACACATTGTTTCCCTGACCAGGGACAAAGGTCTTCTCTCCCACAGTCAGGGGTGGAAAAGGACTGCCGCTGGCAAAGACCGCCCGTCCCTGAGTATATGTATAGGCCTGTTTTGCAGTGCACTCGGAATTGGACGTGGGGTTGGAGAGAGCAAAGACAATGGGCCGCGCATTGTATTTTGCCATCATTTCCAGAATGGGCCTGGTAAACGCGCCCTTCTGACCGGAGACACCGATAATGGCAGTTGGCTGAAGCATCTTGACTGCTGTTTCCAAGTCCCGGGCCGGCTCAAAGTCATGGGCATAGGGTTGCTTGTGCGCGGCCAAATCATCCCGGCTTTGGACCACCAGGCCCCGGGAATCCACAAACCAGCAGCACCGCCTGGCCTGAGATGCGGACATCCCAGCCTGGACCATGGCCGAAACGACAAGATTGGCGATGCCTGTGCCAGCCTCACCGGCTCCCAGGAAGAGAATCTTCTGCTCCTGGAGTTTGTGTCCGGTTATATTCAGGGCGGAAAGCAGACCGGCCAAAGCCACAGACGCGGTCCCCTGGATATCATCGTTGAAACAACAGACCGCATCCTTATATTTTTCCAGTAAGTGAAAAGCGTTGGCGTTTCCAAAGTCTTCAAATTGCAAAACCGCATCCGGAAAGACATCCTGAACAGCGTATACGAACTCATCTATGAGCTGGTCATAGGCCTGCCCTTGAATGCGCGGGTGTTGAAGTCCCAAATACAAGGGGTCGTGAACCAGTTCTTCGTTATCTGTTCCCACATCAATGGTTATGGGCAGACACTGCGAGGGATGGATGCCGGCACAGGCCACATACAGGGCCAGCTTACCCACAGGGATGCCCATCCCGTCCACCCCCAGGTCGCCCAGGCCCAGGATGCGCTCTCCGTCAGTGACCACAATGATCCGGACATCCTTATACGGCCAATTGTCCAAAACATCCCGGATCCGCCCTTTATCCTCAGCAGTTATGTACATCCCGCGGGCCTTGCGGAAGATATGCGAAAACTCCTGACAGGCCTGACCTACTGTGGGGGTATAGACAATGGGCATCATCTCCTGCAGGTGATCCAAGATAATCCTGTAAAAAAGGGTTTGATTACGATCGTGCAGGGCCATCAAGGTGATGTATTTGCCGATATCCGTAGGCTTCCTGCGAACACTCTCCAAAATGCGAATCACCTGTTCTTCCAGGGTCACGACCCGGGGCGGGAGCAGGCCGCGCAAGCCCAAAGCCTCCCGCTCGATCTCGGAAAAAGCGGTGCCCTTGTTCAGAACCGGGTCCTGCAGGAGATCCCTTCCCCGAGGCAGGTGTTCATATCCCTTTTCAACCAGTTTTTGTTTGATATCCGGCATAGGCAGTCCTTTTGCTCATGTTTTGCCGTTGTCTCATCCCTGATATTTCATCCAAGATACCACAGCTCGTCAAGCTTCGATACACTCAAACCTATGTCAAATGCTTTTTATTGACTCTGCAAAGACACTTGCTTATGTAGACCAGATGAATGCACAATACTTGCCTGTGCAAATGGCTGCACAGGCTATGATTAGATCCTCTTTTGATCCGGAGCTTGTATGGCACCTTGTTCATCCCATAGACATCCTGGCAAAAACTTATTGTTCGCCCAGAGTTTTCAAGAGTTCTTTGACATCTTCTGGAAGGCACCTATAGGCATCTTTAAATCCACCCCTGAAGGCCGATTCATATCCGCCAATCCGGCCTGGGCCACAATGTGCGGATATGATTCACCGCAGCAACTCATAGATTCGGTGACAGACATAGCTGCCCAAATCTACAACAACCCGCAGGAAAGAGAGGCTTTTCAGAGGCTTTTGGAACAAAAAGGCCAAGTGGTTGATTATGAGTATAGACTGCGCAGACCGGATGGATCCTTACTCTGGGTGGCTGAAAATGTGCGGGCGGTAAGGGATGAACAAGGAAGGATCGCTTATTACCAGGGCTTTGCCACCGATATTACCAAACGCAAGCAGGCCGAAGAGGCGGTACGGGAAAGCGAGGAGCGGTTTGGCAAGGCCTTCCGATCCAGCCCAGCACCTCAGGTCGTTTCTGATATACGAACAGGCCGGTTCATCGACGTCAATGATCGGTGGACCCAGATGCTGGGTTGGACCAAGGAAGAGATGATCGGCAGGACCTCAAAGCAGGTGGGTATTTGGGACGATCCCGGGGAACGTGACCGCATTGTACGCAAAGTGAATGAACAAGGACAGTTCCAAGAAGAGCCCATTGTCTTCAGGACCAAGCAGGGCCGGGCTATAGATGCCCTGTGGTCTGCGGAAAAAATAACTTTTGGAGGGCGGGAAGTGATGCTCTCCATGATCTACGACCAGACAGAGCGTCAGCGGGCTGAAAAAGCCCTTCGCCGAAAAAACGAAGAGCAAGCTGTGCTCTTGGATTGCATCCCTACCCAGCTGTGGTACTTGTGGGACGCCCACACATATGGGGCCGTCAATCAAGCGCATGCCGATTTTGTGGGCCGCCCCAAGGAAGATATGGAGTTTCGGCCCATACACTGCATATTGAACTATGAAGAAGCGGAAAGCTGCAAACAAAGCAATATCCAGGTATATAGGACCCGACAGACCTATACGACTCAAGAATGGCTGCACAATGCACTCTGGGAGTGCAGGCTGCTGTCTATAACCAAGACCCCCAAGCTAGACGATAAAGGCCAGGTTGAATACGTGGTCTGTAGCGGGACCGATATTACTGAGCAATGGCGTTACGAGAAGGAATTGCAATACTTGAGCTTTCACGATCAGCTCACCGGCCTGTACAACCGGGCCTATCTTGAGGCCCAGATGGAACGTCTGGACAGCAGCAGAGAGTATCCGATTACCATCATGTGCATGGATCTGGACGGCCTCAAACTGGTCAATGACTCCCTGGGGCACGACCAAGGAGACGTGCAACTCAAGGCCTGCGCCAAGATCCTCCTGGATTCATTCCGAGCCTCGGACATCTTGGCCCGGGTGGGTGGCGATGAGTTCGTGGCCTTGCTGCCTGGGACTGATTCGGCGGCCAGTGAGAGCATTGCCTTCAGGCTCCGCTCCTTGCTGGAAGCCTATAACCAGGAGCGGGACCAGAAAATTCCCTTGAGCGTGTCCATGGGCCTGGCCTGTGCTGAGGATGCCTCAGAGGATCTGGCTGACATTTTCAAGCAAGCTGATGATCTTATGTACCGGGACAAGCTGAACAGGGACATCAACTCCAGATCCCAGATCATGAAGGCCCTTATGGCCGCTTTGGAGGAGAGGGACTTTATCACCAGTGGCCACGGTCACAGACTGGAAGAACTGTGCCTCAATCTGGGCCGGAAAATGCATCTCTCCTCCAGTCAGCTGTCCAATCTCAATTTGCTGGCTCAGATGCACGACTTGGGCAAAGTGGGCATTCCGGACTCTATTTTGTTCAAGCCCGGTCCCTTAAGTGATGAAGAATGGGAAACCATGTGCAAACATGCTGAAAAGGGCTACCGCATAGCCCAGGAGACAAACGACCTGGCCGGGATAGCGGATTTGATCTTAAAGCACCACGAGCGCTGGGACGGGGGTGGATATCCATTGGGTCTTGTCGGGGACGAGATCCCTATTGAGTGCCGCATACTGGCCATTGCCGATTCCTTTGACGCCATGACCAACGACAGGCCCTACCGCAACGCACTGCCGGCAGACGAGGCTTTAGCTGAACTTCAGAGATGGTCCGGCAAGCAGTTTGATCCTCAGCTTGTCCATGCTTTTCTGGAACTCATGGCCTCTGAGGGTGGGCCGAACCCCGGTCGAACACTTGCGGAGGATGGAGCCTGCGGGCCGAAAGCAGACATGTAGGAGCAGCCAAGGGGCTTGGCTGCTCACTGAAATCCCGTATCACCCAGCGTGATTGCAGGATACACAGCGAAAAGCATGCACGCGCGGGCGTCAAGGACGTCCACCCGCATCCTCCATCCGGACCACCGGACAGCCGTTGGCTGCACAGGCCTTCATGGATCCCAGGCAGTTTTCCACATTCCGGAATCCGTGTCTTTTCAGGATAGAAGCAGCCAGTATGGCCCGGCGCCCGCTTCCGCAAAAAGTGACCACGGGCTGATCCCTGGGGATCCGGTCCAGTTCCTCTTCCAGATGGCCCAAAAACACATGCACCGACCCGGGCAAATGGCCTTGGGCGAACTCCTCTTCCTTGCGGATATCCAAAATGGTCACCTGCTCCTTGTTCTGGATCCGCCGGACCACCTCCCGGACATGGACTGTGGGGATGCGCTCAAAACACCGGCCGCTGATTTCCCATTCATGCAGCCCCTCTTCAATAAATCCCGTCACCCGGTCCAGGCCGATGCGCTGAAAGTGCCGCATAGCTGTTTTGACCTGATCATAGCTGTCCACAATCAATCCAATCTCCTGATCCGGATGGAGGAAGAAACCGGCGTAGGAAGGGACCATGCTCAAAGGGATCGCCAGGCTGGAGGGTATCATTGCTCCGGCAATGGCTTCCGGCATTCGCAGATCGACCACCTGCATGCCCTTCTGCATGGCCTGGGCAAAAGCCTCCACAGATCCCGGGGCAGGCAAGGCGCATTCATCAAGGGCCGGAGCATTGCCCTGCTTGTTGTATTCTTCCATAACCGCAAAATACGGAGGCTTTACATGCTGCTCTGTGCTTTTGCGGACTCTGAACTCCTGCCGTCTAAGCTGCAGCATGGCGTTGTTCCTCCGCTCCAGCCCCAGGGAGGAGAACTCCCGCTCAGCCATGCCCGATCCGCATACAGAACCTGCTCCGTGCCCGGGATAGAGGATGGCCTGATCCCCGAGGGGCAGGATCTTTTCCTGCAGGCTGGCATACAGCAGGTCGGCCTTGGCCTCCTCCTGCCCGGGATAAAAGTCTGTACGCCCCACATCGCCGACAAACAGGGCGTCTCCTGTGAACACCCCCACAGGATCCGGGCCGGAGTTCGTATCCTTGAGAACCAGAGAAATGCTCTCATCCGTATGCCCCGGGGTCTCCAGGACCTGCAGCAGAAGGGTACCCACGTTGAAGGCATCCCCTTCCCGGACCACAGAGCCAAAGCCGAAATCCAGGTTCGCCCCGTGGTGAACGGCGGCCCCGGTCTTTGTGCTCAACTCCAGGGCCCCACTGATAAAGTCTTCATGCTTATGGGTCTCGAAGATAGAGGTTATCGCCGCCCCATTGGCATAGGCAATATCCACATATACCTGGCTGTCCCGCCTGGGATCTATAACCGCTGCCTGCCCCTTGTCCACAACAATATAGGACAAATGAGCCAAGCCTTCGGATCTGATCTTTTGAATCAGCATACTCTCTCCTTTCAACTCACAACGATGTGTGCATTGCAGCAAAATCCTAACCCGGGTCCGGAGCCTATCTCTGACTACCTGCTTTCGCAACCCCGGACAGTCCTTTCTTTGACTCTGCAGCACCAAGGCGGGAGCACGCGGCCCGCAACCTGTATCCCTTCATGCAGGATCAGCATGCCCGGGCAAGGTTGACATTCAAGATGTATAAGATAACTTTGTCACCAGGTACGCAAGCAACCTGAAGCATCACAGCAGGCCCCCTATGCACACCCCAGCTATTCACCCCGGACTTTCTGCCCTCTTCAAAGGGTTCATGATCGCTTTTATTCTCTGTGCGCTCTATGCTCCAACCCCGCAAGCCGGAGTACTCAAAGCCGAGCAAGTCATTCGCCTGCAAAAGGCCGGGGCCGGAAAAGAACTTATTACCCACATCATCGAGTCCCAGGCCATCTCCAGAGCACTGGTCTCTTTCCAGGATGTGCTGACCATGAAAGAAAACGGGGTGGCCGACGATATCATTATAGGCATTATAGATGCGGGTAATCCCACTGTGAAAGAGCTGGCCAAGCAAGATGCATATGACCGTAAGCTGCAGCGGCATATTCAACGCCAAAAACAGATCATACAGTTGCAAAGGGAGCGGCAGCAGGCTCTTGTCGACTTTCTCAACAAGCTTATCCATAACCAGCATTTGCAGGAGCTGGTCCAGGAAGGAAAGATATCAGGAGACGAGTACAGGGACATTGTCAAATATCTGAAGCAATATGCCCGGGATGAACCTACATATGACTGGGACGACGATGGAGATATAAATATTGATGTACGCAAGCAGCATCAATAACCTCTCGGGTAGCTTGCAGATAGCAGACAGAACCTACTGACTCAACTTTTCAACGGAGTCGAAAAAAATGCAGCTTCCCAGTGTGAATATACGAAAGATTTTATATACGACCGATTTGTCAGACAACTCCCTGCATGCCTTTTCCTATGCCCTGAGCATGGCCACCTGTTATTTGTTATTCGTAACAAGCCGCCAGTTTGATCAAGGATGAAACTTCCGGATGCCTTCTCCGTCATTGTCCGGCCCGGCCATTCTCTTATCATCTCGATACGTGCACCAGACGATACAAGCCTACGCTCTTCAAGCACACACATACACGCAGGGAAAAAGACTATGGACCACGTCCAAAAGACAATGGCCAAACATACAACCTGCACCACCTGGTATCCTGTCGGCTTTCAGGCCATTGACGTCCCCTCGCCTGGCCATGACACAGAAGATACCTTGACCATCGGTGTATGGTATCCATGCCTGGAATCAAGGGGCAGAGAGGGACACGTCCCGGATCTGGGGGCGCAGGTGAGCCAAGATGCTGAGCTGCTTCCCGGCTGCCGCCCCCTGTTTGTTTTTTCGCATGGATTCACGGACAGTGCCGTACAGGGCAGATATCTGGCCGAACCCCTGGCTGCTCAGGGTTGGATTGTGGCTGCTGCGGACCATCGTGATCCGTATACCAGATGGAGACTCCAAAAGGGACGCAACAGCCATCCCAACCGCCGGGGCATCCGGGAGGCGGTTGTACGCATTACCAGGAGCACTCCGGCAGATAGGGCCCGATATGCTTACAGAATGGATGAAATGGCCGATGCCCTGCAGGGGGTGCTGACTGCTGAACCATTCGCCTCCTCCATTTCAGCAGACAAGATCGCGGTGGGTGGACACTCCTTTGGAGGATTTACTGCTTTGGGCCTGTGCGGGACCATCCCCAAACGTTTCGATCCTCGCATCCAAGCCGCCATCCTCCTCTCCTCCAACTCCTCAGGCCTTTTGTATACGCCTGAAGAGAGAAGCTCGGTGTGCATGCCGGTTATGCTCTGTACCGGAGAAAAAGAGCGGAACAACCTCATCGGATCGCGCAGGGTGGCTGAGTGGGCGGATGCAATCTTTGCCGATCTGCCCTCACCCAAGTACTTTCTGGAAGTTAAAGGCGCGACCCATGCCTCCTTCAGCGCCGGACTTGAAGATGAAAGCGACCCAGAATTGGCCCGGGCCGTGGCCAGCAGGCACAAGGTCATCAGCAACTACGTTTCCGCTTTTTTGCACACCCATATACTGGATGCATCCCAAGCCAAAAAAGGTCTTCATGGCAGGCACCCTCTGCTGACCCAGTACACAGAGTCTTGAGGTGAATTCGTGTCTGCAAAACCCCATAAGCCTTTCAGGAGAGAACCATGAGCACCCGAACAATCCATCCCATGTATCCGGAGGATTTCTCAGAGTACCGTTCCAGCCATAAAGAGAGGACCTACAGTCTCGTGGACGTCCGTCAGCCTGCTGAGTATACCCAGGAGCACATTCCAGGGGCCTTGAACCTCCCTTTGCCCGAGCTTGAACAGCACATCGCCCGGCTGGACCCCACGCAGGACCTCATCTTCTACTGCCGCAGCGGCCACCGTTCCCAAATGGCTGCCAAGCTGGCCGCAGAAACGCTGGAGGACACCACAGCCGGAATCTACAATCTGCTAGGTGGGATCTCCGCCTGGTCCGGGATCGTCCTGCCGGACTATCCCCGGATAGAGGTCTTCGACCCCCAGGCCTCGATCCCTGACCTGCTCCTGCGGGCCATGGACATGGAAAAAGGGGCCTTTCGCTTTTACCAGGAGGTGGCTGTACGATGGCCTGGCGCGGAGTTGGAGGGTGTACAAGAGATGGAACGGATCCATGCCCGCAGTGTGTACAACCTGCTTCAAAAGCACAACGGCCCGGAGCAGGCCTTTGACGCCTTGTTTGACAGTTTGTCGGGTGAAACTGTGGAAGGTGGACGCCCCCTCCAGGAGCTTTTGGATGATCTGCAGGCCTATGACCAAGGTGGGTGTTTGGCCTTAGCCGAGATGGCCTTGGACATTGAAGGCCAAGCCTATGATCTGTACCGCCATCTCGCCGACACCCTGGATGATCGGGAAACAGCTCAAAGCCTCTTGGTCCTGGCTGAGCAGGAGAAAGGCCATATGCGCATTGTGGCCAAGAAAATTCCGGAATGTATACCTGGATGATCACGTCTCGCCCATATCGGCGAAGCTGACAGGAGATGAGGACATCTTTGCCCAGTTGGAACCTGCGGTTATCGATCTGGACATACGCCAAATCTCCTTACAGAAAAACGCATTCTCCAGGATCAGCTAGCTGAGCAAAGAAAACGGATTGACAGCTTTGTTCCCCCTGTGTGCACGCTCTCTTTAGGGCCCAAAACGGTGAATGAACTTTCGATCGATATGGTCTTTGAGTCTGAAAACCCACTTTCCCCGAAAAGCCAGGCTTCCCCGGACCAGAATGCCTTGTCCGTCCCCGGTGTTGAACAAAAGCATATACCTTTTCTGGGGGCGAAAAGGACGCAGCCGGCCTCGCTGGGCCATGGCCATCAGGTTGGAGCAGAGAACCGGATTTTGGCGGACGGCATACACCCCCACCTTGTCCAATGGGCGCAGGCAGTAAGATATGCAGTCTCCGCCTCCGAATATCTCCGGATGGTGAACGCTTTGCAAGTAAGCGTTGACCGGTAGTCCGCCGTCTGGACCGGTGGTCATGTTGGAGGCAGTGAATATGGAGGAAGGACGAACCCCCAAAGCCACCAAGGAAATGTCAGGGGCCCATGTTTCTCCGGTTTCCAGAACAACCCGGTTGGTATCTACCTCCTGGACATACCCGTTTTCATTGATGTTCACCCCCTGATGGGTCAGGACCTGATAAGCCTTGGTCCGGGCTGTGGATGAAAATCTGGACATAAACTTTCTCCCGGCAAAGAGCGTTATCCGGGTCGGATACTTGGCCACATCCTGCACCAACCTCTGCAGATTGGCCGTGGTCTCCAGGGCGGCCGGCCCCCCTCCGATCACAGCCACAGACGTCCTGGCTCGGGACATCATGCCCTCAACCCTCTCCCTGAATCGCAAAAGAGTGTCTATGGGTTTGACCGCATAGACATCTCGTGCTTGGGAAGCGACAATCTCAGCTGGAACATAGCTGCCCACATTACAGGAGAGGATATCGTAGCTCATCGTCTGTCCGGACTGCAAAACAATGGACCGCGATCGGGGATCTATGCGGACAGCCGTGTCGCATACAAAGCTTCCTCCCTGCTTCTCTACCCTGTCCTGGGTGGCGAACCTGATCTCTGCAGGGCTGTACATCCTGCTCAAAAGACCCGGACCCATTCCGGAGTAATAATGAAAAGGCGAAGGCTGAACCACGGTCACCCGGCAACCCGCCCGCCGGAAGCGATCAAGATTGGCCAAGGTGAGCACATGGGCGTGTCCGCCGCCCAGAAGAACGAGGTGCTTCAAACTTTTTCTCCAGGGTTGTCCTTGGTTGTACCCAAGGAGTTATCTGATCATACGTGCCTTGAGACCGGAGAGGAAAAGGCGTATCGTGATGCCTTAGCCTTCTATGTACAGGTTGGCTTCTGGTCATGGAGCAGAACAAAAAAGGTTGAAAACCCTCTATTCCTATTTTCCATGTGTACCTTTCATCAGTATTTAAGTCCTATTATTACTTGTGTATGCCTGAAAAAGTCAAGACGTCTGCGAACAGGTACAGGGCTGTATCCGATTCTTTAGGCCAGCCGGTCTTTGCGATGAGCCCTTTGCAATTTCGGAAGCCGGGTTTATCCTGTCTGTATCTGGCCTTGATATGCGTCCTGCTCGCAGCAGGGTCTGCCCTAAGTCATGCACCACAAGGAGATGGCACGAATATGTGTATTAGTGTTGTCTATAACAATGTGCCTTTGCAGCCGGGGCTGAAAACCGGTTGGGGCTTTGCTGCAGTCATCGAAACCCCTGATGGAAACACGTTGTTTGATACCGGTGGAGACGGGGGCACCTTGCTGGACAATATGGAAAGACTGGGATTCTCCCCTGCAGATATCCAGACCGTTGTCCTTTCCCACAACCACGGCGATCATACCGGAGGCTTGGAGGCCTTTTTACAGCAAAATGCCGACCTGTCAGTGTACATACCGGAATCTTTTCCCGAATCGTTTCAAAATTGGATAGCCGCATTCGGAGCCCAGGTGGTGTGCATCGGGAACGACCCGACAAGACTGCGGGGACCACTGCATTCCACCGGTGAGATGGGCAGGGGTTTTCCTGAGCAGGCCCTGATCGTAGAAAGTGCACATGGGCCGGTTCTTATCACCGGCTGCGCCCATCCCGGCATCTGGAATATGGCCTCCAGGGTGGACGCATACTTGGGCCAAGGAGTATACTTGGTCCTGGGTGGAATGCATCTTATGGGCATGCACTCCCTTCAGGCCCAAGGTATCATCGCAAAGCTTCAAAGCATGGGCGTGAACAAGGTAGCTCCCAGCCATTGTACCGGCCAGAAGATAATCGAAGTGTTTCGTCGGGCCTGGGGACCGGATTTCATCAACGGAGGATGCGGGGCCGGAATCGAGCTTGAGCTTGCCAAATAACGCATACGGGGCAAGGTCAGCTTTGGAGGTAGCCGTTATAGCTGCTCATGGCCGGGGCCGACTTACGCACCTTTTTCCGTACCGGTCTGTCCAGTGCCGGGTAGCCGATAGTCACAAGCAGTCCCACAGCGGATCTGGTCGGAATGCGCAAGAGTTCCTTGACCTTCTTCTCGTCGAACCACCCGATCATACAGGTTCCCAGACCGAGCTCCGCAGCCTGCAGGCAGAGGTGAGAGGCGGCTATGCCGATATCCATCAGGGGATACTCCTTGTCCTTGATTCTGCCCCCGATCTGGGTGATCATCTTGGGCCTCTCCAGGGTGAGCACGGCCATAACCGGCGCCCGAAGGCTGAAGGCGTTGAAGGACACCAGGCGGCTGAAAGTGGCCCGGGCCAAACGCTCCTTGAGATCGGGCTCTGTAACCAGGATAATGGTCCAGGGCTGGGAGTTCGAGGCCGAGGGGGCCAGCCTCACGGCCTCAATGAGCTGCTCCAGCTTTGCATCTTCGACCGGACGCGGATCGTAGTCCCGAACGCTCTCCCGGGCGACCAGCAGCTCTGAGAAATTCATGATCCATCCCCCTATCTATAGCTGATAACGAGCCATGTTTTCATGGGCACGGCCCACTTGCTTCCTCGCCTTCACAATCATCCGATTTGTCATTGTCCCAAAGTCCCCTTGGGTATGCCGATCCATAAAATCTTCCTGGAAAAGGATGCCTGTGAATCCAACATCTTGCAGCATACGACTGATTTCGTCCCGGCTGTAGAGACGGATGCAGTAGGTGTTCTCCCGCAGACATCCTTTGTGGGAGCAGGTCACTGTCTCCCGGCAGTACAGCACATCCTGCTCAAGCTTTCGCTTCCGGGTGACCCGGATGGTCCCTCCGGGTTCGTGGCTGGAAAACGGCTGAAAGTGGGTCAGAACATATCCTTTGTCCGGCAGGTCCAGGAGGAAGGTGCCACCTGGTTTTAAAATACGAAGAGATTCCTCTAATATTTTTTTATTCTCCTCATCCCGGACAAAATATCCAAATGATCCGCCCATGACCATCACGCCTGCAAAGCTGCCTGAGGCAAGCTCCGTATTCCGGGCATCGCCCTGGATAAAGGAAATGTTTTGGTTCTGTTGATCATCTTCCTGTTGTCCGGTCCTGATCAGATAATCTGAATAATCCAAGACCGTGACCTTGCAATAGCCCCGACGGGAGAGCTCGAGCGCGTGTCGGCCCTGACCGCCGCACAGATCGAGTATCGGAGATGACTTGTCGAGATGTAAGGCGGATTGGATAAAGTCGACCTCTTTTTTGGTCACCTCGGCATCGCCCACCGACCGGGCATCGGTCAGCAGGTAGAGGTCATCAAATATTTCCTTCCACCAGTCTGTATTCAGTTCATAGATCATGGTTCTTTGTGAGCTCCAAAGCTGAAAATGCCGTCTGATGCAA
>JBNJII010000048.1:0-20270 GCA_051749205.1 Thermodesulfobacteriota bacterium | reverse complement strand
TGAAAAGGGCTCAGGTAGAGCTGTCTGCTCTGCACCAGGAATATGAAAACCTGTATGAGTTCGCTCCCTGCGGGTATCTGACCATCCATCCGGGTGGCATCATCACCCGGGCCAACCTGACAGCGGTCAGCCTCTTGGAGTCAAACAGGCAAACACTGCTCAGGTCGACGCTCAGCTCATATATTGCCCAGGAATGGAAGTATTTATTTCTGGAGGCCCGCAAGAAATCGGAAGCAACGGACAAAAAGGAAAGAGTGGAGCTGCTCTTGGACACTCATGGCTCGGACACACCTCGCTGGGTGGCTGCAGACATTAGTGCTCAAAAAAACGAGCACGGCGGGGTGCACCAGTTCATGGTCGTGCTCATGGACATCTCCAAGCGCAAGGAGGCGGAACAGGAAATGGTTCAGGCCCATAAACAGGCCCAGAAGGCCAGGCAAGAAGCCGAAACGGCCAACAGGCATAAATCCGAGTTTCTGGCCAGAATAAGCCATGAGATACGGACTCCAATGAACTCGATTTTAGGCATGCTCAGGTTGGTCCTCACCGCCGATATCACCGGCAAGCAGCGCGATAGGATTCAGGTGGCCAAAAGCTCGGCAGAGTCGCTGCTGTGGCTTTTAAACGATCTTCTGGACCTGTCCAGGATTGAAGCCGACCGATTCACCCTGCATGATAAAGAGTTCCGGCTGCGGCACCTGCTAAACAATGTATTCAAGGAAATAGAGCATACGGCCGCGGAAAAAGGGCTTAAAAACTACCTGGCCGTTGGCGGAGATGTGCCCACTATCCTGCATGGGGACCCGTTCAGGCTCAAGCAGGTCCTGTTCAATCTGCTGAGCAACTCTGTGAAGTTTACAGACCAGGGCTGGGTAGAATTGGAGGCCAGTCAGCTGGACAGCACTCCTTGCTCAGATGATCCGGATTATTTTGTGAGTACGGTTCTCTTCAGGATCAGGGACACCGGCAAAGGCATTGATCCTGATAAGTCAGAGGCGATTTTCCACTCCTATGATCAGGGAGGTCATGATTCTTTGTCAGCAGAAGAGGGAACAGGACTTGGATTGGCCATCTGCAAGAAGCTCACCGAGCAGATGGGAGGGCATATCTGGGTGGATAGCAGGCCGGGGAAAGGCTGCACATTTTCCGTGCAGATTCCCTTCAAAACCGATGGACAGATCGGCCATGACTTTGAAGTCCAGGAGGGTGGGGATTGCTTTGCCCAGATGCCGGCCCAAAGAATCCTGGTGGTGGAAGATCAAAAGATGAATCGGATCTTTGTGGAGGATCTGCTCTCTTCCAATGGACATCATGTAACATTGGCTGAAAACGGAGAGCAGGCTTTGGATATGCTGAGCAAAAGCAGCTTCGATCTGGTGCTTATGGACATCAGGATGCCGGGCATGGATGGGATCGAGACAACCATGCGCATACGGACAGCCGATCCGCTGATCATGAACCCTGATATTCCAGTCATCGGGCTGTCCGCCCATGTCATCACTGAAAAGGAAATGGACCGATTTCAAAACGCCGGTTTCAATCGTTATGTGGTCAAGCCCGTGGATTTTGAAAAGCTTTTTTCGGCTATGCAGGAGGTTCTTGGTACCGAACAATACATGCATCCAAAGGCCCAGAAGCCAGAGACTAGAAACCATTAAAAAAAACAAATAGTTATGATTGCAGGATCTCTCGAAAATGAACCAAGCTGAGGCAGGCTGAGACAGGTGTGGCTTCCTTTGTCTCAATGCCACATATCTCCGTCCGCAAACCCTCCCCATAAGGTATTGGTCATTTTTCAACCACCCCTTCATCCCTTCCTTGCGAAGGACTCTGAACCGGCTGATCTCGCTTTAGATCTGCGATTGCGGTTTTCGATAAGCCAGAGGCTTGCGAAGAAAAAATGTCCAGACAATCGCGGTTCTCTGAACTCCCAGCCTTAGCAAGGAGGGGCGGGGGTGGTTGGGATGATGACTTTGATACCTACAATCCATCCGTAATTGTGTGGGGCAGTGCAAATGTTCCAATACTCCTGTCTTCGAAAAGGAATGTACCTTGCAGGGTCAATCTTAGGATTAACCGTGCCGCTGGAAACATCCTGCAATGCCGGGCAATCTTATTCATAAGGTTTTCCCCGGCAATAGCGGAGGTACCATAACTTCCGTGAGTTTCATGCCTGATCAATCCGGCAAATTTCCCCTTTTTTGGCCCGCTTTGGGGCAAGAAAATATTTTAGATTTGCCGGAGGCAAAGCTGAAAAGAACCTGGAGACACGGCACCCAAGGGGGCAGGTCATATGCGGGCAGCCTTATGGTATTTTCAACACGACAACGATATGGTTCGCTGTTTTCTATGTGCCCATACATGTGACATACCCCCTAGGAAACGCGGGAAATGCAATGTGCGGGAAAACAGGAACGGTATCCTGTGGAGCTTGGTTTACGGCCAGCCAGTGGCCCGGCATGTAGACTTCATTGAGAAGAAACCGCTGTATCATGTCTATCCGGGCAGCTTGAGCTATTCGTATGGTACGGCAGGATGCAACTTCCATTGCCCCTTTTGCCTCAATGCGGACATCGCCCATCCCAGGAAGATCCTCGGATCTACTTCCGTTCAGGACGTTCCTGCGCAGGACATTGTGTCCGAAGCACTGGTGCAAGAGTGTTCGAGCATAGCCGCCACCTATACTGAGCCTACGGTGTTCATGGAATACGCATTGGATGTGGCCAGGCTGGGAAGCGAGCGAAAATTGGCCCAGGTCTTTGTGACCAACGGTTTCATGACCCCTAAGTCCCTGAGAGACCTCATCCCGGTCCTGGATGCAGCCAATGTGGATCTGAAGTCCTTTCGAGACGACTTCTATATCCAACAATGTGAGGCTCGGTTAAAGCCGGTCCTTCAGACCTTGCGCTCCCTGAAAAAGGCGGGAGTATGGCTGGAGGTAACCACTCTGGTCATTCCAGGGCTGAACGATTCCTGGGCTGAGCTCAGAGAACTGGCCGATTTCATAGCTTTTTCCCTAGGGCCGGAAACACCCTGGCACCTCTCGGCCTTTCATCCCAGCTACAAAATGAAGGATCGTCCCCGAACACCCATTGACACCCTGTATAAAGCACGGGAGATCGGGGTTGCAGCTGGGTTGCACTACGTCTATTTGGGAAATGTCGTTGAAGCTGAATATAGACACACCTATTGTCATCAATGTGGGCGGACGCTGATTGATCGGTCTCAAATGGTGGGTGAACCAGTCGGCTTGCACAATGGAGGATGCTCTGAGTGCGGCCATAAACTGCCTGGCCTGGGGATGCAGGTCAGCCAGGAGCTGTTCGGTGCCCACCGATCATGATTGGAAGATATTTCTTCAGAGCCACTGCATTCCAACAGCGAGGAAATGGTCTTGGAGCATAGAGGTATCGGCCTAAGCCATGCATTGCTCTATGTATAGCCTTTCCAGCTTTGGAAACAGCTTGTCCTTATCCAATGAAAATGCCCACTGAGCCGCATGGCCCCGGACCTTTTTCCGGAGTAGGTGGATTACGGGGATTTGAAGTTGATAGTTTTTTTTGTCATTGTGAACAAGTCTTCGAGTGAAGAATCTCTCTTTATCATTCACGATTCAAAAAGGAGGTCCATTCCATGGCCAATTGCAGTGAAATGAAAGTCGGTGATATGTACGTATGTGAGGTTTGCGGGCTCGAATTGCAGGTTGCCAAGGCCTGCACCTGCGAACCTGGTGAAAGCGGGTCCTGTTCAGTTCCCCTGCAGTGCTGCGGTCAGGACATGGTCAAGAAATAACTTTTTGATCCTTGATCCCACAGCTGGGCTGAAAATCATGCGAGTGCAAAAATCTGATTTTTGCACTCGCATGCATCCATGTCATTTCTTTACCAAGCAGAAGCCATAAATAGTGGTTATCGAACAATTCGTAGGGGCGACTGGCAGTCGCCATTTTGGGAATTCTGACATCACCACAACACACGTTTCATCCCGGATCAAACTGGCGGCCGCCGCCAGAGACAGGGCTTAACTCTGATCTCTGACCTCTGATTTCTGATCTCTGACCACAGTCCTTACCACCAGTCTCCGGGTTCTTGTCTCATGGTCTCATCCAGATCCTCGCTGAGGGACACATTGTACATCTTATCACCTTCTTCAACTTTGGGAGAGTTTATGGCCTCCACGTGCGAAGGTATGGCCAGAACGGTTTGTCTTGGCCATACCGGCTGGAGGTGTCAAAGTTCGGCATCAAGCAGCGCAGAGTGTGGTGGTTGCTGTTCCGACCGCACTCCTTGAAACGAAGAATCGGCACAAAAAGAAAGACATGTCTAGAACTTCATTCCTAGAAAAGGGAGGTGCAGGCCTTGAGACCAATGGTGGATACAGAAACCTTGAAGTCCAGATTTTACGGCAAACAAGAACTTTTGGAAAAAGTCTATTATGAGTTCTCAGTTTTTGTGGAGACTGCTCTTCCAGAGATGCAAAAAGCCCATGAATCAGGAGACTTGGAGAGCTTGGCCCAAAAAGCCCATACCCTGAAGGGCAACTCAGCCTTGATTGGGGCGGGTAGGGTGAATGAGTTGGCAGTTGACATTCAGCAGGCCAGCAATGCTGGTGATGTCCATGTGCTCAATTCGGCTCTGCCTCAGCTTTTCGATCAGGTACAGGACACTGTGCAGGAACTCAAACATTTTGTGTTCGATGAACCTTTGACAGGTGGCAGTTGATATATGCAGTCAGCTTGAGTGACAGCCTGAGGTAGGGTTTACAACACATCTCTGCAGGCCCAGATTATAGTTCCCAGTATGCAAACACAGGGGTCGTCAACGGATACGTCCATGGACGGATAGTTGGGGTTGGAACTTACAAGGAGGAGCTTTCCCGGATAACGCTCGATGCGCCGGATGAGCACCGAAGTCCCGATTCCCAAGGCGTACACTCGACCGGAGATGATATCCCTCTGGCCTTGATCGACCAGCACCCGATCTCCATCTACAACAAGAGGACACATGCTGTCTCCGTGAACTGGGAGCAGAACAAGATTTTCCATCCCTCCGTTGCTCTGGATCCATTGCTGATGAAAGGCAATGGGAACAGGAGCCTGGCTGGCATTGAAGGGAACAAATTCTCCATGCTCTGAAAGTCTGGCCTGGACCAGAGGAACTGGATGGTATGCATGGGGTTGGGAAAGGTTTTGTTCAGGGCGGCGGTCTCCCCCCCCTCCAAGCCAATCCGGATCCAAGGAAAAGTCCCGGGCCAGTTTATACACCCAGCGTTCCGGAACGGTTCCCCTTTCCTTGGCCTGGGTCACCGCCGACCGGTTAACTTGCAAGTACTTGGCCAGTTCGGTCTGGGACTGTATAGGGGTTGACGCGCACAGCCGCATGAAGAATTCTGCAAACGAAGGCATGGAGATCCCTTAAGGACGTTGAAATGCCGCCAGGGGCACTTTAGCCCCTAACCTGTTTTTTGGGCCCCGCGTATTGTATGGTACAAAGGCATCCCGTCAATCTGCAACACCAAAGACTCAGGCACGTATATGACCCGGGAACAATTTGATGTGGTTATCGTCGGCGGCGGTCCGGCCGGACTGTTTGCCGCTCATTACTTAAGCACGCATTCCGATCTGCGAATCGTCCTTATAGACAAGGGGCTCATGCCCCAAAAACGCACATGTCCGATTTCGGAGAATCATCGTTGCGCCCACTGCCGGCCCTGCAATGTGCTGTGCGGTCTGGGCGGGGCCGGACTGTTCTCAGACGGGAAGCTCAACTTCATCCCCAAGCTGGGCAAAACCGATCTGCTTCAGTTCATGTCTTGGGACGCAGCCCAAGACCTCATTGCTGAGACAGAAGAGATATTCAATGCCTTTGGCATGGACGGGGAAGTGTATCCAACGAACATGGACCGGGCTAAGCTCCTGCGCAAGGAAGCCCGCAAGGAAGGTATAGAGCTCTTGCTTATCAAGCAAAAGCACCTGGGCAGCGACAACCTTCCCAGCTATATAGGATCCATGGTGGATCAGATAGCAAAGCAGGGGGTGTACATCCGCAGCAGCACTGAAATCTCCAATATTATTGTTCACCATGGACAGGCTAGGGGAGTGAATACCACGTCCGGGGAGACCATCATGGCCAACTGGGTTATCCTGGCTCCCGGCCGGGGCGGGGCGGAATGGATGAACGCCTTGGCCGACGACCATCAACTGGGCCGAAGCCAGAGGGGGATCGAGGTTGGGGTCCGAGTTGAAGTGCACAACGACATTCTGCAAGATGTCACCGAGGTTATATACGATCCCACCTTTTTTATTCAGACCGGAAAGTACGACGATCAAACCAGAACCTTTTGCACTAATCCGGGCGGATATGTCTCCTTGGAAAACTACCAACGCTTTGTATGCGTTAACGGTCACGCCTATGTGAACCCCAAATCGGAAAACTCCAACTTCGCCTTTTTGTCCAAGGTGGTTCTGACCGAACCAATCACCGACAACCAAGCCTACGGGGAATCTATAGGCAGATTGGCCTCCCTGATCGGAGGAGGAAGACCCATACTGCAGCGGTTTGGCGATCTCAAGCGGGGCCGGAGAAGTACCTGGGCCAGAATAGACAAGGGGTATATCCAGCCCACCCTGAAATCCGTTGTCTGCGGGGACATCGCCATGGCTCTGCCCGAACGGATCATGACCAATATAGAGGAAGGAATACACAAGCTGAACAAGGTTATACCAGGAGTTGCGAACGACGAAACATTACTCTATGCTCCGGAAATAAAGTTTTTCGCCACTCAGATCGCCACTGACTCCGATCTGCAGACCCAGATTGCCAACTTGTATGTCGCCGGCGACGGAGCGGGAGTGGCCGGAAACATCGTCGCTGCCGGGGCTACAGGCCTCATTCCGGCCAAGGCCATCCTCGGGAAGGGGCAAAAGCAGGGCGGTGCTTTTGAAGAAGCTGACAATGCCTATTCAAAATCTTCATCTTCCATGGGAAGAAAGAGCTGAAAATCAGAGGCGTCATCTGTCTCGCATTGCCATGCACATCCTACGCACTGAAAGCTCTTGAGCTTCTTATGCACATACCAGCGCCCCTTGCGGGGGTGCGGGCAGTTGAAAAAGGCGTACACCCGGCCCCTGACCTGGCCTCGAAAGGGAATGTATCCTTTGTGACGCAAGTAGCTCACAAAATCCATGCCCTGCTCCGTGCGAATAGACTAACATCTTCCGGCTCTTGATGAACATTACCAAACAAAGGAGAAGATGTCATGATCAAAAGTTTACAGTGCTTAGTTTCCGGCAAGGTCCAAGGAGTCAATTTTCGGGCCTGGGTCAAAAACCAGGCCACACAGCTGGGCATCAAAGGATGGGTCCGCAACCTGGATGACGGCCGGGTGGAGGTTTTGGCCCAAGGTGATGAACAGGCCTTGCAGGACTTGAAAGGGAAACTGGCTACGGGCTCAACAATGAGCAGGGTAGACAATGTACAGACGCAGTGGATCGATTACGACAAGGAATATACAGAATTTGAGCTGCGCTTATAAAAAAAATCGTGGCTGCCACAAAGATTTTGGGCAGCCACGATTTTTTTTTTATTGCACCAGTTGATCCATAATGCGCAGGGCTTGATGCCCCAATTTGGAGTCTTTACTGATTTCCCGCTCTACATTAGTGATTCCCTTCAGCACCGTTGAATGCCGACGATTGAATTGGCCGCCGATATCCTTCAAGGACAGACTGGTGTACTTTCTGGCCATATAAAAGGCGGTATTTCGGGCTGAGACAATGGCCCGTTTTCGGCTTTTGGACTGCAAAGCGGTTAAAGACATATCAAAGGCCCGACACACACAGTCAATGATATCTGCCAGATCCGGGACTTTGCTTTCCTGGGTGTAGTTTTGCAAGACCTCCCGGGTCATTTCCTCGTTGACCGTCTCCTGCAGGAGGTTGGCCTTCAGGGATAAATTATGCAGACAGCTCTCCATCTGCCGCACATCGGAACGAATAGAGGAGGCGATCAGGTGGCACAGGGAATCTGAAATCTGCAGGCCTTTGCTTTGGGCCTTGGCCTGCAGCAGCCTGACCCGGAAATCAAGATCCGGTTTCTGGATTGGGGCCAACACACCGGAACAAAAATAGGAGGCCAGCTGGCTATCCACTTTGCCCAGCTCCTTGGGGAGAAAGGAACTGGAAAAGACCACCTTGCTGCCTTGTTCCCCCAAGTCCTTAATTAAAGATAAAAGCTCTTCTTGCATTTTGGCTTTGCCCTGAAAGAAATGCACATCCTCCAGCAAGAGCACATCAACATTCTGCCTGTATTTGGCTTTAAATGTATCAACTTCCCGTTGCTTAATGGCTTTGACCATTTGGTTGGCGAAATGCTCAGCCGGGAGGTAACAGACGTTGAATCCGTTTTGTTTTTTTTGCTGACACAGATGGTAGCCAATGGAGTGCAGCAGATGGGTTTTGCCCAGGCCGGGGGAAGAACAGAGAAACACGCTTCCGGCGGGAAAATCCTGGTTGCAAAGCCCTGAACAGGCGGCATACGCCAATTGATTGCAGGAACCGACAACAAAATTGTCGAATTTGTACCTCCACCGATACGGAGAAGAAGATGCAGGTTTAGAGCTGCTCCCGGGCAGAGGGGCTTGGCGCTGCGCAGGAGCGGGCTGAATCAATTGCGGCCCCGGCTTGGAATCCTTGTGCCCGGAAACGGTGAGACTGGGCGTATATCCCAAGGTATGCGCCGCAGCCTGCACAATGCTCTCCTGCAGCCTGTCTCTGACCCAGGAGGCTACGAACTCATTGGGGGCTGACAAGCACAGGGTGCCGTCCTGAACTTCCGCCTGCAACGGCTTGATCCAGACCTGAAAAATTCCAGGTTTGAGTGATTTTTCCAGGTGAGATTGGATTTGTTGCCATGTGTTGCTCATAGACTCGGGACCCTAATCGGCGGGTCTTGTTTTGGCAATCAAGGATACGACGAGTTTTTCCCGGTCAGCTCCTTTCAGGTCATTTTTTGTCAACTAACTGATTTTATTATTTTTATTTTTAGTTTCCCCACTGTACGCCGCCTTGTGATCAAACCGTAAGAATTCAGTCCGCATGCGGGCGAGAGGTCTTTTTGAATTGTATTATCGACAGGTGTTCAAAAATTTTCAACAAGCAATATTTTAATTTTCCACCGAATACTTTTCTTTTCTTCGGTATTCTTTCCAACGCTCACAAACTTGGCAATGCAGGGTTTTGAAGACGATCAAAAACATTTTCCCTCTATCATATTGACATGAATCAAAACTTTTGCAATTGTCTATTCGTTTTCGAACTTTTGCCCACCCCACCTTTAGGCAGGTTCCTAGGATAACTCGTAATCATATATGTCGTGCCCAATGCTTTGGGAAAGCGCAAATCCCTTTTCCGGGCCAATCACTAACAAAGGAGTGAGACGAGATGGCTTATGATGCAAGCAAAATGCAAGACTGGCAGATCTCAGAGGCAGCGGAAGAAAATATGCCCACCCCTGAGGAATGGAGGGACAAGCTGGGGCTGCAAAAGGATGAAATGAACATCATGGGCCGGCTGTCCAAGCTTGACTTCCTCAACATCATGAACCGCATGAAGGACAAACCGGACGGAAAGTACATTGAAGTGACTGCCATCACCCCCACTCCCTTGGGAGAGGGCAAGAGCACGACCTCCGTGGGTCTTATGGAAGGCCTGGGCAAGAGGGGAAAGAATGTGGGAGGCGCTTTGCGCCAGCCATCCGGTGGGCCGACCATGAACATCAAGGGTTCCGCCGCAGGTGGAGGAAACGCCATCCTCATCCCCATGACCGAGTTTTCCTTGGGTCTTACCGGGGATATCAACGACATCATGAATGCCCATAACATGGCCATGGTGGCCCTTACTGCCCGCATGCAGCATGAGCGGAATTACAGCCCGGAAAAAATCGAACAGCTTTCAGGAATACCCGCTTTGAACATCGATCCCAAGCGGGTGGAAATGAACTGGATCATGGACTTTTGCGCCCAGTCCTTGCGCAAGATGGTCATAGGTCTGGGCGGACGCATGGACGGCTTTACCATGGAATCGGGCTTTAACATCGCTGTGAGTTCCGAATGCATGGCTATTTTGTCCATCGCCAGGGACCTTGGCGACTTGAGGCAGCGGCTGAACGAAATCACCGTAGCCTTTGACAAAGACGGTAAACCGGTCACTACCGGCGACTTGAAGGTGGGGGGAGCTATGACCGCCTGGATGCGGCAGACCATCAACCCGACCTTGATGTGCACAGCCGAATATCAACCGTGCATGGTCCACGCCGGTCCATTTGCCAACATCGCTGTTGGGCAGTCCTCAGTCATCTCTGATCGCATCGGCCTGAAGATGTTTGACTACCATGTAACGGAAAGCGGGTTCGCAGCTGATATCGGATTTGAAAAATTTTGGAATGTGAAGTGTCGTAACAGCGGGCTGAAACCGCACGTCTCCGTGCTCACAGCAACAATCCGGGCTTTGAAGATGCACGGCGGCGGCCCCAAGGTCACTCCCGGCCTGGCTTTGCCCGAGGAATACACCAAGCAGAACCTGGATCTCTTGGACAAAGGCATGGAGAACATGATCCATCTGATCAAGGTCATCCGCAAGTCCGGCATAAACCCGGTGGTCTGCGTCAACGTCTTCCCCACTGACACCGAAGAAGAGATCAACTTGGTCAAAAAGAGAGCCGAAGAAGCCGGAGCCAGGTGCGCCAAGTCCACGCACTTCATGGACGGCGGCGACGGAGCCCTGGAGCTGGCCGATGCGGTCATCGAAGCCTGTGAAGAAGAAAACTCCTTTGACTTTCTCTACTCCTTGGACATGTCCTTGCGGGAACGCGTGGAAACGATCACCAAGGAAGTCTACGGCGGAGACGGTGTAGATTGGCTGCCGGAAGCGGAAAAGAAACTCAAAGTCATCGAATCCGATCCTAAGTACAAAGAATACGCCACAATGATGGCCAAGACCCATCTCAGCCTGTCCCATGAGCCCACCTGGAAGGGTGTGCCCAAAGGCTGGCGGCTCCCGGTGCGTGATGTCTTCATCTACTCCGGGTCCAAGTTCCTGGTTCCTGTGGCCGGGACTATTCCGTTTATGCCCGGAACCAGCTCCAATCCTGCCTACACCAAAGTCGATGTTGATCCGGAAACCGGCAAAGTCTCCGGGCTGTTCTAGATCTCTTTTTCCAGAACCCTTCCTGCTCCCTCCGGTTCTCCGGAGGGAGCTTTGTTTTCCGGCTCAGTATCCTTCCTGCCGGCATAAGGCCTCAAGGACTGCCTCTATCGCGGTCTCACCGAGCCTCTCCATTGCATCAGCAGTATTAACACTCACATGCTGATGGGGATCCAGCTCATTGATTGGCTGAAAATCCGCTTTTTGGGCCTCAAAGAGCGTGGTGCGCCCGTCTGAGGCATCCGACTCTCTGGCTTGGCGATGTTCCAAACGTTTTCTGATGACCTCCTCTGGACAAACGCATTCCAGGAGAATGAAGCGAACTCCCATGCTCCGGGCCATGTCATAGGCCTGCCGTCTATACGTGCGCCGGCTGAAGGAGGCGTCCACTATGACCGATTGGCCACTGTTGAGCTTCTGTGCAGCTTGCTCCACCAAGGCCTGATACGTGTCTTGGGTGGCTTTTGGGGTATACAGCCCCTGGCCATAATCGCTTGTCTCCCTTGCTTGCGGGTCCAGACCGTGAAGGGTTTTGCGCACTACATCGCTTCGTATCAGCTCAGCCCCGAGCTTTTGGCTCAAATGACGACCTAAGGCGGTTTTCCCAGTGCCCATCAGGCCGCTAAGGAGGATTAAGGTGGGCGTTTGTAGTTGTATGGCGTAGGACCAGGCCAAGTCCAAAAACTTGGAGGCCATATCCAGGGCCTCTTGTCGCTCCTGGGTCGTGAACTCTTGTTCAGTGCTTTCAATGCCGAAAATCTTCCCCCGAGTCAGGGCATAATAGGCCTTGTACAAAGGCATAACAGTCAGGGCATCGTGGTCTTGTGTGGCGCGTACATAAAAGTGGAGCAGGGCAGCAGCCAGTGACCAGTGGCCGCTAAACTCCATATCCATGAGCAAAAAAGCCACATCGGCAGCGGTATCGATATATCGAAACCGCTCATTGAATTCTATGCAATCAAAGGCAACCAGCCTGCCTTCAAAACGGCATATGTGCTCCATGCGCAAATCGCCGTGACATTCCCGGGTCCGGCCCTGGTCATGCCGGACGGTGAGGAGCTCTTGGTGACGTCTCAGAGACCAGAGCAGAGCAGAGTGCATAATCCGGTGCCGTTTTGCGGACAGGGCCTTGCCTTTGAGCATTTCGGTCTGTTCAAAGTTCTCCTCGATATTGTTGCGGATAAGCTGCGGGGATCCCAGCTCGCAGGAAGCCTGGACCGCTGGTGAGTGGGCGTGGAAGTCAGACAACAGTCCGGCAAGCTCGGACAGCATTTCCTCATCCACCCGGCCTTGCTTGAGAAGGGCAGGGAACATAGAATCTTCGGACAGCCTACGCATGTGGACAACATAGTCCACGATCTCGGATGCGGGGTCTTGGCCCAGGAAATACTCCCCGTTTTGGTTTCTGCTCACGGCCAGGACACCCAGATATACGGGTGGAGCCAAGCGGGAGTTGAGCCTGACTTCCTCGTGGCAATAGAACCGTCTTTTTTCCAGGGTAGAGAAGTCGAGGAAGCCGAGATTGACCGATTTTTTCAACTTATAGACATGCTCGGCAGTCAAAAAAAGACAAGAGATATGGGTCTGCAGGAACTCAACCGAAGACTCGCCCGGATAGAACCGGGCATGACGCATGACTTGGATCAGTTCGTCCTGGGGCATGGGCTATCACCTCGTATAAAATATTATTCCTATGAGGTCATCGTATTGTGCTTAACACAAAGTACACCTACAGCTTGCTGACCACGGCTGTGCGTCTATGGAGCCGGACCCTTCGCTATTCCAGAATTGGATTTGAGACCATAGAGGAGGCCAGATCCAATGGTCCGCTCATCTTTGCTCTGTGGCACGATGAGCTCTTTTCCCCCTGTTATCTGCACCGTGATGAAGGCATCGTAGCGGTGGTCAGCTCCAGCAAGGATGGGGAGATCCTGGCCCAGGTTCTGTCCCGCCTTGGCTTCCAGCTGGCCCGGGGCTCAAGCAGCCGAAACGGCACCCAGGCTGTACGCCAAGTTTTAAATATCATGCGCTCAACCGGCTCGGATGCGGTGCTCACTGTCGACGGCCCCCGAGGCCCACGGCATCAAGTGAAGGAAGGGGCGGTGTACCTGGCAGCTAAATCAGGTCTGCCCGTTGTTCCGGTGCGGGTACACATGCACCCGGTCAAACGCTTCCACAAGGCCTGGGATCGTTTCCAGCTGCCGCTTCCTGGAGCACGATGCATTGTCTACTACGGACAACCATATACCCTTGACCCGGAAAAAATCAATTCCCGCCTTTTATTCCGCGAACGAGAGCGACTCCAGAAAGCCATGCTCCAAGTTGGGTAGAAGTTGCCTAGAACAACTAAACCTCGCCTCAGACAGGGTATATTCATATACACAGGCATCCAGCATCAAGTTGGTATAATATCCCTGCATCCTCAAAAAACGAGTTGCCAAAACTCAACAAGTTGCTGTTCCTAAACAGATAAACAGCAAAGACTGCACGCCTTGCACGTCAAAAACGTTTAACAAAGCTATACGTTCAGCTATGCTAAACACAGACATGCAGATCATCGGGCGCAGGCTGTTGCAAGGAGCACCGGTCGAGCAGATTCCAGCCGGGCTCCGATCACAACGCACGGAGAGTGAGCAGCAAAAAGCCGAAGGTGAACGATTTCATTTCAACACCTTGATTTAAATATACATATGAAATACTTCATGTAGGACTTGAACTCTAATCAATGCCCTCCGTAGCGCGCTGCGCCCGGGATTCGGATTGATCAAGCATGAAGCAGACCCAAGAGGGGCTTGATGTCCCTGCAAAAAGAAAACAGTTCTCGGCTCGGACTGTGGAAGGCTTTTGAAATCAAGATTTTTTGAGGGGCGCTGCATATACTGAGACAGGGGACAGGGGGTGAGATATTATAAAAGTTTACATAATATACATTACGAGACATTTCTTATACAAATCTAGAGGGCTGCTTGAAGGTTGAGATGCCTGCTTTTTCCGGGATTCTTGTCTTTACCCGCTGCATGGTCAGGTCCCAAATTGCTGCAAGCCAAACTCTCAAGCCTGCAGGTCCAGGACTTTGGTATTGGGGATGAACGGAGATCGAAACCGTATAAACACGAGTGAAGAAAATTAGGTGTGTCTTCGCCGAAGCTGTTCTTAGAAATGATGCTTTCTCTCAATGCATACCTGCACCAAGCTGGAGAGTCTTTTGTAAAAAGTGTCAATTATAAATAAACAAAACATTTTGAGCATACTTGGGGGGTCTGTAGCTCAAAAAATTTACTTTTTACGTTTGTTTATCTATAGCAACGAGGCGGGTGTTCAGGATTTTCTTGGCCGGGATGCACGGTCCATTAGAAAGAGCCGCTTATCTTCATTTCGGGTTTTGATACGAGCTTCACCGCCGGGCAACACCTCATAGGGAACATGAAGTTCCCTATGAGGTGTTGCCGGGTTTTTGAAGGGCAATTGACAGTCCGGATAGGAGACATCACCCCCCTTCCATGACCTCCACCCCTTCCGGGGGGTCAAAGGTGAACAAAGACGGCTTCAGGTCTTTTTCTCTATTCAAGCTGATATCTTCAAAGGTAAGGCGATTGCTGTTCCCGAAAAAGTCCTCTAGCAAAACTTGGCGGATGAGATCGGTTTCCGGGTCCAACCAGATAAAGGCCATGACCAAGCTGGGTTCAGGCTCTATGGGTTCCAAGCGGACTTTCGTCCACTCAAAAAAGTCCGAGTCCGCACCGAGCACCTCTATCCGAAAGTCCTCTTTGAGATTCACTTCCCCACTGATAAATTTAAGCATGGTCTTGGAATCGAATCTGCCCTCTAAGGAATATTTATAAGCAACCTTCTCTTCCGGAAAATAGTCCCAGACCACTTCCCCATCACTGACCAAAAGCTCCTCTTCCGGACATTTCGTATGCCAACGAATCTGTTCCGGTTTTTGATACCAGATGTCTCCCTTGCGCTCTTCACTTTCTCCACTGGCGGCATTTGTCAGTTCCTGGGTGAACTGACTCTGAAAACTGGTCACTGTTGTGTACTGCTTCTGAATCAGGTCGGCAATATCTTGGGCGAAAGCGATATGCGCCACCCAAAGTACGCCCACAATAAGCACTGCACATAAAACTACTGGGTATCTGAACATGTTTTTTCCTTTGATGTTGGGGTGATGCCTATCACATTGGGCAGGCGGACAAAAGAAGACGGACCATCAGTCCATAAAAAAGTTTCCGCAGTCCCTTTCCATCCTTGCGTAAAATCTTTCCCTTCCACCATGAGTCCCGCAGTAGCTCCGCCCTCCAGAAACATACAGTTGACTATATCCAAAGGCAGACGAAGCAAGACTTTGTTGAAATCATGGATTGTGACCGGAGTCTGACTGAACATGAACAACACTTTCCCCTGTTTGGTAATCCCAATGCTGGCCACACTATGTTTTTTGCCGTTTTTCTCCCAGACATTCTCCCCGCGCACACTGATCATTCGAAAGCCTTGTATGACTGTGCCGTACAGATCCAGCATCTGCCGCCAGTTCTTGTGATGCTCCCGGTCAATGATCCGGATCTCAGGAAGGGATTTGTGAATGGGATGAAAGGCCAGGAAGCCTTCATATTCTGGATGAAAATAACTATTGTTTATGTGGCTAAGGTTCTTCATAAAGCCAGTACTGGTCCGTAAATCTTTCCAGAACATGCCGGCATTGATGGCTGCGTGCAGATCGTGGTCGTGCATCCATTGGGGCAAGGTCTTGGTGCCTTCCCCGTTCTCTGAGGCAGTAAGGAGATGAAAGTCATAATCTTTAGGGTTGATTTTGACTATGACCACGTACAGCCGTTCCCCCTTTGTTCCGGTGGGTAAAGATGGCTCGAAGATGCGCAGCTTGAGCCCGGGCTGGAGGCTGCGCCAGCCCGCATTCTCTGTCTGGGCCATTGAAAGAGTGCTGTGCGCGCAACTCATCACGGCCAGAACGAACAATACAGTCAGGCTGGTCCTCACGAATGACTGCATGGAACTCCCGTTTATCAGTTACAGACAAGGATAAAGAGTTTTTTCCTTTTTGCCCTGCCCTTCTTTTACCCTAAACTGAGCATATCGGCCATGGTATATATCTTTCCAGGACTCTGATTGCCGATCCATTTGGCAGCTCGCAAGGCCCCTTGCCCAAAAGTCTCCCGGGACGAAGCCTTGTGGGTTATCTCGATCCGTTCTCCCGGACCGAAGTAATAGACAGTATGTTCGCCCACCACATCTCCACCGCGCAAAGTTTGTACCCCGATTTCTCGATCCGGCCGCTCCCCGACGAGTCCCTCCCGGCACAAAGCCAGGGAGTCATCTTCCGGCCAGTTTTTGGCTTTGGCCACAGAGTTGGCCAACTTGAGGGCGGTTCCGCTGGGTGCGTCCTTTTTCTTGCGGTGATGGATCTCCATCAGCTCCGGATCATAGGCCGGCCCCAGGGCCTGGGTCAACTTGGGCAGCAGTTCTAAGAGCACGCTGATGCCAACGCTCATGTTCGGAGTCCAGAATACAGGTATATGTTCGGCCGCGTCCTCAATGATTATTTCCTGTTCTCGGTTTAATCCTGTGGTGCCGATGACCAGGGAACAGGAATGGGACCTGGCTATGCGGGCTGTCTCTATAGTGGCTTCCGGCTGGGTAAAGTCTATGATCACCCCTGGTCCGGTCTGGGATAATACCTGATCCAGATCAAAGCCATATATGCAGTCAATATCCGGAAGATTGGTCATGCATTCCTGCCGCTCCAGCATGGCTGTGAGATTGAGTTCAGGGTCTTTTTGACTGAGTTGCACCAGCATGGACCCCATACGTCCGCCAGCTCCCAAAATGATCACCTTTGTCTGGGACATGCATCCTCCTGACTGATATCTCTTTTGTAGTTTTTTGAAATCTCATTCCCTTTTTTTACGCACTGACCAGCATCTCCCGCAGACTGGCAATAGTATCCCGTAATTCAGCTGCGTGTTCAAACTCCAGCTTTTGGGCCGCCTGTCGCATCTGACGTTCCAGGGAAGAAATGCGCTTGGCCAGGGCCTTGGGATCATTGGCGTATTGAGCTGGATCTTCGGCAGCCACTGCCCGGGCCTTGTGTTTGGCCTCCTCACTGACTTCGTAAAGCGGATTGGTCCAGGCCTTATGTATCGTTTGGGGCACTATATGGTGCCGTTCATTAAAATCCAGCTGCATCTGCCTGCGTCTCTCGGTTTCCTGTATAGCCGCCCGCATACTCTCAGTGACCTTATCCGCATATAAGAAAACCGTGCCGTAAACATTTCTGGATGCTCGGCCAAAGGTTTGAATCAGAGACCGGGTGGAGCGTAAAAAGCCCTCCTTGTCCGCATCCAATATGGCTACCAAGGAAACTTCCGGTATGTCCAGTCCTTCCCGCAACAGATTAATGCCCACCAGAACGGAAAATTCGCCCTGGCGCAAGGATTGGATGATGGAAACCCTCTCCAGGGTATCGATGTCTGAGTGCAGATACCGGGTGGCCACTCCCCTGCCCTGCAGGTACTCAGTCAGATCTTCAGCCAAGCGCTTGGTCAATGTGGTGACCAGGACCCGTTGATCCTTTTTTTCTCTGGCTTTGCATTCAGTGAGCAAATCGTCCATTTGCCCCTGGGTCGGACGTACTTCGATCAAGGGATCGACCAAACCTGTGGGACGAATGATCTGCTCCACCACCACTCCGTGCGAGCGCTGTACTTCCCAGTCTGCAGGAGTGGCCGAAACATAGACGTTTTGGTTCAAGCGCTCCAGGAACTCGTCAAAGGACAGCGGCCTGTTGTCCAGGGCCGAGGGCAGACGGAAACCGAAATCCACCAAGGTTTGTTTTCGAGACCTATCACCATTGAACATGCCCCCTATCTGCGGCACCCCCACATGGGATTCATCAATAAAAAGCAGGAAATCCTCCGGAAAATAATCCAAAAGACAGGAAGGTGGTGTCCCAGGGGCCCGTCCGTCCAAATGGCGGGAGTAGTTTTCGATCCCATTGCAGTAGCCGAGTTCCTCGATCATCTCCAAATCAAGCATGGTCCGCTGTTCCAAACGCTGGGCCTCGACCAGTTTGTTCTGACTGTGGAAAAACTGCAAACGTTCCTGAAGCTCCTCCCTTATGTCCTGCATGGCTCGGTGCAGATTGTCCCGATCCGAAACATAGTGGCTGGCAGGAAAGATAAGGATCTTGTCCTGAGGGGCCAGGATTTCTCCGGTTAAGGGATCGATTTCATGAATGGCATCTATCTCATCGCCGAAGAACTCTATACGCAGGGCCTGTTCCCGATTGTAGGCCGGAATGATTTCCAGAACATCTCCGCGCACTCGAAATGTCCCCCGGTGAAAGTCGTAATCGTTTCGTTCATAGGTGATCTCTATCAAACGATCCATAAGGTGCTCCAGGCTCATGTGCTGGCCGACACCTACAGGAATAACCATTTTTTCATAGTATTCAGGCGAGCCCAGGCCATAGATGCAGGACACGGAGGCCACAATGATCACATCCCGTCGAGTCAGCAGAGAGTATGTGGCCGCATGCCGGAGCTTATCTATATTGTCGTTCATGGAAGAATCTTTTTCTATAAAGGTGTCCGAGTGGGGCAGATAGGCTTCTGGCTGGTAGTAGTCATAATAGCTGACGAAGTACTCCACTGCATTGTGCGGAAAGAGCTGCTTGAACTCGCTGTACAGTTGGGCGGCCAAGGTCTTATTCGGGGCCATAATCAGGGTAGGCCGTTGGCACGTGGCGATAACGTGGGCCATACTGAAGGTCTTGCCCGATCCAGTCACTCCCAGGAGGACCTGATTGGAAACCCCTTGGCGGATATTGTCGCTTAAAGCCTCAATGGCCTGAGGCTGATCCCCCTTGGGGCTGAATTCACTTTCAATATGAAACATTGTGTCCACTTAGGAGTTTCAAGGTTGACAAAATACTTTATGATAACATCTCTGGCCCCTGTTTAACGCAGAACCGGCTCAACGGCAATAACCCGCTGCAAAAAGGACATGATTTACCCCTTGCATTTTGAGGCAAAAGTGTATATAAATCCTGTCTTGCAACGGCACGGTGGCGAGGTAGCTCAGTCGGTCAGAGCATGCGGCTCATATCCGCAGTGTCGGGGGTTCAAGTCCCTCCCTCGCTACCAACTCTCCTTACCCCTTGCCAAATCGGAAAAACTGTTTATTATATTGTATGTGGACATAAGATCCACGCCAGCTGATCTTTGAAATCAGCTTCATACTCCACGGGGGCGCAACGGCTTCGACGGAGGCAATGAAGCAAGGGCTGCAGGCCGAGGTGCCGCGAGGCCTCGTAAAACACGCGGCAAAATAATAGTTGCCAACGACTACGATTACGCCCTGGCTGCATAGAGCAGCCAGCGCTCTCACGGCTGACGCCTGATAGGCTAGTGAGAGCGACGACTTTATCAGGCTCGCCAGGTATGTTCGCCTTCCGGCATACCGGTTAAAACTTCAGGAAGGCTAGGTGCAAAAGAGCCAGATCAGGGGCCCCTTTTGCACCCAAAACAATACCTGATCTAAGCCTGTAGAGGCTCTTGTGGAGTGTCTTCGGACGCGGGTTCGACTCCCGCCGCCTCCACCATTAAAAAACAAGCCTTCTTTGTTAAGCTAACAAAGAAGGCTTGTTTTTATTCAGTAATTTTCCTCCCTTCAAATATTACCCGCCAGTGTTAAGTCAAAATCTGTCTTCCATGTTCGGGCTACCCTATCCTTATATATAGGCCTTGCTAGATATTCGCTTTACAAATCTGGTCTGTTAACAAATCCGTCCAACAGATAGTCCTAATTCATGATTCTTGACAAAAGATAAACTCTTTGCAGGCACATCAAACTACTCAACTTGTGTCCAAACATTGACTTTTCCTCTTCTCCTCAGGTAAGCCTATCGAGGGGTAAGTAATAATTTGTATACTCGACGATTGTTTCCAAATCGTCGTATCCAATCTCCCATTTTCCCTCAAACTACACTCAACCGGAGGCGGCTTGTCCACATCGCGATATAGAGGTGATATTGTCGCGGGCTCGCTTCTGG
>JBNJII010000047.1:0-20942 GCA_051749205.1 Thermodesulfobacteriota bacterium | reverse complement strand
TCCCTGCCCCCTTATTGGGCCTTGTCAAGGATTGCTCCCTGCACAGCATATTGCTAATCTTTCAATCTGTTTTTTGGCTCGGCGCATGCTTTGATCCACCTGCCGTTTTTTTTGCAATTACTTGTTTTTATTTGTCATTTACTGTCGGCCCCCCGGGTCTCACCTTGTGTACCGCGGCAGGAGCCAGTACCGCGGCAGGAGCCAAGAATTTTCCGGCTCGCAAGCCTGGCATGGAGAACGTGTGCAATCTGCTCCCCACCCCCTTTGGGAAGAGAACAATCCCTGGTCCTTTGTCCGGGGCCTGCAGCCTGGCAGCCTCTGCGACTGGCCGGGACGGGTCAGCGCAGTTCTCTTTATGGGCGGCTGCAACCTGCGATGTCCTACCTGCCACAACGCGGGCCTGGCCTGGTATCCGGAACAATACCCCCGGATTTCCAAATCCGCTGTCTCCAATTTCATCAAATCCAGATCATCCTGGCTGGACGGTCTGGTCATCTCCGGGGGGGAACCCACCCATGTGCCCGACCTGGCAAGCCTGGTGCACGAGATTTCCGCCTTTGGCCTGCCTATAAAGCTGGACACCAACGGCTTCCAGCCGGATACGGTCCGCTTTGTATTGGAACACGACCTCATCCAAGCCGTGGCCGTGGACGTCAAAGGACCGTGGACCAAATATCCCCAACTCACCGGAAACCGCTGCACCCCGCAGCAGGCCCGGAAGGCCTTGGAGTCCGTTTTCAGCCTGGCCCAATGCTTTCCAGAGTCCTTTTCTTTCCGCTGCACAGCCGTACCCGAACTGACCCGGAATGACCTGGAAAAGACCCAAGACCTTCTGCCTGCCGGGTTTTCCCTGACCATCCAGAGCTATATCCCTTCAGATACACAAACGCCCAAGGAGGACGCCTATGTTTATGGCCGAGGTTGAAGAACGTATCCAAGGGGGCAAGGTCCCGCACTCGGCACCCGAACATATCCGCAAGCGGGACGACCGTTTGGAAACCTGGGCCTTGGACCGCATAGCCCAAGCCATATTAAAGGCCTTGCAGGCCAGCGGAATCCGCGATCCTTTGCTCGCCCGGCGCATGGCCGGAAAAGTGGAAAAAAAGCTCTCCGGGATACAAATCCCGGAACAGGAGCAAGTCCAGGACATGGTGGAGCAGGTGCTCATGGAAAGCCGCCTGTTCCATGTAGCCAAACGCTACATCCTGTACCGCGAACAGAGAAGGCAATTGCGCAGCCAGCAGGAAGCCTTTCTGGACATCGGCAAGACCATCGACAACTACGTACACAAACAGGACTGGCGGGTAGCGGAAAACGCGAACATGTCCCACTCCTTTCAGGGGCTTATGCTCCATCTTTCCGGATCGGTCCAGGCCAGATACGCCTTGGAAAAGTATCCGGAAGAGGTCCGTTTGGCCCACGAGCACGGCTACGTCCACATCCACGATCTCTCCTTCGGCCTGGCCGGGTATTGCGCCGGCTGGAGCCTGCGGGATTTGCTTTTGGAGGGATTCAATCTGGAAGGGAGATGCTCGTCCGGGCCGGCCAAGCACCTGGACTCCGCCCTGGGTCAGATGGTCAACTTTCTGGGCACCTTGCAAAACGAGTGGGCCGGAGCCCAGGCCTTCAACAACGTGGATACCTACCTGGCCCCCTTTGTCCGGGCCGACGGACTGGACTTTCCCCGGGTCAAGCAGAGCATCCAGAAGTTTGTGTTCAACGTGAACACCACCTCCCGCTGGGGCGGCCAAAGCCCGTTCACCAATCTGACCTTTGATCTGGTCCCCCCCAAGCATATCGGCCAAGAGGCGGTGATCATCGGCGGCGAGCTCCAGGATGCCTGCTACCAGGACTATGCCCCGGAAATGGAGCTCATCAACCGGGCCTTTCTGGAAGTCATGCTGGAAGGGGACTACCATGGCCGCATCTTCAGCTTCCCCATTCCCACCTACAATGTCAGTGAGGACTTCCCCTGGGACTCCCAGGTGGGGGAGCTTCTGCTCAAGCTCACGGCCAAATACGGGGTCCCCTATTTCCAGAACTTCATCAACTCCGACTTAAGGCCCGAGGACGTCCGCTCCATGTGCTGCCGACTGCAGATGGACATCCGAGAACTGAAAAAAAGAACCGGCGGACTGTTCGGGGCCGGGGACCTGACCGGTTCCATCGGTGTGGTCACCCTGAACCTGCCCAAGCTGGGCTATCTGGCCCAAGACGAGGAGGACTTTCTGGACCTGGTGGCCGAGTACGCCAGCCTGGCCAAGGACTCCCTGGAATTCAAGCGCAAATGGGTCAGCGACAATATGGATCGGGGAATGTATCCCTTCTCCGCCCGCTATCTGAAAAACGGCCTGAACAACCACTTCAGCACTATCGGACTCATCGGCGGGCACGAGGCCTGCCAAAACCTCCTGGGCAAGGGCATCGAGACTCCGGCCGGCATCCGGCTCATGCAACGGGCCCTGGAGCACCTCCGGGACCTGACCTCTTCCTTTCAGGAAGAAACCGGACACCTGTACAACCTGGAAGCCACCCCGGCCGAGGGCACCAGCTACCGGCTGGCCAAGATCGACAAGGACCTGTATCAGGACATCCAGACCTCGGGCCAAGACATCCCTTACTACACCAACTCCACAGCCCTGCCGGTCTACGCCACTCGGGATGTCTTCGCCGCCCTGGAGCATCAGAATATGCTCCAGCCCATGTACACCGGGGGAACTGTCTTCCACACCTTTTTGGGCGAGGCAGTGGCCGATACTCAGGCCTTAAAGTCCTTCATGATCAAGGCCATGTCCAAGACCAAGCTGCCCTACATCTCCATCACCCCCACCTTCTCCATTTGCAAGACCCACGGCTACATCAACGGCGAGCACTTCACCTGTCCCCATTGCGGAGCGGAAACCGAGGTCTATACCCGGGTGGTAGGCTATTACCGGCCGGTAACCATGTGGAATCGGGGCAAACAGGCCGAATACCAGGACCGAAAGGTCTATACCCCGGTGGAAGAGCAGGAGGCCTCGTATACAGGTTGCAACGCCGCCGCTAGCCGTTGACGCCCAGATTGATCAAGGATGAAACCGGTCCCTCCGTCATTGCCCGGGAAAGAATATCCGTAACCGTTACGTCTCATCCTCGATCAATCCGGCAAATTTCCCCTTTTTTTGCCCGCTTTGGGGCAAAAAATATTCCAGATTTGCCTGAGGCAAAGCTGAACAGACTATAATCTGAAATGGCGTAGGTCCGTCCCCCTGCGAACATCCTTTTCCCAAAACTCGATGCCCCCGCTTTGATGCACATAGACCACTGTGGACACCTGGGTCCCGTAGCCCGAGCTGTGCACACAGATCGGGGCCAAGATGCGCTCCCTATCCAGCCCCACCTTGGTATCCGGAAGCTCGTGATCAGGTGGGCGGGTGGTGTCGGCCAGGAGGGCAAAGAGCTCTTCCACCCTTGGGGTACGGCCGCTGTGCAGCAAAGCCCACAGAACCGCCCGGGCCCGGAGCACCTTGGGCCAGGGAGTATTCAACAAGGCGTTGCTCAGGCCGTGCACCCCAGAGGGAATGCGGCACAACTCCCTTCCAGCATTACAAAACCAGCCCAGCTCCGGCCCGGAACCAAAGACAAGGTTGAATCCGTTGTAACCCGGCCCGGTTGTGCGCAACCGGGTCCAGAACCGGGCCTCGCTTTCTTTGTCCAGGAGATAATCGGCAACCAGATGTCCTCTGGACGGCCGGTGGGCATTCAAGGCAGCCGGGTCCCGGACATTGGTCAACAACGCCAAGCGTCCCTGCCTGCTGACCCCCATCCAGGTCCCGCCTCCCTGTGCATCCCGACCGGCCACAATCCAAGGTGCATCCGGCCACGCATGAGCCGGCTGGGCCGGGCGGTCATCAAACTCATCCCTGTTTGCAGCCATGATCAGGGGATAGTCTCCATGCACCCTCAGGGCCATGACCATAAGACACATCTTCCTTCTCCCCAGAGCTGGCCTGTCATACAAAAAGGCCCCGGCGGACTTTGGACAGGCCGGACCGGGGCAAAGTACAGGGCGTTATCAAGCCTGCAAAGTGTTAGGCAATACCCAAACGGAACTTCAAGGAACGCACAGTATTGCGCATGAGCATGGTGATGGTCATCGGACCCACACCGCCGGGTACCGGGGTGATATATCCCGCAATCTCTTTGGCTGCGTCAAAGTCCACGTCCCCGCGCAGGATGGGAACCATTTTATTGGGATCTTTCTTGCTCGGCTTCTCGCCAACCCGGTTCACACCCACGTCGATGACGCAGGCCCCGGGCTTGATCCACTCCGGCTTGACCAAGCCGGGCACTCCGGCGGCCACGACCAAGATATCCGCCCGCTTGCAGTGAGACTCCATGTCCTTGGTCCGGGTATGGACCACAGTCACCGTGGAGTTGGCTCCTTTGCCCTTTTGAATCATCATGTTGGCGATGGGCTTGCCCACGATATTGGATCGGCCCACAACCACAACTTCCGCCCCTTCGGTCTCCACTCCGGCCCGGATGATCATTTCCTGGATCCCGGCCGGGGTGCAGGGAGGAAACTTGACCTCGTCCCCGCCGATCATCAATCGACCCACATTCACCGGATGAAACCCATCCACGTCCTTGTCCGGATCAATGGCGTTTAAAACCTTTTTCTCATCTATGTGTTTGGGCAGGGGCAATTGGACCAAAATGCCGTGAATGGAATCGTCCTTGTTGTACTTGTCGATAAGCCCCAAGAGGTCATCCTGGGAGATATCTTCCGACTGCGTGTCCTGGATCTCCTTGAATCCTAAGCGGTGGGCGGTCTTGATCTTCAGAGACACGTAGGATTGCGAGGCCGGATTTTCCCCAACCAGGATGGTGACCAGCCCAGGAACCTGACCGTGCTTATCCTTCAACTCTTGCACTTCTTTGCCCAGCTCTTCCAAAATTTCTTCCCGGATGTCCGTGCCTTTGATCAGTTGTGCGGTCATAGCCCATCTCCTTTGCAATGGTTCAATGCAATCACCCGGAGCGGAAAAATCCGGCTCCAAGCCCCTCAAGCTCGTAATTCGGCATCTTTTAAACAGTTTGCAGACATTGCTAAAGCATGTTTACCATTTTTGTCAAGTGGATGCCCGCTTGTGCCCCCATTGTCTGGTCAAGTCCGGTCCGGCGAAGCGGGATCGGGCCCCCAGGTCCTCCTCAATACGCAGGAGCTGATTGTACTTGGCCAGCCGGTCGCTGCGGCTTAAGGAACCGGCCTTGATCTGTCCGCCATTGACGGCCACGGCCAGATCGGCAATAAAGGAGTCCTCTGTTTCCCCGGAACGATGGGAAACTACGGAGGTGTATCCGTTCTTTTTGGCCAGTTCGATGGTTTCCAGGGTCTCGCTCAAGGTCCCTATCTGATTGAGCTTGATCAGAATGGAGTTGGCCACGCCTTTCTCTATGCCCTGGGCCAGAATGCTCGGGTTGGTGACGAATATATCATCGCCCACCACCTGGACAACACTCTCCATGCGTTGGGTCATGTCCCGCCAACCGTCCCAATCCTGCTCCGCCAAACCGTCTTCAATGGACACAATGGGATAGCGTTTGCAGAGATCCAGGTAATAGTCCACCATCTGCGCTGCATTCAGGACTTTGTTTTCCCCGCTCAAGGTGTACTTGCCCTGGTCGAAGAATTCGGAAGCAGCCGCGTCCAGGCCCAGGCCGATATCCTTCCCCGGGGTGTACCCCGCCTTTTCAATAGCTTGAACAATGCGCTGCAAAGCCTGCTCATGGCTGTCCAGATTGGGGGCGAACCCGCCTTCGTCGCCCACCGAGGTGATGTGGCCCTCGGCTCCCAGGATGGATTTTAAGGCCTGAAAGGTCTCCGATCCCATGCGCAGGGCGTGGGCGAAGCTCCGGGCTCCCACGGGCAGGATCATGAACTCCTGGATATCCAGATTGTTCGGGGCATGGGCCCCTCCGTTGAGGATATTCATCTGGGGTACAGGGAGGAGGCGGGCTCCTACCCCTCCCAGATACTGGTACAAGGGCAGGTTGAGATAGGCAGCCGCCGCCCTGGCCACGGCCATGGATACTCCCAGCAGGGCATTGGCCCCCAGGCTGGTTTTGTTCTCGGTACCGTCCAGCTCCAAAAGGAGACTGTCCACCTCCAGCTGGCGCAAGGCGTCCATACCCAGGACATGGGGAGCGATCTTTTGGTGCACGTTCTCTACCGCAGTGCGCACACCCTTGCCTCCGTAGCGGCCGGGGTCCTTGTCCCGGAGCTCCAGGGCTTCCCGGGATCCGGTAGACGCACCGGAAGGAACGGCCGCCCGCTCCCAGACTCCGGATTCCAATTCCACTTCCACTTCCACAGTGGGGTTCCCCCGGGAGTCCAAAATCTCCCTGGCTTCAATCTGGGCGATAATGCTCATATCTTCAATCTCCTTTTCAGCTTTGCCTCCGGCAAATCTGAAATATTTCTGGGCCAAAGGGCCAAAGAATGTGTGCCGGATTGATCAGGTATGAAACTCACGGAGGTCCGGTCCCTCCGTCATTGCCCGGCCCGGACAGTTCGAATACACCGGGATACGACTCGCCGGGCAATCTAGGGAAAAGCCTTTCTATCTGCTCTGGATTCCCGTCTTGCGCGGGAATGACGAACAAAGCAGGGCCTCGTTTCATACCAGTCTTCTGTCTTCTGATCGCTGACCTCTAATCTTCTGTCTTCTGATGGGCCATAAGCAGACCCTGCAGAAGCAGGTCTTCCCGGATCACATCCAGGCAGGAGCACAAAGGGCTGATGGCTGCGGCGAATCCTCCGGTGGCGACCACCGTAACCTCCGGGGTCAAAAACTCCCGCAATTGCCAGCACAGGCCCTGGATCATGCTGGCAAAGCCGTACACAAAGCCCTGATTCATGCTCTGGGCCGTGCTCTTGCCGATCTCCAGGCCGGCTGAGCCGTGCTGCAGGCTGATCCGGGGCAGCTTGGCCGTATGCCCGGCCAGAGCCCCCAGGGAGGAAAAGACTCCGGGGCAGATCAATCCTCCCAGGTAGTCCTGGCCCTGGATGCACTCCAGGGTGGTGGCTGTGCCGAAATCTATAACTATAAGCCCTGGTGCGGACAAAAGCTCCCTGGCGGCAAAGGCGGTGACCAAGCGGTCCGCTCCCACCTCCTGGGGGTTGGCGTACAGATTGCGTAAAGGCAGGGGCAGATCTTCGGGAATAAACCATACCGGACAGTGGGAATACTTTTCCCCGGCCCGGCGGAGCATGGCGTTGTGCTGAGGAACCACTGAGGAAACCACCCAGGCCGCCACCTCCCGGGGAGAAAGACGAACATGCTCAAAGATCTGCATGATCCGCAGCCCGAAGGTATCCGCGGTTTCCTGGGCATGGGTGGGCAGGACAAAGGAGTTGAGAATCACGTGCCCTTTGGCCACCCCCACCTTGGTATTGGTATTTCCTACATCAAGCAGCAGCCGGTAGGTGTGCACACTCAACTCCCCTAACTCTCTGTTTTTCCTGTATCGCTTGCCCACTCTGCACAGCCGCTTTGTCCTATCTTCAAGTTCTATCCTTTTGCCCCTGCTGATCTCGTGAAAAATCAACTTTCATCTGTCGCTCCCTCTTCTTCATCCCCCCTTGAGGGGGTTGGGGGGTGTTTCTTGCATTGCGACAGATGATTGATGACAAGGCACTAGGCATGCATCCGGGCCAGGATTTCATTGCTGACCAGCATGCCCTGCGGGGTCAAACGCATGCGCCCGTTTTCGGTCTCTAAAAGCCCGGACTGCATCAAGTGGTCCACAAACTCATCTTCAAAATAGAAGCCAGCCTTGAATCCATCGATTCCTTCCCTGGTGCGCAGACCGAGGATCACCTGTTCCCTGTCCTTGACCTCTCGGGACAAGATCTCCTCATAGGGCTGGTACGTCCCCGTGTCCATCATTTGCACATAATCCGCCAAAAGCTCTGGATTGTGGCCGCGGATTGCGTCGACAGTGGACACTGCCGCCGGCCCCAGCCCCATATAGTCCTCACCCCGCCAAATACCGCTGTTGTGCCTGCATTCTCGTCCAGGGCGGGCGTAATTGGATATCTCATAGTGCACAAACCCGGCCTGGAGCAAAAGCTTGCGCCCGTGGAGAAACATCTTTTCCCAGGTATCCTCCCCCGGCCAATCCAGGCCGTGCTCCCACTCCCTGCGGGCCAGGGGCGTATCCGGTTCAATGCAAAGACTGTACAGGGACAGATGGGCCGGGTCCCAGGCCACGACCTCTTCAAGGGTGCGCAGCCAGGATTGCACGTCCTGACCGGGAATCCCCCAGATCAGATCCAGGCCCCAGTTGTCCATCCCCCCTTGGCCAAGACAGTTCACAGCCTCTGCGGCCTTTTCCGGGCTATGGGTCCGGCCCAGAAAATGCAAAATATCCCGGTCCAGGCTCTGCACTCCCAGGCTGATACGGGTGATCCCCATATCCCTCAAGGCCCGAACCTGGTTTGATGTATGGACGGAATCCGGGTTGGCCTCCAGGGTGATCTCCGCCCCATTATCCAAAGCAAAATATTGCCTGACCGCATCCAGAAGACGCTGAACATGGACCAGTGAAAGCATGCTGGGAGTCCCCCCGCCCAGAAACAGGGTCTGTACCCGCCGCCCTTGGACCTTGGGGCTTTGAAGCTGCATTTCCCGGATCACGGCCCGGATATAATCCTCTACATCTCCGGGTCCGGGAGGTGCGGAAGCAAATCCGCAGTAGGAGCATTTCCTCCGGCAAAAGGGGATATGTACGTACAGATGCATAGGCGCCGATGTCTTAATCTTGGCCTTTGAGCTGGGAAGAAAAGCGTTCCACTTCGCTGTACAGGCATCCGCAGTACTGCTGCCGGTAGATCCCCCATTCCAGGCTCTGCTGGACACCCTGCTTCCATCCAGTTCGGAAATCACGTTCCAAAAACTGCAATTCTTTGTTTCCGGCCATGTCCCGGCCCAGCCGGAGAATATCCTGGTGCTTCTGATGGATGCTGTACAGCAAAGTAGAGGTGAAAAAATCGAACTTTCCCCGTTCAGCTATCGACATGGTCCGCTCCAGGCGCATCTGACAGCACAAGAGGCACCTATTGGCCTCGCGAAAGGCTATGTGCCGCATATAGGCGACCGGATCGTACTCTTCGTCCTTGCAAATCATCTTCAGGTCCAAGCGCCGAGCCACTTCCTGCGCCCCTTGTCTGCGGCGCATATACTCCTGCAGGGGATGGATATTGGGGTTGTAAAACAGCCCGACCACCTCGTACCCTTGCTCCCGGAGATCCTGGACCGGATACAAGGCACACGGTCCGCAACAGATATGAACAAGCACCCTGGGAGCAGACATCATTGGGCCTTGACCACAATATGGGTCCCTGCTCCCTCTTCCATTTCGGACAGCTTCTTCCGCTTGCTGTTGAGCAAATAGGCCGCCAGGTCATCATCCACAGTGTACTCCAAGGGGTTAGAGCACTTCTTGGCCTGCACCTGACGGGCAATGTCCTTCAGTGCCTGCAAGGCCCGCCACTCCAAGCTGCGCACATATCCGGAACCCTGGCATGCCGGGCAATCCTGCCAGGTGGTGGACAGGGCTGAAGACCCCATTCGTTGACGGACCATTTCCAAAAGGCCGAAACGGGAGATCTTGCCCACTGTTGTCCTGGCCTTGTCCTCTTTCAAGGCGTTGCGCAGGGCCTTCTCCACTTCCCGGCAGTGCTTGTGCTCTTTGAGCTCAATAAAATCGATGACGACCTGGCCGCCCACATCCCGGAGCCGAAGCTGCTGAGCGATTTCTTCGGCCGCCTCCAGGTTGGTCTTGAAAGCCATTTCCTTAAAATTGCTCTCTCCTCCGATCTTTCCGGAGTTGATATCCACAGCCATGAGGGCCTCGGTCTGATCAAAGACCAGCTCTCCCCCGCTGGGCAGGGTCACCTTGCGGCTGTACACCGTCTCCAGTTGCTTGCTTAAATTGAAGCGTTCGAACAGATTCTTTTCCGAGTCCAAATGGCGTTTGACCATGCGTTTACGGCGGGGAAAGACCAGGGCGGCAACTTCCTGGATCTGATTGGCGGTCTCAGCGTCGTCAACCCAGATTTCACTGACGTCAGCGGTCAAATAGTCGCGCACGGCCCGGAAAGCCAGGTCCTTTTCCTCGTAGACCAAGGCCGGGGATGTCTCAGCCACTCCTTTTTTGCGCACTTCCTTCCACAGCCGTTTTAAAAACTGCAGATCCCGGGACAGGTTGGTCTTGTTCTGGTCCGAGCTTACCGTGCGCAGGATGACCCCTATCCCCGGGTCCAGATTGAGCTCTTCCATAATCGTCTTCAGCCGGGAGCGCTCTTTGTCGTCCTCGATCTTTCGAGACACACCCAGTTGTTCCCGGCCCGGAGTGAGGACAAAGTACCTGCCGGGCAGGGTCAGGTAGGTGGTCAAAAAGGCCCCCTTGGTTCCGGTGGGTTCCTTGACCACCTGAACCAAAAGCTCCTGACCGGGTTTGAGCACTCGTTGAATGGGCGGATGTCTCTGTCCCTTTCCGGGTTTGATGTCCGCGAGATAGTATTCCGGATGTACTTCGTCGATCTGCAGAAAACCGTTGCGCTGGGCCCCATAGTTGATGAATGCGGCCTGCAAGGCCGGATCGATGTTGTGGATCTGGGCCTTGTAAATATTGCGTTTGGTCTTGGTTTGCTGCAACATCTCCACATAGTATTCCTGGACCGTGCCGTCCTTGGTCAGGACGACTTCAATCTGTTCATCGGGCAAAACACTGATGAACATTTTCCTTCGTTTTTTTACAGCCATAACTCTCTATTCTGGTCTAATAATGAAAAATATAATGTATGCTCAAAGGGCGTGCAGGCACTTTGGACCGGGCCTTCGAGGCTCTGCTCCGAAATCCAAAACCGTCCCTTGACACGGACTCGCCGGATGCGCCACAAGGCTTCAGGCACCGAGAATGCCCTGCAACCAAGGAGAAAAAATGATACACCCCGGCGATCTCGTCCAATTGGTCAGCCCCAAAGGGAAGCGCTACCTCCGGGTGGCCGGTGCGGACAGTGAACTGCACACCCATGACGGAAAACTGGATTTGAAGAGTATCTGCGATCTTGACTATGGTCAATGCATTCGGACCCATCTGGACAAGGAGTATCGGCTGTTCAAGCCCACCCTCTTTGAGCTGCTCAAAAAAATCGACCGCCAAACCCAGATCATCTACCCCAAGGATATTGGCTACATCCTGCTCAAGCTGAGCATTGGTCCGGGTGTGCGGGTGCTTGAAGCCGGATGCGGCTCCGGAAGCCTGACCCTGGCCCTGGCTTGGTTCGTGGGCCCCCAGGGCCGAGTGACCAGCCTGGAACGCAGACCGGAATTCGCCAGGCTGTGCGCCAAGAATCTCTCCAAGATCGGGCTCTTAGACCGAGTGGACATCCTGGACCAGGATCTCAGTCAGGGCTTTGATACGCCTGAGGCGGATGCCGTGTTCATAGATGTGCGCACTCCTTGGGACTATTTGGATCAAATTGCGGCCGGAGTCAAAAACGGACACCCGGTGGGCTTTCTCTTGCCCACAGTAAATCAGGTCACCACCCTTCTTGCGGCCATGCAGGACTCGGCATTCGCTGAAACCGAGGTCATGGAGCTTCTGGTCCGCCACTACAAGCCGGTGCCGGACCGTTTCCGTCCTGAAGACCGTATGGTGGCCCATACCGGTTTTTTGATCTTCAGCAAGGTGTACAAACCAACCCATTGACATAGCAGATGATTTGACCACAGATCTTGACAACTGGTATTTTGTTTTTATATTTGACAGTTTACTATTGAACCCAGAACGTACCAAAAATATCCAGGGGCGGCGGTGTACACAGCTCCCTGAACGGCACCCAGAGTGGAGAGGGACATGACCCGAAAAGATCGCACAGAAGGAATCTACAACCGGTTGGAAGTATTGGATGCGTCTGAGCGCGAACAGTTCTACCGCATTCAACTCAAAGACATGCTCAAGTACGCCTACCGCTATTCAGAAGAAGTGAAGAAGCGGTTCGACCGGGCCCAGTTCGACGTCAACAAATTCAAGGATATTAGCGACATAAAGCATATTCCCATTTTGAAAAAAAAGGAGCTCATCTTCCTGCAGTCCATGGGCCCCCGCCTGGGAGGGCTGCTGACCAAGGACATGGGCAAGATGCGCCGCGTATTCCTGTCTCCGGGGCCAATCTTTGATCCCGAGGACCGGGTCACGGACTACTGGGGATGGACCGAAGGGTTCTATGCAGCTGGCTTCAGGTCCGGAGACGTGGTCCAAAACTGTTTCAATTACCACCTCAATCCAGCCGGCCTCATGTTTGAGGAACCTCTGCGCAATCTGGAATGCGCTGTGGTTCCCTCCGGTCCGGGCAATACCAACACCCAGCTGGAGATCATGCAGAAGCTGCGCATCACCGGATATGTGGGTACGGCGAGTTACCTCATGCACTTGGGGCAAAAGGCGGAAGACGCCGGGCTCAATCTGCGCAAGGACCTCTTCCTGGAAGTTGCTTTCGTAACTGCGGAAAAAGTGCCGGAAAAGGTGCGCAACACCTTGGAAAAGAAATTCGATCTGGTTATGCGTCAGGGGTACGGCACCGCGGATGTGGGATGCATCGGCTATGAATGCTACCATAGAAATGGGCTGCACTTGGCCAACCGGGCCTTTATCGAGATCTGCCACCCGGACACCGGCATCCCGCTCAAGGACGGAGAGGTCGGGGAGGTGGTGGTCACCGCCTTTAACAAGACCTATCCCCTGATCCGACTGGCCACCGGCGATCTGTCCTATATTGAACGGGCCCCATGCCCATGCGGCCGCACCTCCCCCAGACTGGGCGGAATCATCGGCCGGGTGGACACCACCGCCAGAATCAAGGGGCTGTTTGTCTATCCGCACCAGATAGAACAGGTCATTGCCCGTTATGAGGAGATCAAGCGCTGGCAGCTGGAGGTGACCAACCCCGGTGGTATCGACGAAGCCACCTTGTACGTGGAGGCCACCAACTTCAAACGCTCTGAAGAGCTCCTGCACACCTTTCGGGAAAAGATCAAGATCCGGCCCGATCTGCAGGTCCTGGCCCCAGGCACCTTGCCGCCGCAGGTCAAGGCTATTGAAGACAAGCGCAGCTGGGATTAAACGCCCATCAGAACCCTGCATGAATAAAGAGATCGCCCAGAACAAAGCCCGGGGTGACTGCCCCGGGCTTTGTCATATCCACGCTACGTGCCAGCGGCCAGGAATCGAACGAGTACCGTCAGAGCGAAATCCGAATAAGAAATAATATTCAAAGTAAAACAATGTGATATCTTGATTTGGTTTTCTTCTTTGTTTTGAATTTCATCTTTTTAAGTCATTTGTGCCGATTGTTTCGAATTTCGGATTTCGATATTCGAATTTAATAAACAATAAATGAGATAGAACCGATTGCCACAAATTGAGGCAATATTTTTTCAGACCCGGTCCTAGTCCAGGACCCTTCTGGCCTCATTGATCCGCTGTCCTACGGTCACCGCAGTCAAGACCAGATACAGCCCCAGTCCCAGCCAGAGCAGCTCCAGCCGCAGTCCGGGCAATAGGGCCAAAAGCAAGGTCCAAACCAGGATAAAGACTACCCGCATAGGCCGGCTCATGAGCCCGGAGGCGCAGCTGTGCCCCAGGCTCTCCAGCTTGGCCTTGGTATAGCTGATAAGCATGGTCAACAGCAGGGCCAGAACCAGGCTGACGGCGGCCGCAAGGCGAGCCCCCGGAAAGGCCCAAAAGAGGATGAGAAATCCCAGGAGATAGCCGCAGTCAGCCACCCGGTCCAGGGTGGAGTCCCAGAAGGAGCCGAACACGGATTGCTGCTGCGTAACCCGGGCCAAAAACCCGTCCAGGCTGTCCCCCACCCCGGACACGGCGATGAGCACAAACCCGGCCCAGACATTCACGGCAAAGCCCAAAGGGACCAGACAGGCCACAATCACACCCCAAACAGTCACTGTATCGGGGCGCAGCTGTTTCCTGCGCAGCCAGGCCACCACAGTCTTGTCCATCAGGGATATATACCGGCGTCCAATCCAGGAATTGCGCAAATCCATCTCTTTTCCACACCCTTTACCGGAGGCAAAGGAGACCTCTGCTCCCCACCTCTTCCTATAGTCCTTATCGCAAAAGTCACTCGCCTTCTCTTCGTCCCCCCAAGCTGGCCAGGTAGATGATGCTCTCTTCCTCGCCGTCCAGGGCAAAGAGGTTGTTGATCTCCTCATCGAAATAGGCTCCCACCGGACAGGCGGACAGACCGAATCCTTCTGCAGCCAGAAGCAGATTCTGGCAGATATGGCCCACATCCATAAATATATAGCGCATGCCCCGATGTCCGTACTTGGCCATATTCCGCCTGAGCACGGCCGACCAGCAGACATTGACTGCAGCCTGGGCCAGAAAGCGCTGATCCAGGCAGGCCTTGGCCAGCTGCGGCCCGAAGTGGCCGCTGTAGAGCCTTTCCAAGCACCAGTCCCCAATATTGAGATGGTAAAGCCCGGGATCGAGTCCCTGCACCCGATGTATCTGTACATAGGTTTCTATAGGATACAAAGCGCCTGCTGAGGGAGCGGTGCGCAGAACCAGCTGTCCAGCCCGGCCGCTGGTGCCTTGGGCGGCCCACAGCAGGGAGGAGAGGACCTCCAAGCTCAGAGCCTCATCCGTATACCTGCGGCGGGACCTCCTGGAAGCCAGCACCTGCCACAGATCCAAAGCCGGATATTCGGCGTCAGGGAGAAGAAAGGTCTTGGCCTGAGGATAGGTCTTGTACAGGGGGGCCGGTGTGATGTGCGGCCTGGACATGGACAGGATCCGCTCCCGATCCAGACGGGTCTGGTGCAAGTACTGGGTCCCGAGGCAGGATTTCAAATCTGACATAGTCACTTCCCTCCTTGGTGCTTTTCAGCTTTGCCTCCGGCAAGTCTGAAATATTTTTTTGCCCCAAAGCGGGCAAAAAAAGGAGAAATCGGCCGGATTGATCAGGTATGAACGAAACGGAGGTCCGGTTCCTCCGTTATTTGCGACACGCACCTTGGCGTGGCCCTCACCAAACGGCCAGGAGAACAGCCTGGGCCGAACCGACGAGAAGCCCTAAAATTCCGCCCATAATCTCAATGAACCAAAACTCCTTTTTGAGAATGGCAAAAAGGAGTCCTTCCAGGCGCACCGGAGAAAAGTCTTCTATCTTTTCCTGGACAATACCTTGAATATCCACCTGGGATTCCAACTCTGAGGCGGCCTGCTCCACCAGATCGGGCAAAACTCGTTCCACCTCCTCCACTATCAAATCTTTGACCCGATCGGCTACTGTCCCCCGCAGCAGTGTATTGAGAACCGGATGCAGGGAGGTCAGCTTTCCCTGCACGAACCTGCCCACTGCATCATCGACCATGCGCCGCAGGCGATTCTGGAAGCCTGGATCATCGATGACCCGCCGAATATCCTGATGGCTGAGCAGCTCGGTCTCAACAAGCTGTCCCAGGCGCGAGGCCAGCTCGGACTGGCGTTTGGGAAACAGGCCCTGCCAGGTCCACCCCAGAACATGGATCGGACGCCGGGGATGAAAAAGCATACGGATGGCCAGGTAATTGGTCAGCCAGCCTATAAAAGAACAAACCAAGGGAGAGATCAAAAACTTAATATTTTCCGGATCCATCATATCCTGTTGCAGTCAGCTGTCCTCCTCTTTGTTTTGCAAAAAGCGATCTCGGCACTCGTAGCTGCAAAAATAATGCACCTGGTCTTCATCTTTGACCCGGATGTCGGTGTCGGTGCTCACATACGTCCCGCAGACGGGATCTTTGACCATCTCTCCGGAATCGATGAGATCCTGGGTTTGCTTATCCTTGTTCAGGCTCTTTTTCTTTTGATCCCCCATGACCAGTTTATAGAGAATGAATCCAGCCGCGATGAATAGCACCAACTTGAACATGTTCTCCCTCCACAAAGGCCTTTTGTCCGCATATCTCCCAGCCCGGGGAAAATCCCCCGCCAATGTCTGCTCAGGATGTCTCTTTAGCCTCGGTCGGCAGATTCAGAGTATCACCTTTGATCAATCCGGCAAACCGTTTTGTGCATCTTCAAGGACCAAAACACGACCTTTGTGTGCCAAGGCACAGTCAGGCTGGGTCACCTTGCAGGACTGCATCCGCTTCTTTTTGCCATATCCGCCGCCCCTGCCTGCTGTAGGCGAGATTGGGCAAGAGATCCTTGACCTGCGTCCCGTCCGGGAGACACAATCCGGGCGTCAATTCCAACAAGGGAACGAGCACAAATGCCCTGTGCGCCATCCTGGGATGGGGTACAATCAATTCCGGCCGGTTCATGCACTGCTGTCCGAAAAGCAACAAGTCGCAATCGATCCGCCGCGGTCCCCAGCGGATCTGGCGTTGACGCCCCAAAAACTGCTCAATATTGAGCAGATGCCGCATGAAAAGGGTTGGTGACCAGGCTGGATGACACAACATCCGAAGGACTTGATTGGCGAACCAGGGTTGGTCTTTGACCCCTTGCGGCTCGGTGTAGTAGACTTGCGAAGAAAGAACAGAAAACACACCGGTCATGGACTGGATCTGTTCCCTGGCCCGGGACAAGTTCTCTTCCGGGCGGCCTTGGTTTGAACCCAGAGCAATGTATACTGGTATCATCTGTGTCCGATTCACTCTCATCCCCTTTATCTCTGCGCAGGCGTTTTTCCCGTGCGAATGAAGCACATCTTCTTTGAAAAGGCAAGGCGAGGCAGCAGTGGATTCAGCACAGTCCCCATCACCCGGAGAGGGCATCGAACACCACCCTTGGACCGAGGCCTATCTCCATCATATAATCAGCGTCAACGGCCTCTCTGCAAACACAGTCTCCGCCTATTCCCAGGACCTCCAAGAACTGGTCCGGTTCTTGGATCTCCATGGCGCTGACCTGGACCAGGTCAGCGAACAAACCCTGGTCCTGTACTTTATCTTCTTGCGCCGGCAGGGTCTGAGCAATCGCTCCCTGGCCCGCCGCCTGTCCAGTTTGCGCAGCTTTTTCGATTACTTATGCCAAGAAAAACATCTTCAGGACAATCCGGCCCGTCTTTTGGACGGCCCCAAGCTCCCCCAGGTCCTTCCCCGGGTCCTGAGCGAGTCGGAGATGGCCAGCCTGCTGGCTGCGCCCAACCCCCGGACCAAGCTCGGGGCCCGGGACGTGACCATCCTGGAACTTATGTACGCTGCCGGATTACGGGTCTCCGAGGTCTGCTCCTTGCGTCCCCTGGACTATGATGCTCAGACCGGTTTTCTGCGGGTGACGGGCAAAGGGAGCAAGGAACGGATCCTGCCGGTCCATGCCGCGGCTCAAAGCCGGCTGAGCAGCTATATCTTTTCCTGGCGGCCCCTGTTTACCCCCAAGACCGGGGCCATGTTCCTCAACCGTTCCGGAACCGGACTGTCCAGGCAGGGGCTGTGGAAAATGATCGTCAAATACGCGCGCCAGGCCGGTATCCAGGGCCGCATATCCCCGCACACCATCCGCCATTCCTACGCCACGCATCTCTTGTCCGGAGGCGCGGACCTGCGCAGCGTGCAGCTTTTGCTGGGACATACGGATATCGGCACCACCCAGATCTACACCCATGTGCACATCGCCCGGCTCCAGGAAGTGCACCAACGCTTTCACCCCCGCTCAACACCATCGCCCTCATGACCGACAAAATCAAAGCCCAGACCATTATTACCGCGCACACCAACGCGGATTTCGACTCCTTGTCCTCCATGGTGGGAGCCCAAAAGCTCTACCCGCAAGGGGTTCTGGTTTTTCCCGGCTCCCAGGAACAGAGCCTGCGCGATTTCTTTATCCAAAGCGCCACCTATCTTTTCAACTTCTATTCCATGAAAGACATCGATGCGGACAGCGTGCAGACCGTGGTCGTCTGCGACACCCGGCAGCCGTCCCGATTGGGGCACTTGAGCTCCTTGCTCAAAAGGCCGGAGGTGACCATTCACACCTTTGATCACCACCCGGATACAGAAGAAGATCTGGTTGCCGCCCAGGAGCATGTCCGGCTCTGGGGCTCAACTGTGGCCATCATCGTAGATATCATCAAGAGCAAAGGTATCGCCCTGTCCCGGGATGAGGCCACCATAATGGGCCTTGGTCTGTACGAGGACACCGGCTGCTTTACCTTCACCTCCACCACAGAGCACGATCTGTACGCCCTGTGGTGGCTGAAAACCCAGGGCATGGACATCGGATTTATTGCCGATTTCTTAAACCGGGAGCTGAGCGCGGAGCAGGTGGGCATCCTGAACAACCTCCTGGAGGCGGCCGCCAACCACACCATCAATGGGCTCGAAGTCTGCATAACCAGCATCAGTCTGGACCGCTACGTCCGGGACTTTGCCCTCTTGGTGCACAAGATGATGGAGATCGAAAACATCAAGGTCCTGTTCGCCCTGGCCCGGATGCAGGATCGCATCCAGGTGGTGGCCAGAAGCCGGATGCCGGAGGTGGACGCAGGGACCATATGCTCCTCCCTGGGCGGAGGCGGGCACAGCTACGCAGCCTCAGCCACCATCAAGGACAAGACCCTGGCCCAGGTCCAGGATGAACTCTTCGGCCTGCTCTATTCACACATAAACCCGCAGATCACAGTCCGCTCCCTGATGTCCAGTCCAGCCGTGGTCATAGATCAAAACCAAACCATCAGCCAGGCGGCCATCAAGATGAGCCGTTTCGGGCTCAAGGCCATTCCGGTGACTACAGACCAGGGCCGGACCTGTGTCGGCATCCTGGAGCATCAACTGGCGGACAGGGCCGAGGCCCATGGCTTGGGAGACTTTCCCATTCAGGAGTACATGGGGCGCTCCATATCCAAAGTGGGACCGGATGAAAGCCTGTATACCGTCATGGAGATCATCATCAATCAAGGCCAGCGCCTGGTTCCGGTGGAGGAGGAGAAAAAGATCATCGGAGTCATCACCAGAACGGATCTGATCAACACCCTGGTGGAGGAACCGGCCCGGATTCCGGAAAACCTCCTTCCCGGCCGCAGACAGGAGCGCAACATCACCTCGCTGATGCGCAACCGCCTGCCCAAGGCCACCTACTCTCTTTTGGGCCAGTGCGGAGAGCTGGCTGAAAGACGTGGCTACAAGGTGTATGCAGTGGGAGGTTTTGTCCGGGACATCCTCCTGCACCGACCCAATCTGGATATCGACCTGGTGGTCGAGGGAGACGGCATCGCCTATGCCGGCCAACTGGCCCAGACCTTAGGAGGCAGGCTCCGCTCGCACAGCAAGTTTTGCACCGCTGTGGTCATCCTGCCCGACGATCAGCGCATCGACGTGGCCACCGCCAGGCTGGAGTACTACGAGCATCCGGCCGCTTTGCCCACAGTGGAGCTCTCTTCCATCAAGATGGACCTCTTCCGCCGCGACTTCAGCATCAATGCCCTGGCCATAGAGCTCAACCCCGGCCGCTTCGGCCGACTGGTGGATTTTTTCGGAGGCCAGCGGGACATCAAGGAACGTACGATCCGGGTCCTGCACTCCTTGAGCTTTGTCGAGGATCCCACCCGAATTATGCGGGCCATTCGCTTCGAACAGCGCTTCGCATTCCGCATCGGGGTGCAGACTGAGCGCTTGATCAAGAACGCCGTGCACCTGCACATGTTTCACAAGCTCTCCGGTCATCGCATCATGCAGGAGCTCAAGCTCTTGCTGCAGGAAGAGTCTCCCCTGGTCTGCCTCAAGAGATTGTCGAGCTATGCCATCTTGGAATCCATCCATCCCCTGCTCAAGCTCACAGCCAACAAAGAAAAGCTCATCGAAAAAACGGAAAAGGTCATCGATTGGTACGAGCTCTTATACTTGGATCCCCAACCCACGGTCTGGCAGCTCTATTTCTTGTGTCTTTTGTCCGGCTGCACTCCGGAGCAGATCAGCCTCATAGCCAGACGGCTGAGCATTCCGTCCAAAACGGAAAAGAAGATTATTGAGCTCCGGTTTGAGGTCCAAAAGGTCAGAGAAGAGCTGTACCTGTGGGGCAAAAAGGATTCCCAGCGGCTGAGCGAGCTCTTCGAAATCCTGTCCCCCCTGCCCTTGGAAGGCCTCCTGTTCCTTATGGCCTCCAGCCGCAAAGAAGAGGCCCGCAAATCGATCTCCGTGTTTCTTAGTCAACTCAAAGACCAAGAGCTGGATATAAGCGGCAAGGACCTCAGAGACCTGAACCTGCCTCCCGGACCGGCCTACAGCACCATACTGCGGCAGGTCTTTGCCGCCAAGCTGGACGGAGAAGCTCCGGATAGAAACGCCCAGCTGGCCCTGGCCAGAACCCTGGTCCAAGACGAGCTGGCCAGGGGGTAGGCCTTGGGTGAGGTATGCACAGAGGTTTTGTACTTCCAAGTCTCCCCTTTTTTTGCCCGCTTTGGGACAAAAATATTTCAGATGTGCCGGAGGCAAAGCTCGTATGAACAAGACTTGAACCTGAAGAGGGCCTGCCCTTGGGGGCACGGGCGGCCTCCTTGCGAGCCGGGCTTTTGCGTAGGGCGGGCTTGACCCCAAGCCCTGCCCTTTTGATAGAAAAGCTTTCCCCTAGATTGCCCGGTGAGTCTGCCCCCGGTGTGTTCGAAGGGTCCGGGCCGGGCAATGACGGAGGGACCAGGCCTTTGTGCGTTTCATACCTGATCAATCCGGCAAATTTCCCCTTTTTTTGCCCGCTTTGGGGCAAAAAAATATTTCAGATTTGCCGGAGGCAAAGCTGAATATTGACACCTCCAACCTGCGGACAAAACTCCCAATGCCCAAGCCCAGGGCTTTTTGGTTCTGCTTTCTATTTTCAACAATTTCAGGTGATTTGCTCTATCCCTGGATAATAGCAATTTGTGTTCAGTGTTCGGTGTTCAGTGT
>JBNJII010000046.1:0-21067 GCA_051749205.1 Thermodesulfobacteriota bacterium | reverse complement strand
AAATTTCCTCATGAGTAGCACTTCCCATGTGAATTTGTCCATGACAGCTTGCGAAACTGTGACCTCAGCTGCTATGCATATACCAAATTATGTGTGTATGAAAAAACCGGGTCTGATTCATTTTGCATGCTCCGTTGGGCCTTTTCAAGGCCTGAGGGTTAGTAAGAGGTAAATCATGCCCACAAATGTTCTTATCGATACCGACCCGGGCGTAGATGATGCCCTGGCCCTGCTTGTGGCCTTAAACAGCCGCGAACTTGAGGTCAAAGCCATCACCACAGTCTGCGGCAATGTGGATGTGCATACTGCCACCTCCAACCTGTGCACGGTGCTGGAGCTTGTGCCCGGACCGCATCCAGTCCTGGCCAAAGGCGCAAACAGTCCTCTGGTCCGGGAGCCTTTTTTCGCCAACCATGTGCATGGAGCCAATGGCCTGGGAGGGACAACCCCTGTCCCAGGTACAGCCGCCACTGCGTCCTTGTCCGAACGGGAGGCTTATGCCGAGATAGAACACCAAATCAACATATCAGTTGAGCCGTTGACCTTGATCACTTTGGGTCCTCTGACCAATATCGCTCTGGCCTTGGAGGGGGATCCAAAATTGGCGGACAATGTAGCTGAAATGATCATGATGGGCGGGGCCTATCTTGGACCTGGAAATATCACCCCGGCTGCTGAATTCAATATCTTCGCCGATCCCCAGGCTGCCGACCGCGTCTTGCGCTCCGGCATCCCTTTGACCGCTGTGGGCCTGGATGTCACCCGGCAGGTCAGGCTGGACCGGGAAACCCTCGATGCCTGGGTCCGCACATCAGGTTCACCAGCCAGACAAAAGGTCCAAGAATGGACCGAGCATTCTTTGAACTATATGCAGGATTTGGACGGCCAAGCATCCATCCCCCTGCACGATCCTCTTGCCGTTCTGGTGGCCATGCAGCCGGGATTGGTCCAAACTCAGTCCATGCATGTGCAGGTGGAAACCCAAGGGAAAGTCACTCTGGGCATGACTCTTGCCGATCGGCGTCCCATTTTGGCCAGATGGAAAGAAGCGTCCAATGTCCAGGTCTGCACTCATGTTCACAGCCGACAGAGCCTGGATCGTTTTCTGGGAGGTATTCCATGAACAGGGTCATAGTTGTGGGCAGCGCGAACACAGATTTGACTGTCCGGGTCCAGAACCTTCCCCGCGAAGGCGAAACCGTCACCGGCTGGGGCTTTCAGGTCTCTTATGGGGGCAAGGGGGCCAATCAAGCCCTGGCCGCTCTGCATTGCGGCGCTGAAGTACTGTTCATCGCCAGGATCGGAACGGACACCTACGGCCGGGATCTGGCCCGACACTTAAAAAAGGCCGGCCTGCCTGGGGCCGGGATGTATGCACAGGATGAACATCCTGCCGGCCTGGCCCTTATCCATGTCGACTCCGAAGGACACAACCAGATCACAGTTGTACCCGGGAGCAACGACTGTCTGTCGCCCGCAGATGTGCAGGCCTGTGCAGAGTGGTTCACCTCCGGTTCGGTTCTGCTCACCCAATTAGAAATCCCCATGTCCACGGTGATTGCCGGTTTAGAACTGGCCAAATCCCGGGGCATGACCTGCATACTAAACCCCGCCCCATATTTTCCCATACCAGCAAAGGCCCTGGCGGCTACGGACATCATGACTCCCAATCAGGGCGAGGCCGCCGCCTTGACCGGAGTTGATTGCACGTCCCCTTCGGATCTGGAACCAGGGATAAGACGTCTATTCAGCCAGGGACCCCACACGGCCATCATTACTCTGGGTCAAGCCGGGGTTATGGTTTGCAACCAAGAAGGAAACAAGCAGATCCCCTCCTTTCCTGTCCAGACTGTGGATACCGTTGGGGCAGGGGATGCTTTCAACGGGGCTCTGGCCGCAGCCCTGGCCCGAGGATGCAACCTGGACTCCGCGGCCCGCCTGGCCTGTGCCGCCGGGGCCTTGGCTGCAACCAAGACCGGAGCCCAGAGTTCACTGCCCGGAAAGCTTGAGGTGGAAGCTCTGGCCAGCTTGCAGTTTGATCAAAGGACCTGATTTGATTTTCACTTCTTCTTTTTTTGTGATTTTGTCTTTTGCGAACGATATGGGCTGAAGTCTCTTGGGACAACAAAAATTGGCTGAGGCACAAAATGATCACGATAATTCCCGTTATTGTCCCTGCTCGTGCTGATTGAGTTGATCAGAGGCGGTATGCTTTCTGCGGTGCCCCACGAGCAAGCTGGGGATAGTAGGGTCTGGACACAGTCTCAATCAAGGCTGCCCCCACCACCAAAACTGCGCCGACGATCATAAGCCCGGAAAAGGGTTCCCCGGCAAACAGGCCAGCGGTCATCGCTCCCACAATAACCTCGCTCATGAGCAAAATGCCTACCCGGGCCGGCTCCAACCGCCTGGAGGCCCACATGAATCCGGTCAGGGAGACCGCCCACCAGAGAACACCCACCAAAGACATCCAGCCCCAGGCCGCAAGCCCGGATTTGAGGATGACTACCTGCCCACCATCGCGACCCAAAGTAAGGGCCAGCACCAGAGCCATAAGTACGCCACCGGCACAGAACACGAAATTGGTTTCCGCAGCCTTGGTCCGGGAATGGACATTGATCCCAGTGGCGGCTATGGACCACAAAATGCCGGAGGTTAGGCCCAGAAAATCACCCAAGGTATGGGGAAGGGGCAAGCCGCTATGGCTGCCGGACAGGACCATGCCTATCCCGGGTAAACCCAAGAGAATGGCCATGTATCGCCAGGGCGATATGGGCCACTTCATCCAGAATCTGGCAATCAAGGTGCTCCACACCGGAGTGAGATAGAAAAGCAAAATAACCACGGCTACTTGGCCATAGAGAAGCCCATTGGAATACAGGACAAAGGAAGCCCCCCCTAAAGCGGTGCTCAAAAGGGCCCTCTTGTTGGAAGCCCCAAGGCGGGTGCGCCCTTTCCAGGCAAAGGGCGAAAGAACCAGACAACCGATAAAGACCGCGGCAAAAGTCAACCAAGGTCCGCCGGCGAGTATGGTTTCCAACCGGCGCAAAGGGGCCCAGTAGACGCCCCACAGGCCGCCGATAAGAACGACCAAGAGACTGGTGAGAGCCGGTGGGCTGTTGTCCTGCATGGTGTGTATGCCCTTGATACCTGGGGGATGACTGTTTACTCCAGGGACTTGTGTATGCTAAAAAAGAGTCCTTGAAGTCAAGCCCCGGCTCTGGGCTGCGATCTAGGTGCACTCAATTCCGCAAGGAGAGAATTCGTATGCCTTTTGGCTTTTCCAGACAAACAAAGCAAAAAGACCAGGACCAGATGAAATTGCGCTGCAAGGTCTGTGACGCTCCAGTGACCCCGGTCAAGACCTGATTTTTCATAGGTCTGCGCTGCAGGTCCTGCGGCCAACGCTTCCAATGGGCCAGATACGCCCAGGAACTCAATGAGGACTGGGAAGAGATGCTGGCCTCTGTACCCTGTGATCGGTTATAAATGCAAAGGAGGATTCATGAAGTGTGTTTGTCTACATACAAGTCCGCGCAAAAAAGGAAACAGCGCCACTCTGGGCGAGCGGTTCGCCCAAACCGCCCAGAACCGGGGGGCCGAGGTTCAAACCTTTTACCTCAACGAGCTGAACTTCAAAGGATGCCAGGCCTGCTTTGCCTGCAAACAGGAAAAGGACCACTGCGTGCTCCCGGATGACCTGCAGCAGGTTCTGGAAGCCATCCGGGCCAGCGACTGCCTGGTTGTGGCCTCCCCAATATACTTCGGGGATCTGTGCTCTCAGGCCAAGGCCTTTATCGACCGCAGCTTTTCCTTTTTGCGTCCGGATTTCAAAACCTCCAGCCAACCCGGAAGACTGACCGGAAACAAGCACCTGGTCTTTATTCTGACCCAGGGCCAGCCGGATGAAGAGGTATTTAAGGATGTGTACCCCAAGTATGCCCAATTTTTAAAGTGGGAAGGGTTCGCCCAGACCCATCTCATCCGGGGCTGCGGTCTCATGGCCCCGGACGATGCCAGCAAGAGCCAGGAGCTTTTGAACCAGACGGAGAGCTTGGCGCAAGAAATCCTCAGCGCATAAGGGCTGGGGCTGAGATATTGCGCTTGGCATGTCTTTTCCCACCCATAGCAGACAATGCAGATATGAGGCGGCACTAGGAAAATCCAGGCGGCAAGCCCTGTGTCTCCGGCTGTTTATCCTCCGGGCGCCGGGGGGAAGCTCCTTTCTGGCCTCCCCGCTGAATGGACAGCCCCAAGCTCCGGCCTTTTCTGCGGTAGCTTCCGCTTCCCAGACGCAGGGAGCCGGTGGGTGATACTCCAATTGCCGCCTTGCCCTGCACCGGACAGGCGTGTTCACAGGCCCCGCATCCAGTGCACCGGTTTTCCAGGACAAAGGGCACTGCCTCCTTATTACCCTGGATTCGACGCAGATCTATGGCCCCGTAGGGACAGGCCTCATCGCAGACCAGACAGGCCCGGTCCCATTCCCAGGCCAAACAGGCACTGGAATCGATAACCGCTGTGCCCATTTTGGCCCACATCTTCTCTTGTGCTCCAAGATCACGGATGGCTCCGGTGGGGCAGACCCGGCCACACGCCGTGCACTCCGACCGACACGGTCCCCGCCTGGACACGGCCAAAGGGGCGAACATGCCCTGTATGCCCTGCTCTGCCCCCTGCGCCTGCAGCATATTGGTCGGACACACCCGCATGCAGGCCCCACAGCGGACACACAGGTTCAAAAAGACGGCTTCCGGAACCGCTCCCGGGGGACGGATGATGTTTTCCGCCATGGGTTGGCCTTTCTCCCGTTCCCCGCGATAGGCCCAAAGCCCGCCCCAGGAAAGCCAGGCCGCCCCTGCCCCCAGAACCACCGCCCCGGCAACCTGCCGCCGCTGAGGCCAGAATTCACCGGCCTTCCATTGGTTGGGGCCCCAAAAAATCACCTCTTCCGGACAAAGGGCTTGGCACCTGCGGCAGGCCATACATTCCCCGGCCGGAACGCTTTCCAATCCAGCCACCCCGGCCGGGCAATGCGGGGAGCACAGCTTGCAACGGCTGCATCCGGCGTGGACCTGCCTGGTCAGCAGGGCCCAGTGGCTGATGACGGCCAGAATAGCCCCAGTGGGGCACAGATACCGGCACCAAAATCTGGGGACAATCCAGGCACTGCCCAGAATAAGTCCTAAAAGGAGGACAAGCCATCCCAGGTGGGCCCCACGTGCAGGCTCCCCTTCCAGACCCAATAGGGTCAATGACAGGCCGGTCGGCTGGAACAGAAAATGGATCCAGGGCCAGATCACAAGGGCGTACAGCCGAGAGGCCAGGGACAGAGGAGAGGCCCAGTGGGTCAGATTCTGGCCCCAGAGCGCAGCCAGGAGCAGACCAAGGAGCAGGATGTACTTGCCCTGCCTCCAGGACTCCGGGGGATGCCGGCGTTTTTTGTCACCAGCCGCGCCGGAAACAGCATCCATGCTTGTGCCCAGAGGACATACATGGCTGCAGAAAAAACGGCCCAAAACCAGGGTGACACACAAAACCATACCGACTTGCAACACCCCGGAGGGAAAACCTCCGTTACTCAGCCACTGGCCGATCCAGAGCAGAGGATCGAGCCTGATCATGGCTTCCAGGGGAGACCACTCATGCCGAGGCGCAAAGCAAAGACTCACCCCCAGGAAAAAAAGGAGCAAGAAACCTATTTGGATTATCCGCTGCTGCATATACCTAAGTCCTTACCCAATTCAGACCACAACCCGCTCAACCCGCAGATTCTCCACATCCATCCGCCCCAGCCCCCATTCATGGCCGATACGTATATGCTCGACCTTTGCGGGCGAAATCCGCTTTCCATACCAGGGAACCATGGACACAACTTGGGCATCGGCAGCCACCATGTCCCTGGAGGCCACGACTGATTTGAACTCCTTCACCTCACCCGGTCCGCTGGGACCGTTTGTGGTTAAGGCCCGGGTGACATCAATGACTGTGAGGTCGGCACGCAGCAAGCGACACAGGTCGGCAATGGCAGTATGCAAATCATAACGCCAGTGCATCTCACTGCGGTTGGCAATGAGTCCCATCATGCCCTTCATGGACAGGCTGACCCCGGTACTGCCATGGTGCTTGGCCACAGGAGCGGCAATAAGAACATCTGCCTCCAGGACTTCGCGCATGACATCCGTCTGGGTAAAGTGTTGGGCTTGGGGAATATCTTTGCTCACAAACCCTTGAGGTGTATCCATGGCCCGAACCTCGCTGCCGGACACCGGCCGGCAAGCCTTTCGGATGCCGCTGTTCTCCAGACAGGCCTCGGCCCCGCGCAAAGTATGATCCAGGATCATGACCCTTTCCGCTCCCGCTTCCCGGCACATGGCAGCCAGGGTGCTGATCACCTCCGGATGGGTGGTGGTGGCCATACTGGGAGGGTTGTCAAAGCTCATATTCGGTTTGACTATCACCCGCTGCCCTTGGCGGACAAATTGCTGCATTCCGCCCAAAAGCTCAACCGCTGCCCGGGTGGCGGCTGCAGGCTTCCCTTCCGCCACACCCAGGTCCGGGTTTGGGGCTGCCCACAGCCGGGTGGGAGACACAGCAATTGATCCAGCCAGGCTCAAAGCGGCTCCGGCTTGCCATTGCAAAAATTGACGGCGGGAAAGTATGCGCATGGCAACCTCCAGATACATATTCACCGAATTGACACTATATCAAACATACCAAAAAAATCGGGCTCAATTCACAATTGCGTTGGAGACATTCTCCTGAGGTATGCATGCAAAGAGACTGTTTTTCCAAACTACCCTGAAGCCCTCCGAATCAGCAAGGGGTTCCGGACCAGCGCCAGAAAGATCGTATAGAAGGCTTACCCCTGGACAGAAGGCCAACGGCCCAGATTACTCAAGCCTTCATAGAATCCGAAAAAACACCAAAAAGCCGGGTCAAACTCTTCTTTCCTGCCAGCGGGGATTGTCATTTTCCAGGCTTGTGATATATATAACATAAAGATGCTCAATGGATCTCAGTCAAGCAGATCAATCAAGGAGGACAAGGTTATGGCCCTGCGCAGTCTGTCAGTCTTTGATCACTGGGCGCAAAATGCGTGCATCCTTCCCAAGGCCCCGGCCCTTGAATGGCCAGAAGGACAGATGACCTACTCGCAACTGGTCAAGGAGTCCCAGGCCGTGGCCGCCGGACTTCAAGACCAGGGCATAAAATACGGTGACCGGGTGGCTGTTATGGCCAGAAACGTGCCCCATTTCTTCCCCCTGCTCGGGGCTGCATCCCTGATTGGAGCCGTTTTGGTCCTGGTCAACCGCCGCTTGTCCACAGAAGAGATCAAGGTCATTTTGGATGACACCAGCCCCAAAATCATGGTCTACGAAGATGTGCAGCGAGAAGACCTTGCTTCCATCTTGGATCAGTGTTCATCCTTGCAGACAAGGATTGTCCTGGGCCAGGCTCAACCCGGTGAGCTGGCCTATGCCGATCTGCTTCAGGCAGGGTTGGCCTATCCGGTTTTGGTAGCCGCTCATGCCCCTTACGCCATTATCCATACCGCGGCTGTCCAAGGCCGGCCCAGGGGTGCTGTCCTCAGTCAGGAGAATCTGATTCTGGCCGGCCTGCAATTGACCCATGCCTTTGGACTCCAGGAGCAGGATGCATGCCTGAATATCCTGCCTTTGTATCATATTATGGGCCTCAACCTGGCTCTTGCGGCCAGCTTGGGCCGGGGGAAAAACATTCTTTTACCCCAATTCGACGCCGCTTTGGGCGCAGAGCTCATTGCCAGCCACCAGGCTACAGTGTTTGGCAGCTTCCCTCCTATACTTTCCCAGCTCATGGAGGCCATGGATAAAGAAAACACGGACACAAGCACCCTCAGGCACGTCATCGGACTTGAAAATCCGGAGACTGCAGAAAAATGGGAATCCCGAACCGGGTCCACCTTCTGGACCATGTACGGCCAGACCGAGACCTCGGGGCTTATCACCTTCGCCCCTTGGGCGGATCGTCCAGGAGGAGCCGGAATGCCCGGCCCCCTGTCCAATATCTCCATCCAGGATGAGAGCGGTGGCCATCTCCGGCCTGGACAAACCGGTGAAATTTCCCTGCAGGGACCGTTGGTTTTTCTCGGCTACTGGAACCAGGATGAAGTGAATGCCTATACATTCCGGTACGGTTGGCACCACACCGGCGACATGGGACTGATTGACGAAAACGGGCACCTGGTCTTTCAAGGCCGCAAGGCGGAGAAGGAATTGATCAAGTCCGGGGGAGAAAATGTGTTCCCGGCCGAAGTGGAACAGATTATCCTGCAGCATCCACAGGTCCAAGAGGCCTGTGTTATCGGGGTCAGCGACCCCAAGTTCGGCGAAGGTATCAAGGCGGTTTGCGTAGCCCAGGACACCGACACTCTGGATGCCAAGACCCTCATCCAATTCGTAGGCTCCCGGATTGCTGGATATAAAAAGCCCCGCTGGGTACAGTTCGTGGATCACCTGCCCAAGACAAAGGACGGCTCCCTGGATCGCACCCAAGTCAAAACCTTATACGGCAACAGTTGACCAGCCCTGGGAATGCAGTCTCTTCGAACACCAGATAACCGGAGTTGCACAGCCTATGTCCCCAACAGCGGCTCTGGACAGATTGGACCGGACCCGGGCCTTTCTTTCCGAAGCATCCCCTTTTCATCTTTTGTCCGATTCTGACTTGGATCTGGCGGCCAGATCCTTGAGCAAAAGCCATCATTTTCAGGACATGACCCTTTTTGTTCAAAACAAGACCATTCTCAACTACGTCTACATTGTCTTCCAGGGCCGCTTGGAGCAGTTCATTCTGGACGGAGAGACCAAGATCCTGCGTGGCTTTTTGCAGGAGAAGGAGGTATATGGAGGCATTTCCATCCTCTTCAACAAAGGGGTCTCCATCCGCACGGTGCGTACCCTGGAAGATGTCCTTCTCCTGCGGCTGCCCAAAGAAATATTCCTCCAATTGTGCTCCAACTCCACCCAATTCACCCGCTATTTCAGTCACAGTTTCACTCAAAAGCTGGAAGACACCCCGTATTTGACCACCATCGCCCAGAGTGTGCGCAGCGGGACGGACGAGGCCCAAGCCGGTTTTCTGAATCAACCCATCAGCCGATTAATGTTTAGAAAGAACATCGTCACCTGCTCGGCCCAGAATACTGTCCAGCATGCTGCCCAGCGCCTGACAGACTACCATCAAAGCGCCCTGGTGGTCTGCGACCAGAATGGGGAGAATCTGGGCCTTTTGACTGATCACGACCTGCGAAAGAAGGTTGTGGCCCAAGGCCGCAGTCTGGACCTTCCAGTCCAGGAAGCCATGTCCTCTCCCTTGATTACTGTCTCCTCAGATACCTTGGCCTTTGAAGCCATGCTGCAGATGATGCAGCACGGCATTAAGCATCTGGCGGTCTTGGACGAATCCGGACACCTGCATACCATGCTCAATGAGCAGGACTTTCTCATGGCTCAGGGCCGCTCTCCGGTGTTTTTGATGCATGAAATCCAGGAAGCCGTGGATATCACCACATTGTCCAGACTGTACTCCCATCTGCCCGGCCTGATCACTTCCTTGCTGGAACACGGCGCCAAAGCCCAGCACCTGAACCGAATCATTACCGCTGTGGCAGATGCCATTCTAGAAAGGATCATGGCCATGAGCCTGGAAGAAACCGGGCCTCCGCCGGTGCCCTTTGCCTTTATGCTTTTGGGCAGCGAAGGCCGCAAAGAGCAGACCCTGAAAACGGACCAGGACAACGCCATCATTTTTCAGGATGTGCCAGAAGATAAGCTGGAAGAAACCCAGGCCTATTTCCTGGACTTGGCCGGATTGGTCTGCAGTCGGCTCAACGAGGTGGGCTATGTATTTTGCGAGTTCGACATCATGGCCCAAAACCCCAAGTGGTGTCAGCCCTTCTCCCAATGGACCAAGAACTTCCAAACCTGGATTCGGGCCGCAGAGCCCGAAGATCTGCTCCAAGCCAGCATCTTCTTTGATTTTCGCTTGGGCTACGGACAAAAATCCCTCATTCAGGACTTACACAGCTTTCTGCAAAAAACTCTGGGCGGTTGGATAGGATTTTTCAGACACTTGGCGGAAAACGCTTTACATTTCAAGCCACCATTGGATTTCTTCGGGAATTTCGCCCTGCAGAGCAAAAAAGAGAAAAAGAATACTTTGGATATCAAAAGCCCCATGCGCCTGATTGTGGATTTTGCCCGTCTCTACGCCTTAAAGCACAAGATAGACCAAACCAACACCTTTGATCGCCTCCAGAGTATGGCCGAGAAGGGCATCCTGGACCGGGAAGATGCGGATGAGCTCATCCATGCCTATGCAGTGCTCATGCATACCCGTATAACCCATCAAGCCAAATGCATTTCCGAGCAGGGCATTGCCCCCAACAACGACGTCAACCCCAAGCAGCTGACCCATATTGAGCAGCAAATGCTCAAGGAGGCCTTTAAGCGGATCAGAATGGCCCAGGGCAAGATGCGCATGGAGCTTACCCAGGACACCGGCATTGGATAGAGCCGTGGTTGCTCTCACTGGCTGTTGAGCTGTACAGACTCATACCTCCATCTCCCTGTAGTCGTTTTTGCCCACATTGACGGAGGCCATATTCAGCTGGGCATCTTTTGAGCTTTGGCTGGCCTCAACCGCTTGGCGCAGGGTTTTTATCCCCTGCTGGGCCAAAAGGGGCAAAAGACGCAGCAGGATCTCGGCAGTAGTCCAGGCATCCCCCAAGGCGCTGTGCCGGGAATACATAGTCGTACCCAGGCGAGCGGCAATGGACTCCAGATCGTGCTTTTTCTTGGTCGGGTGCACCAGAACGGAGAGCTTGAACGTGTCCAGAACCGGATTGGAGAAACATATACCGCACTGAGATTCCCTGGCCCGCAAAAAGCCGATATCAAAGTCCGAGCAATGGGCCACCAGGACCGTACCTTCAGCGAATTTGTAAAACAGGGGCAAGACCTCTTCTATTCCGGGCTTGCCCTGCAAGCGTTCACTGTCCAGGCCGTGGACCCGGACCGCTTCCTGAGGCACGGGACGACCGGGATTGACCAGCTGCTCAAAGAGCTCATGGTCCACAATCCGTCCATTGACTACCCGTACCCCGGCAACAGCCACAATTTCGTCCCCGGACCTGACATCCAATCCAGTGGTTTCCAAATCAAAAACTGTATACATGAGATCACTGAGCCGGATATCTTCCTCGGCTTCCCCGGAGCTGCGATCCAGGAGTGCAAAATCATACATGGGCAGAGTTTTCCCTCCCCATTCGGACTCAACGTCCTGTTCCGGCTCTGATGGAGTCGGCAGAGCAATGTATAGACCGGCCAGCCCGGCATACTCCTCCCTGGATGTCCAATCCGCCTGGTGGCGCTTAAACACATCCCGGATGCGCAAGGCCGGATCATCGCCCCCCAATACCGGCCGCATCCTCCAGGCGGCCAAAGTCGTGTCCGGCACCGACTCCCCTCGCCAGGAAAAAACGACCTCAATGTTGTCTCCCTTTGCTCCTCCGGAGCAGAACACGTGCTGTACATCGTGTTCTTCCCGCAAGAGCCGGAGCACAGTCAAAACCGTCTGGACAAGAGAGAAGATTTCTCCTTCCACGACCTCCTCGCCCACTGCACCCGGCAGATGAACCTGTATAGGCAGGGCGATTTTGGCTTCTTTGTGTATGAGTTGGAGCAGATCCTGGAGACGAATACGGTGCATGGGCCACTTGGCACCAAGGATCTGGGACAACTCGATCATCCCTTGTTGCAGATCAAGCCGCAAGTTGTATACTGTATCACAGATCATGGACCGGTATCTGCGCAAGGCCTGCTCCGGATTCGGTCTGTCCCCGTGCAAAAGCTCATCGATGCTTGCGCACACCCCGGTGGTCTGGGACTGGGCCTCATCCATAAACCAGTCCAGGATATCCATGGCGTTTCGTTCCTGATACATCAGTGCGGAGACATCTTCCATGACCAGGATGAAACCACTGCGCTGTCCGGAACCGTTTGGTATGGGCACCATAACCGCTTTGAGCAGCCGCTCCGCAGGTCCTCGAAGCAAAAAGGGCACCCCACAAGCACCCCGAGCCGAGCTCACTTGCCAGGCATAGTCCAGCATTCCCGGCTCCACAAGGCTGTACACCGAACGGCCCAAGCCCAAGAAGCCACACACAAACCCTTCCGGACATTCCTGCTCCGAACAGGGGAACATCTTTCTGGCCTGTTCATTGTAAAGCACTATATTGCCGGCTGCATCTGCTCCAATAACCGCTTGCGGTAAGTAGACAACAACAGCTGCCAGGATGCTCCGTTCCCGTTCCAGTTCTGCAGTGACCTTGTGCAGATGCTCTCCAAGTGTCTGCTGCAAGCCCTGCAGCCGCTCTGCTGCGTCATTGATGCTCTGGGCCAGGCGTTTGAACTCCGCACACCCGGCTTGGACAATGCGGTGGCCGGGGTTCACGGTGGCGATCAGGGTGGTTTCTTCGCTGATTCTGTCCAGAGGAAGGATATAGGCGTGAAATATATCGTTTAATACTATGAGATAGGCAATGAGAGCGAAAAAGCAGCCAAAGAGTATCCACCCCCCAAGAGGCTGAACAGTCTTCAGACACACAGCCTGCACATCCGGGGTCAGAGAGGTGTACACAAAACCCAGGAGGCCGGCCACTGCCCCGAAGGCCAGCACCGGCAAGCCCACAGTCAGCAACCAGAACTTGCGCTTGAGATCCATTCCTCCTCCTGAACAAGACAATCCCGCCGAAGCGGGATTGTCTCTGGGGCATATTGCACCTACCTTGCCCTCCCTTCCGGATCTTGCCCGGAAGGGAGGAACGTCCAATCATCCAAGCAATCCGGCTCCCATAATCACAATCCACAGGATACTGAACCCGACGACTATGACCAACCAAATGTCTTCTTTTTTCATATGCGTACCCTCCTCTGAGATATAAGCGTGGACATATCCGTTTTTCTCCTCAAGCTGTCTTGTGCACCTCGGGCTTAAGGAGAAAAACACTTCCAAACCTGAGCATTTTTCTTAGGTCACCTCTTCGACAACAATGTTTTGTTCCTCTTCCGCGCGCTGGATGATGTCGTCGGTCATGGTGGACATCTCGGCCTTAAAGCACAGGGCCCACATCATGAAGATACCGATGATCCACCAGACTATCTGCCAAGACCAAACCGAAGTGAACCCGGCAAAGGAAAAGGCCCAGTTACCCAGGATACACAGGGGACCGATGGCACAGATGTACCACAGAGGAACCGCGATCTTCATAGCATTTCGCCACTTACGCCCGGTTGGACTGGGTGCGGCAATCTCGTCCATCCAGCCCCGGAACTCTCTCTGCCGCTCGACGGTTTCCTGGGAGTCTTTGAGCCCCAAGCCCCGGCAGAGGTAGGCCACGAGCAGACCGCTGCCGGTCCCCCAAGCCGCACAGTGAATGGTCAGAGGATTGGGCCAGACCTTATAGGTCAAAATGACCATTACCAACCCGGTCAAGATACCCAGAACCGTGCCCCAGGACGGCCAGCGAAATCCCCACAATGTGCCCAACAGGGGCACATACATGACAAAACCGAGGGCCGTGGCCAGAGCTCCCAGGATGACCAGGGCCGCCTTGGAGTTCAGGCCAATGACAAGAGCCAGGATGGTTACAATGGTGACAAACAATCTGTTCACCCAGATCTGCTCGGCATGACCGCCTTTTTTCTTCCGGATCTTCAGCCACCAGATGTCCCGCAGGAGCATGGAGCCGGCTGTGCCGATGTACGGCGCAGCTGTAGAGTGCATGGCTGCAATGAGCCCAATAAAGGTGATTCCCAAAAGGAAGGAAGGAATGTAACTGGCCATGAGCTGAGGCACCACATCGGAGTCAGAGGCTAAGTTCAGTTCACCGGCCCTGTCCAAAACAACAGCTCCCAGTCCTTGGAATGCGGTAAAGAAAAACAGGGCAAAGCCCACGATGAAAGTGGACATAAACACCTGCTGCCAGGCGAAGGGCCTGGGATTCTTGTTTCCGAACTGCCACATGATAAAGGCCGGGGAAGATTGTATGCCCATCAGAGCGAACATATAGGTTAAAATCATCATCGAGGTCCAGGTGGTCTCTCCGACTGTGAAGTTAATCACCGAAGGCACCTGCAGGTATCTGTCCGGCAGGTTGGCCACTTCCTGGCTCAGGCCGCTCCAGCCTCCGAATTGAGCAATGGTATAGGCCCCGACCAGGATGATGGCTGCAACCAGGAGAACGAACTGGATAACTCCCACCCAGGTACTGGCCCGAAGCCCCCCGGTTACCACATAGAACCAGACAATAGCCGCCATGATGATCGCCCCCCAGGCCACGGGCATTCCCGTCACCCAGTGAAAGAGGGCGGCCGCGGCCATGAGCTGCACCGCAGAATAGAACATGCCGTAGAGGATGGCAGTCAGCACCACCAAATAGCGCACGCCTTCGTTGTTGTAGTAGTAGGCGAACATATCCCCCGGAGTGACAAAGCCGTATCTCTTCCCTGCCAACCATACCCGTTTGGCGAAGAAGGTTCCGGTGATGGGAATAGTCAGCACATAGAAGGAGGCAAAGGCGTAGGCCAATCCAGCCTTCCAGATCAGGCCCGGATGACCCACTGTGGTCCATCCGCTGAAAGAGGCTGCCGTGGCGGCCATCATAAAGGCGATCATGGGAATCTGTCTTCCGCCTATTGTGTATCCGGACGAGGTTTTTTCAGTGAAGTATCCACGCAACCCCCAGTAGAAGCAGTAGACGATATACAGGCCGAGGAATACCCATACCCAGGTAGTTGATGTACCTTCCATGTTTCCCCCCTATGTAATGTTGAACAGGTTGAATCCACAAGTGGTTCCCAACATACGCCTTGTCCACCGCTGCACACCACAGATATGCTTGATCAAATTACAGGTTTTAAGAATCTTTGTTTGCGCTTCCATGACAGGTTCATACTTCAATTCATAGTTTGTGATGGTGTACAGCGTCCCTGATGTGCAACACATTTCCCAATTCCAATGGGCATCACCTCCTTGCTGGTTTGTGGTTGCAATAGATCCGCCCAGGAGCAAACCGCCCCTCTGGTCGGGATTCGACCCGGTTTTTCCGGGCCCACTTCCTGTTCGGCGTCAGTCCTGAACCTGTTTGCGGATTTCTTCCACTATATTGGGGTTGGCCAAGGTAGTCACATCACCCACATCCTTGAAGTTGGAGATGGAGGCCAATACCCGGCGCATAATCTTGCCTGAACGGGTCTTGGGCATATCCGGGACCAAAAATACCCTGGAAGGTCTGGCGATCTTGCCCACCACATCGGCTACGGCTTCGGATATCTTTTTGCTCAAGGCATCCGACGGCTCCACTCCCGGTCGCAAGGAGACGTACAGATGGGGAACGGTTCCTTTGAGCTCATCAGCCACAGCCACAACAGCTGCCTCAGCCACCTCATCCACGGTCAAGGCCCCGGATTCTATCTCCTTAGTGCCCAGCCGATGGCCGGCCACATTTATCACGTCGTCAATACGGCCCAGGATGCGTACATATCCATCAGTGGACATAACCGCAGCATCTCCGGCCATATAAGGCCAGTCTCTCCAATCTGTGCTCTTGGGATCTTTGCAGTAACGTTCGTAATAGGTTTTGACGTAGCGCTCCCGGTTCTTCCAGATGGTCTGAAATGATCCCGGCCAGGGGTTCTTGATGCAGATATTTCCGGCCTTTCCTTCCCCGGGTGCGATCTCATTGCCTTCATCATCAAGAATAACCGGGTGGATTCCAGGGACCCCAGGTCCGGCACTTCCTGGCTTCATGGGGGCAAATCCAGGCATAGTGCTGCACAAAAAACCTCCGGTTTCCGTTTGCCACCAGGTATCCACAATGGCTGCCCGGCCCTTGCCTACAACGTTGTAATACCAGCGCCAGACCTCCGGCTCGATAGGCTCGCCCACCGTGGTCATATGTTTAAAGTGATAATTGTATTTCTTGGGTTCTTCACCCCCGGCCTTGCGCAACCCCCGAATGGCTGTGGGCGAGGTATGAAAGATGTTCACTCCAAGTTCCTCGCACACCCGCCAGGGACGGCCGGCATCCGGATAGGTGGGGACCCCTTCGAAAACAACAGTACTGGCCGCCAAGGCCAAAGGGCCGTAGACGATGAAAGAATGTCCGGTGATCCAGCCAATGTCCGCCATGCACCAATAGACGTCTTCGGGATGAATATCCTGGATATACTTGGACATCCAGGTGACATAGGCCAAGTATCCGCCAATGGAGTGCTGACAGCCCTTGGGTCTTCCTGTGGAACCGCTGGTGTACATGAGAAAGAGGATGTCCTCTGCCGGCATGGATACCGGATCCACCACCTCTCCCCGTTTCTCGTGGACCATTTCATCCAGAAAAAAGTCTCGACCATCGACCATAGGTGTGGGCGATGAATATGTTCCTGGGTAGCGTCTCCAAACCAAAACCTTGTTCACTTTTTGCCCTTGCTTCTCGGCTGCTTCCACAGCCTCGTCGGCCTTGATCTTATGATCCAAGAGCTTCCCGCTGCGGTAGTAGCTGTCCATGGTGATCAGCACTTCGCTTTCCGAGTCCCAGATCCGATCTCCGCAGGCCTTGCCGGAAAAGCCGGCAAAGACCTCAGAGTGGATCACTCCCAACCTGGCGCAGGCCAGCATAGTGATGGGCAGCTCTGGAGTCATGGGCAGATGCAGGGTGACTCGGTCCCCGGCCTTGAGCCCCACAGAATCGCGCAGGACCGCGGCCAATGCATTCACCCGTCTATACAGCTCTTGATAGGTGATGTGCTGGACACGCTCCTCTTCAAGCTCAGGTACGAAATGGATGGCTGTCTTGTTTTTGTAGGTCTCCAGGTGCCGGTCCACACAGTTAAAACAGGCATTCAGAGAGCCTCCGACAAACCATTTCCAGCAGGGGGCGTCGCTGGCATCCAAGGTGGTGTGCCAGTACTTGTCCCAGTCCAAAAGATCGGCGAACTCCTTGAAACACTCCGGAAACTTATCCAGGGTGAAGCGTTCGAAGATGGCCGGATCGGAACAGTTGGCCTGACCTACAAACTCCGGTGGCGGGTAGTAATACTCTTCCTCCTGCCAATGCACATCGTAATGCGCACTCTGATCCTGTCCCTTGTCTGTCATTGATCCCCTCCTTTTTGAGTACTACGTTAACCAACGTGTCTCGTCGCAAGAACCACTCGACCGCTTCCACCTATTCAAAGACAAGAAAAGATTTCGTGATTCTTAAAGGAAATATCCTATAACTCGTTTTTTTTGTCAACAGGGGTCTTCAATTTTCATCGTTACATTGCCGGAAGGACAGCGTGTCGTGATGAGCCTCCCTCGGCACTGGTTGATTCCCTTTGCCATGTGGGGTAGGCTACACACATCTCGTAATCGTTCGTATCAAGGGGCATCTCCCCTACTTGAATAAGGAGAGGCGGCATGAGCCTGCGGCATCTGGAATCCCTGTTTCGGCCCAAGTCCATTACTTTGGTGGGCGCCTCCAACAGACCCAAGAGTATTGGGTCCGTGGTTATGCACAATCTTTTGCGCGGGGGCTTTTCCGGCCCCATCTTGCCGGTCAATCCCAAGCACAAAGCCATCGGCGGAGTGCTCAGCTACCCCACGGTACAGGATTTGCCGTTGAGTCCGGATCTGGCCATAATCTGTACTCCGCCTCAGGCGGTACCCGATTATGTCCAGGCTTTGGGGGAAAAGGGGACCAAGAGTGTGCTCATCATGAGTACTGACCTGGAAAAACACACAGACAGTCAGGGACGGACCCACAGGGACATAGTCCTCGAGCTGGCCCGCAGCTACTCCATGCGCATCCTGGGCCCCAACTGTCTGGGGATCATGGTTCCCCGTTCCGGAGTGAACGCCAGCTTCGGACATACCAGCGTGCAAAAGGGACAGATCGCTTTTGTTTCCCAATCCGACTCCCTGGGCATTGCTGTCTTGGATTGGGCCCAGGCCAAAGGCATCGGATTCTCTCACTTTATTTCTTTGGGCGACGGAGACGACATCGATTTTGCCGATGTCATCGATTTTTTGGGCGGAGACCCGTATACAGCCTCCATTCTCTTGTATATTGAGCAGGTGCAAAACGCCCGCAAGTTTATCTCCGCTGCCAGATCCGCCTCCAGGAACAAGCCACTGGTAGTGCTCAAGAGCGGACAAGAGGACGAAGGGGAACAGGCCACACTGCCGGCCGGAACCCCGGTCCACCTAAACGACGTCTACGACGCCCTTTTCCGCCGTTCAGGCATGTTGCGGGTCTACGATGTGGCCGAGCTCTTCGATGCTGTGGAGACCTTGGCCAGGTCCAAGCCTTTGCAGGGAGATCGCCTGGCCATTATCAGCAACGGCGGGGGCCCGGCCTTGATGGTCAAGGACACCCTGGCCAACCAGGGAGGACAGCTGGCTACCTTCCAGGAGCAGACCCTGACTGAACTGGAACCCATTTATACGGCCCACAAGACCAGGACCAACCCCATTCGGATCATGGATCACGCTCCAAGTGAAACTTATGCCCAAGCTTTGGAGACCGTGCTCAAGGACAAAGGAGTGGATGCGGTCATGGTCATCCATGTTCCCACAGCCTTTGCCTCCAGCGAAGACATTGCCGGTTCTGTCGTGAATACCCTGGGCAGAACGCGCAAGAACATATTCACCATTTGGCTGGGAGAAAAAGATGCGGCCCAGGCCAGACGCATATTCGCTCTGGCCGGAGTTCCCAGCTATGAAACTCCGGACCAGGCTGTGCGCCTGTATATGGATATGGTCCGCTACCGTCGCAACCAAGAGATGCTCATGGAGACACCGGACAGTGTCCCCAAGGAGTTCACTCCCAATACTGATGCCGCCCGGGCAATTATCAAGAATGCCTTGACAGAAGGCCGCAGCCATCTCAGCCAATCCGAAACCAATGAAGTGCTCTCTGTGTATGCCATTCCAGTCGTGGAGACCCGAATTGTGGAAACCGCAGAAGAAGCCGAGCTTATGGCCCGGGAGATCGGATATCCGGTAGCCATCAAGCTTTTATCCCCGGACATCAAAAGCAAGCATGCCATCGGCGGCCTGACCATGGACCTGGAATCCCCGGAGGAAATCCGCAAGGCCGCTTCCTCTATGTGGCACAGGGCCCAAACCATGGAACCAGAGGCCAGGCTGGAAGGCTTTATCGTCCAGAAAATGGCTCGCCGGCCGGGGGCTCATGAGCTTATCCTGGGTGTGACTTATACAGCGGAGTTCGGTCCGGTGATCATGTTCGGCCATGGAGGACCGGCAGCCAAAATCATCCATGACCATGCCGTAGGCCTGCCTCCCCTGAACATGACCCTGGCCAAAGAGCTTATCCAACACACGCGTATTGCCAAACTCATGGAGGGTTTCGGCGGCCATCCGGCAACGGATATGCAGGCGGTGAAGCTGACCTTGGTCCAGATCTCGCAATTGATCATCGACATCCCCGAGATCAAGAGCCTGAGTATCAATCCCCTCTTGGCAGACGATGCCGGAGTCCTGGTCCTGGATGCCAGGATTGCCATCGATGAAAGCACTGTCTCCGGGGCGTCCAGACTGGCCATTCGGCCATATCCGGAACATCTGGAAGAATGCGTCAAGCTCTCCGACCTCCGGGTCATGCTCCGGCCCATCCGGCCGGAAGACGAGTACCAGCATGCGGAATTCATCAACAGCCTCTCCCCTGAAGACTTGCGCATGCGTTTCTTCGGCTTTGTGCACGACTTCCCCCACAACCAACTGGCCATGATGAGTCAGATCGACTATGACCGGGAAATGGCCTTTATCGCCACAACCACGGAAGAGGACAAAAAGCCCAAGACATTGGGAGTGGTCCGGACCTTTTTTGATCCGGACAACATCACGGCTGAATTTGCCATTGTTGTGCGCAGTGACCTCAAGGTCAAAGGACTGGGCACGGCCCTTATGGAAAAGATGATCCGCTATTGCCGGGATCGGGGGACCAAGGAGCTTATGGCCTACACCCTGCGGGAGAACAGAGGCATGCAGGCCCTGGGCAAAAAACTGGGCTTTCACATCAAGAGCGATCCCGACGACCCGGAGACCATCAAGCTGACCTTGGACCTGGAGGGGACAGCAGAATAGGAGCCTCCCGGGATGTGAGAAGACCAAAACTGTGGAAAATACACACCATCAGGTGCCATTTTTCCTGACAAAAACACTCAAACCAATTCGTGGACATCTGTTCCCATGAGCACACCGAATTCACAACGCCGGCCCGTCCCCAATATGGACACATCCTGCTTTGCCTGCGGCTCGGAAAATGTGTGCGGGCTGCATATGGAGTTTTATACCGACGGGGAAAAGCTGTACTCCAATGTTACCCCCCCGGCCCACTTAAGCGGATGGGAAAGCCTCCTCCACGGCGGGATCATATCCACCATGCTGGATGAGATCATGGCCTGGACCGCCATCCACCTCTTGCAGCGGGTCATACTGACCAAATCCATGCACGTGGAATTTCTGCACCCCATACAGGTTAATACTGAGCTGGAGGTTCAAGGCTGGGTGGAAGAGCATGAAGATCGCAAGGCCTGGATTCGGGGCCTTATTTTGGATTTTAGGGGACAGGAGTTGGCTAGATCTCGAGGGGAGCTGGTACTGTTCGCTCCGGATTCCAAGGTATTGCAGCGAATTTTGCCGGCAAGCATCACTGAGAAAGTGCAGCGAAGATTTCAGGACCGCTAGCGAAAAATCAACCTTCATCTGTCGCTGCCTCTTCTTCGTCCCCCTTTGAGGGCTGACCTTTACCCACACTTGACACCTGGGTTTGTTATTTTCAGAGGGCAACCATACGGCGAAGACGCCTAGGATTGCCGCTACCCGGAGGGTCGGAGGTTGCATTCCGGGATATGAGGTATTTTGAAAGACCGACAGATAACCGGGGACCTCAAGGGGCAGTGCTTCGCGTCTTCGCGTAATGCCTGCCTTCTGGGTTTTCAAAACACCCCCGGTGTCA